>CAIMLX010000137.1 GCA_903842455.1 uncultured Hyphomicrobiales bacterium | reverse complement strand
TGGCCCGGAACGACTCCCGGACCACCCAACTTCCCCCGCACCAACCACTCGTCATGATCTCGCTTCGGTGCAGCGGATGAGCGCATCATCCCACGGCCCGAAATCGCGAGGATAAGTGCATAAGGTACTCTGTGGGTTGTGCTTTTCTACAACGCTGTCGTCCCTGCGGAAGCAGGGACCCACCTTACCAGCAGCGCGGATTTCGAGTTGGGTCCCTGCTTTCGCAGGGATGACACGTCGGGGGCGTTAAGGCCTTGCGGTGCTGATCCGAGCAATCAGGATGGGCCCCGGCCTTCGCCGGGGTGACAGTGGGTGTTGGGAGGGTAAGTGGGGGGCTCGGGAGTATTCGGCGGGCGATCACGGATTCGCAAAACGCGATTCTTGTTCCGAACTTTGTAACCATCCGCGCCGTAGAGTCTGCCCGTAGTTGCGTACGGGGAGCGCTGCCGGGCTGGGCGGCGTCACGAACAATGTTTGCACGCGAGCGCAAGACGCCCATCGCCGAGTGGTGGTGGACGATCGACAAGGGGCTGCTTGCCGCCCTGATTCTGCTGCTGATGGCCGGCGTGATGCTGAGCTTTGCCGCGAGCCCGCCAGTGGCCGAGCGCATCGGGCTCAGTCCGTGGTACTTCATCATCCGCCAGGCGATGTTCGCGGCGCTTGCCGTGCCGGTGATGATTGGCGCATCGATACTGCCGCACCGCGCCGCGCGCTGGGTGGCCCTCGGGACGCTTGTCGTGTCCGTGCTGCTGCTCTGGCTCACCCTCCGCTTCGGGGTCGAGGTGAAGGGCGCCAAGCGGTGGATTTCCATTGCCGGCAACACCATCCAGCCCTCCGAGTTCGTCAAGCCGGCCTTCGCCGTGATCGGCGCATGGCTGTTTGCCGAAAGCATGAAACAGAAGGGCGTGCCGGCCCGGATCATCGCCACCGGCATCATGGGGGTCATCGTACTGGGGCTGCTGCTGCAGCCCGATATCGGGCAAAGCGCGCTGGTGCTGGCCACGTGGGGGGCGATGCTGTTCCTGTCCGGCATCTCCTGGCTTTTCATCATCGGCCTCGGCGCGGGCGCGGTTGGGCTGCTGTTCGCCGCCTATACGTTCTTTCCGCACTTCGCCAAGCGCATCGACAGCTTCCTCAGCCCCGAGGACAGCGTCCATGGCTCCTACCAGATGGACAAGGCGCTCAACTCGCTGCTCGAGGGGGGCTGGTTTGGCCGTGGTCCGGGCGAGTCGATGGCCAAGAAGGTGATTCCGGACGCGCACGCCGACTATGTGTTCTCGGCAGCGGCCGGTGAGTTCGGCATCCTCTTCTGCCTCTGCCTCGTGGCACTGATCGGCTTCATCGTGATCCGGGCGCTGCTCGGGGCGCAGCAGCAGTCGAGCCTGTTCGCCCGCCTGGCCGCCTCGACGCTGGCCATCCAGTTCGGGCTGCAGTCGGGCATCAACCTGGCGGTGAACCTCAATCTCATCCCGCCCAAGGGCATGACGCTGCCCTTCGTCTCTTACGGCGGGACCTCGATGCTGGCCGTCGCCTTCGGCATGGGGCTGATGCTGGCCTTCACCCGCAAGCGACCCGAGGAGCGGCTGGTGACGGGGCTTCCCGTCTACCGCAGCCCGGTGCTAAGCCCCGCCGAATGAGCACATTTGTCCTAATGGCAGGCGGCACGGGAGGGCATCTCTTCCCGGCCATGGCGCTGGCGCAGGAGCTGCGCCGGCGGGGCCACGACATCCAGCTGATGACCGACCATCGCGTCGCCGCCTATGGCGACAAGTTCCCGGCCAGCCAGACCCATGTCGTTCCTTCGGCAACGCCGTCGGTGCGCAACCCGGTGAAGTTCGTCATCGCCGGATGCACGATCCTGTGGGGGACAGCCATCGCCTTGGGCAAGCTATCGTCGGTTCGCCCCGCTGCAGTGATCGGCTTCGGCGGCTACCCGGTGTTCCCGCCGTTCCTTGCGGCGCGGCTGCTCGGCATCCCGGGTGTGCTGCACGAACAGAACGCCGTCATGGGCCGCGCCAATCGCGCCCTGGCACGCTTCGCCAACCGGATCGCGCTCAGCTTTGCGCGGACGCTGAAGGTCGAAGCGTTCGCCGGCAAGACCACGCTGACCGGCAACCCGGTCCGCGACCGCGTCGTCGCCGTAGCCGGCACGCCCTATCCGGAATTCAGCGCCGATGGTCCCATCCGAGTGGTGGTCACCGGTGGCAGCCAGGGGGCGCGCATTTTCTCCGACGTCATGCCCGCCGCGATTGCCGCGCTGCCCGACGCCATCCGTCAGCGGCTCCGCCTCGTCCAGCAATGCCGCGCCGAAGACCTCGATCGCGTCGCCGAGTCCTACCGCACCGCCAAGGTGAACGTCGAGTTGCAGCAGTTCTTCACCGACCTGCCGGAGCGGATTGCCGCCTCGCACCTGGTGATCGCCCGTTCCGGCGCCTCGACAATCGCCGAACTGACGGTGCTCGGCCGCCCGGCCATCCTCGTGCCGCTGCCCGGCGCGCTCGATGCCGACCAGAAGAACAATGCGCTGGTCATGGAGACGGCTGGGGCCGGCTGGATCATGGAGCAGGCCACGCTTACGCCCCAATCGCTGGGCACCCGTCTTGCCTCACTTTTGAGTGACCCGGCCGTGTTGCCGCGCGCGGCCGCTGCCGCCCGGTCGCTCGGACAGCCGGACGCTGTCGTCAAACTCGCGGACGTCGCTGAACGTCTCGCCCAGAAGGGAAATGCCTCATGAAGATGCCGCGCGATATCGGTCCGGTGCACTTCGTCGGTATCGGCGGCATCGGCATGAGCGGCATTGCCGAAATCCTGCACAACCAGGGCTACAAGGTCCGCGGCTCCGACAGTGCCGAGAATCCCAACGTGCAGCGGCTCCGCTCGATGGGCATCGAGGTGGCGATCGGCCAGGCGGCCGACAACCTCAAGGACGCGGCCGTCGTCGTCATCTCGTCGGCGATCAAGAAGGGCAATCCGGAGCTGGCCGCCGCGCGCGCCCGGGGTCTGCCGGTGGTGCGTCGTGCCGAGATGCTGGCCGAGATCATGCGGTTCAAGAACGCCATCGCCATTGGCGGCACGCATGGCAAGACCACCACCACGACGCTCGTTGCGGCGCTGCTCGATGCCGGCAACCTCGACCCCACCGTCATCAATGGCGGCATCATCAACGCCTACGGCACCAATGCCCGCCTCGGCGGCGGCGAGTGGATGGTGGTCGAGGCCGATGAGTCGGACGGCACCTTCGTCAAACTGCCGGCCGATGTGGCCATCGTCACCAATGTCGATCCCGAGCACCTCGACTACTATGGCGACTTCGAGAAGGTGAAGCAGGCCTTCATCAACTTCGTCGAGAACGTGCCGTTCTACGGCTTTGCCGTGATGTGCCTCGATCATCCCGAGGTGCAGGCGCTGGTCGGGCAGATCCGCGACCGCCGAGTGATCACTTACGGTCGCAACCCGCAGGCCGATGTGCGGCTGGTCGACCTCGAGAACCGTGACGGCGTGCAGCATTTCTCGGTGGAAATCCGCGACCGCATCCGCATGACCCACCTCCGGATCGAGGGGCTCGAACTGCCGATGCCGGGCGAGCACAATGCGCTGAACGCCACCGCGGCGATCGCCGTCGCCGATCAGCTGAAGGTGCCGGCCGAGGCGATCCGCAAAGGCCTGAAGACGTTCTCGGGAGTGAAGCGGCGCTTCACCAAGACGGGCTCGGTCGGTGGCATCACGGTCATCGACGACTATGGCCACCACCCGGTGGAGATTTCCGCGGTGCTGCGGGCGGCGCGGCAATCGACGCGGCGCGACGTCATCGCCGTGGTGCAGCCGCACCGCTACAGCCGGGTCAACGACCTGTTCAACGAATTCGCCGCCTGCTTCAACGATGCCGACACCGTCATCGTCGCGCCAATCTATGCGGCGGGCGAAGCCCCGATCGACGGGGTGACGCACGAGGAACTGGTGTCGCGTATCCGGGCCCGCGGCCACCGCGACGCGCGGGTCATCGATCGGCCCGAAGCGCTGGCCCCACTGATTGCCGCGCGGGCGCAGGACGGCGACTATGTCGTCTGCCTCGGTGCCGGCAACATCACCCAGTGGGCCGCGGCGCTGCCGGCGGAACTCGGCAAGCTGATCGGCAAGGAGCCCGACGCATGAGCAAGCACGTCGCGGTCCTGATGGGCGGAGTTTCCAACGAACGCCAGGTGTCGCTGTCCTCGGGCCGGCAGTGTTCGGATGCGCTGCAACGCGCCGGCTATCGGGTCACCGACGTCGACGTCGGCTTCGATATTGCCGAGCGCCTGCGTGACCTGCAGCCGGACGTCGCCTTCAATGCGCTGCACGGCCCCTATGGCGAGGACGGCACCATCCAGGGCGTGCTCGAGTTCCTCCGTATTCCGTATACGCATTCGGGCGTGCTGGCTTCGGCGCTGGCGATGAACAAGCACCAGGCCAAGATCATGTTCAAGGCGGTCGGCATTCCGGTGACCGACCACCTGATCGTCAACCGCGCCCAGGTGGCCCGGGCCCACGTGATGGAGCCGCCCTATGTGATCAAGCCGGTGGCCGATGGCTCGAGCGTCGGGGTGTTCATCGTCAAGGCCGACATGAGCCACCCGCCGCAGGAGATCCTGCGCGAGGACTGGAATGCCGGCGAAGACGTGATGGTGGAGCGCTATGTTCCGGGACGCGACCTCACCTGCGCGGTGATGGGCGACGTGGCGCTGGGCGTCACCGAGATCGTGACCGACCTCAGCTTCTACAATTTCGAGGCCAAGTACGCCAAGGGCGGCTCGAACCACATTATTCCCGCACAAATTAAACCGGAAATTTACGACAAAGTGCAGAAAATAGCACTCAAGGCGCATGCTGCGCTTGGGTGCCGAGGCGTGACGCGGAGTGACTTCCGCTACAACGACCGGGCCGGGGTGGACGGCGAACTCGTCTGCCTCGAAATCAACACCCAGCCAGGCATGACCGAGACGTCGCTAGCTCCCGAGCAGGCCCGCCATGCGGGGCACAGCTTCGAGGAGCTGGTGTCCTGGTTGGTGGAGGATGCGAGTTGCAACAGGTAGGGGCACAAGGTTTCGCCAATGCCCGGCCGGTCGATCCGCGCCAGTTCCCCGCCGTCGTTTCGCCCACCGCGCGCAAAGCGCTGGTCCGCGCCAACCACATCTGGGTGCTGCACAAGCAGCGGATCGTCCAGATCTTCGCCGCCGTAATGGCGGTGCTCGCCTTCGGCGGGCTGATTGCCGCGCGGGACATGATCTGGGAGGGCGGGGCGACTGCCTTCAGGTTCGTGCAGGGCGAGTTCGCCGCGGCGGGCTTCGGCATCACCTCGATCGAGATTTCCGGCCAGGTCCTGGCCGCGGACGCCGACATCATCACGCTGCTGACCGTCGGCACCGGCAACTCGACGCTGACCTTCGACGCCCAGAAGGCGCAGGCGCGGCTGCAATGGCTGCGTTCGGTGCAGTCGGCGACGGTCCGGAAGGTCTATCCCAACCGCATCATCGTCTCGATCGTCGAAAAGCAGCCGGTGTTGCGCTGGCGCATCGGCAGCACGACGTGGCTGATCGACGAGCGCGGCGACAAGATCGGCACCGACATCGCGTCCTATACCGAATTGCCGCTGGTGATCGGGCAGGGCGCCTCCGACGACGCCGTGCCGATGGTTCGCCTGCTGTCGCGCTATGGACGAATCGGCGAGGGGCTGGCGGCGCTGTCGCGCATCGGCGACCGCCGGTGGGACCTGATCTACCGCAACGGGCTCAGGGTACAGCTGCCCGAGACGGCGGTGGCACAGGCCCTCGATCGGCTCGAGATCTACCAGGCTCAGTACCAACTGCTCGACCGCGACGTCACCGAGATCGACCTGCGCGTCTCGGGTGTCGTCACGCTGAAGCCGGGCGAACTCGCTCGCGAGCAGATCGCTGCAAGCTCGGGCAAGCCGAAAAAGGCCACTGGAACACCCTGACCATGATGATGACCGACGCCATGACCGCCCGGCTCAAGCCGCTGCCGCCGGGCAAGACCTCGCTGGTGAGCGTGCTCGATATCGGGTCGACCAAGATCTGCTGCATCATCGCGCGCCTCGTGCCGCGCCCCGAAGGCAAGACGCTGCGCGGGCGCACGCACAATATCGAGGTGATCGGCTTCGGCTATGGTCCGTCGGCCGGCATCAAGTCGGGCGTCGTCACCGATCTCGACAAGGCCGAGCAGGCCGTGCGCACCGTCGTCGGCATGGCCGAGCGGGCGGCCGGCGTGACCGTGCAGTCCGTCATCGTCAACGTGACTGCCGGGCGTCTCGGCTCCGTGACCTTCTCGGCCACCGTCAACCTCGGCGGCCAGGAAGTGGAGCGGGCCGACGTGCAGCGGGTGCTGCGCGCCGTCAACGAACGCTCGGTGCGTCCCGAACGCTCGATCATCCACGCGATGCCGATCGGCTACGCGCTCGATGGCCAGAAGGGCGTCAAGGACCCGCGCGGCATGGTCGGCGAGCGGTTGTCGGTCGATGTCGCCTGCGTCTCGGCCGAAACTCTCGCGATGCGCAATGTCGAGCTGGTGCTGCACCGCTGCCACTTGCAGATCGAGGCGCTGACCGCCACCCCCTACGCCTCGGGTCTCTCGACGCTGGTCGACGATGAGAGCTCGCTGGGTGTCGCCTGCATCGATTTCGGTGGCGCCACCACCACCGTGTCGGTCTTTGCCGAAGGGCACCTGGTCTATGCCGACGCCATTGCAATCGGCGGCCACCACCTGACGCTCGATATCGCCCGGCACCTGTCCGTCGGCATCGCCGACGCCGAGCGGCTGAAGACCATGTATGGCTCGGTGCTGCCCGGCCAGACCGACGATCGCGAAATGATCCCGATTACGCCGGTCGGAGCGACGCGCGACGAAGCGCCGGGCCAGATTCCGCGTTCGCACATCACTCGCATCATCCGGCCGCGGGTCGAGGAAGTGCTGACCGCCGTCCGGGACCGGATGCAGGCGACCGGCATGATGGATATCTGCGGCCGCCGCTTCGTCATCACCGGCGGTGGGTCTGACCTCAATGGCCTGCCGGAGGTGGCGCGCCGGATTCTCGCCCGTAACGTCCGCAATGGTCGCCCGCTCGGCATCTCCGGCCTGCCGGACATGGCCAAGGGCCCGGCCTTCGCCGCGGTCGCCGGCATGCTGATCTACCCGCAGGTGTGCGGGCAGGAGTACTCCGAGCCCCGCCGGGTCGCCAAGCTCACCGGCACCGACGGCTACTTCGCCCGCGTCGGCACCTGGCTCAAGACGAGTTTTTAGGCTCCGTCGCTACTCGGCCTTAAAGCCGGCCATGCATGGTCTCCCGCATGAGCCGCCCCCCACCCGACCGCCTCGTGCATATCGACGCCATGCGCGCCATCGCAGCGCTGCTGGTGCTCTGGATCCACGTCACCGAAGACATGCCCGTTGGCAGCCGCGGCTGGTTCGGCGAGCTGGCACTCGACCTCAACGTCGGTGGCATCGGCGTGATGCTGTTCTTCATGATCTCCGGTTTCGTTATCCCGGCGAGCCTCAGGGCGGGCCAGCCGCGCGACCGGGAACTGCGGCGCTTTTTCATCGGCCGCTTCCTGCGCCTCTATCCGGCGTTCTGGGTGTCGATCGTCGCTTCGCTCCTTCTCTCATGGTGGCTGTGGGGCATGGAGGTAGACGGACTGGCAATTCTCGCCAACATCACCATGGCGCCGCAGCCCTTCGGCCAGCCGATGCTCGAGGGGCTCTACTGGACGCTGCTGACCGAGTTGGTGTTCTACGTGCTCTGTGCCGGGCTGTTCGCGGCGGGTTTGCTGGACCGGGCGGGCGCGCTGGCAGGCGTCAGCCTGGCGCTCGCGGTCCTGTTCATCGCTGGCTACGTCGACGGCGTCAGGGCGACAGCCAACCCGCTGCTCTTCCTCTACTACCGGGAGATGCCGATGCACCTGTCGCTCATGTTCGCCAGCGCCCTGCTCCGCAAGTGGCACGACGGCGAGCTGGGGCCGGGGACGGCTCGTTCGGTCCTGCTGTTCCAGTTCGGCCTTTGGGCGATCGTCCTCGTCTGGATGAGTTTTACGAGTGGTCCGGATGGCCAGCTTGGCTGGCGCTATCTCGACATTGAGAGCACCCGTGCCATCGGTGTCGTGCTCTTCCTTATCTTGTGCTTCTGGCTGAAACCGACTTGGGCGCCGCTCGTCTGGCTGGGGCGATTGAGCTATTCGTTCTACCTGCTGCACCGACCGCTCATGGCGGCGCTTCTCTGGCTTGCGGCAGTGTTGCCGGCGATGGCTTGGCTGCACGCCAACCTCTTCGTGACCCTCGCTGCGGTGCTGCTGCTTTCGGCCGCTGTGTCAGCCCTCGCGTACCAGGTCATCGAGGTCCCGTGCATCAATCTGGGACGCCGCTTGAGTCGGCCGGCGGCGGAAGACGATCGGCCTCTGACCGCGGCGGCCATGCTTAACCAGTCGTAAGCAGCACCCCGTGTCCGCTTGCAATTTGCGATCACGTTAACCCGTTCGAGTGCATTGTTAGGGTCTGATTAACGAATTGGCGACTAATACTTGTCGCACACGCCACGCCATGGGGCCCTCGATGACCATCAATCTCACCATCCCCGATATTCAGGAATTGAAGCCGCGGATCACCGTGTTCGGTGTGGGCGGTGCCGGGGGGAACGCGGTCAACAACATGATCGCGTCGGGCCTCAGTGGGGTGGACTTTGTCTGCGCCAATACCGACGCCCAGGCCCTCGCGCTTTCGAGCGCCCAGCGCATCATCCAGCTGGGGGTTTCGGTCACCGAAGGCCTCGGAGCCGGCTCGCATCCTGAAGTCGGTCGCGCCGCAGCCGAAGAGAGCTACGACGAGATCAACGACCACCTCAGCGGCGCCCACATGGTGTTCATCACCGCCGGCATGGGTGGCGGCACCGGTACCGGTGCGGCTCCGGTCGTGGCCCGTGCGGCCCGCGAGCAGGGCATCCTGACCGTCGGCGTCGTCACCAAGCCGTTCACCTTCGAAGGCAACCGTCGCGCCCGCCTCGCCGAGGATGGCATCGACGAACTGCACCGGCATGTCGATACGCTGATCGTCATACCGAACCAGAACCTCTTCCGTGTCGCCAATGAGAAGACCACCTTTGCGGACGCCTTCAAGATGGCGGACCAGGTGCTCTACTCCGGTGTTGCCTGCATCACCGACCTGATGGTCAAGGAAGGCCTGATCAACCTCGATTTTGCCGACGTCCGCGCCGTGATGCGTGGCATGGGCAAGGCGATGATGGGCACAGGCGAAGCCTCGGGCGACGATCGTGCCCGCCACGCGGCAGAAGCCGCCATCGCCAACCCGCTGCTCGACGACGTGTCGATGCACGGTGCGCGTGGCCTCCTCATCTCGATCACCGGCGGGCCCGACCTGACGCTGTATGAAGTGGATGAGGCCGCCAGCCGCATCCGCGAGGAAGTCGACCCCGACTGCAACATCATCCTCGGCGCCACCTACGATCCGGACATGAGCGGCACCATCCGCGTGTCGGTCGTTGCCACGGGCACCGATGCGACCATGGTGCAGGCCCTCGAGCCGATGAAGGCCAACCCGACCCGCACGCCGCTCACCGCCTCTGCCATGCGCGCCGCGGCGGAGCGTCAGCCGGCGCAGGCCCAGGTCACGCATTACGCTGAAGCCGAGCCGGAGCCCGCCTACGAACAGGAGTCTGAACTCGAGACCCAGGTGCAGGCCGCTGTCGCCGAGGCGATCAGCCATGCTTCCGAGGCTCAGTACGACTATCACCAGGAAGATGACGGCATCACCGTCGAGCCCTACATCCCGTCCGTAACGGCGACTCACCATCAGCTTGAAGAGACCCCGCGCCTCATCGATGCGCCCATTCCGAGCGTCTATGTGCCCTCTTCGGCCGAGCGCCCGGACGGTCAGCGCCGGATGCCGCGCACCGAAGAGCTGCCTGCTGTTGCTCGACGGTCACTCAACGAGCAAGAAAAGCAGGTCGAGGAGCCGCGCAATGCGCGTGCCCTGTTCAAGCGGCTGGCCTCCAATGTCGGCCTGAACCTCCGCTCGAACGAGCCGGCGCGCCCGGCTCATGCCGCCGAACCTACCGCCGACGATGCGGCCGCTCGCAGCGCTATCGAGGCTGGAGCCTCCCGGAATCCGCGTGTTTCCGGTGCACCAGAAGGTGCGCGCGGCTCGCTCGACCCGCAGGGCCGGCAGCAGCCGCAGGCTCAGCAGAAAGAGCACATCGAGATCCCGTCGTTCCTGCGGAAGCACGGGTAAGGAACGCGGGGGAACCCCTTGCGAAGGCATCCCGGTGCGGCTTCCGCGCCGGGATTTTATTGTCTATGACTGCTTCGGGTCGTGGACGGGGCGGGAGTCCTTAGAGCATGAATAAACTTTCGACGCGGCAGCGGACCTTGGCCGATGCCCTCGAATTCAGCGGCCTGGGCGTCCACTCCGGCGCTCCTGTCACGCTTGTGCTCGAGCCTGCCGCGCCTGACTCGGGCTACACCATCACCCGCATCCTCGACGATGGCCGCAAGCACGGCCCGGTTCCGGTGCACTTTTCCCGCGTCACCCGCACGACGCTGTGCACCACAATCGACCTCGGCGACTCGGTGTCCGTCGCGACGGTGGAACATGTGGTGTCGGCCCTTTCCGGCCTCGGCGTCGATAACGCCCACATCATCCTCAACGGCCCCGAGTGCCCGATCCTCGATGGCAGCGCCTGGCCGTTCGTCGATGCGATCATGTCGGTGGGGCTCGATATCCAGCCGGCGGCGCGCCGCTACATCAAGATCATCCGGCAGGTTCTCGTCCGCAACAACGAGGCCTCGGCCGCGCTCGAGCCCTATAGCGGTCGCCTGTTCGACCTCGAGATCGATTTCGACAGCCGGGTCATCGGCCGGCAGCGCATGATCTTCGACTGGACGCCGCGCAAATATCACGACGATGTCAGCCGCGCCCGCACGTTCGGGTTCGTGCGCGACGCCAAGATTCTCCGCCAGGCCGGCTATGCGCTGGGCTCGTCGATGGAAAACTCCATTACCGTGCATGAGGATCGTATCCTCAACCCCGGCGGGCTGCGCTACGAGGACGAATTCGTCCGCCACAAGCTGCTCGATGCCATCGGCGATCTGGCGCTGTGTGGCCTGCCGATCTACGGCCGGTTCCGCTCCTACAAGGGCGGTCACGCCCTCAATGCCCTGGTCCTGCATGGGCTGTTCGCGTCGGAGGCCAACTATGAGGTCGTCACGGCCGATGAGTTGCCCTATGCCTTCGACGGGCTCGACGATATGCCGGAAGGCATCGCCGTTCGGCCATACCTGCGGTCGGTCGGCTAACGTCCCGCCACAGTTTTGAACTTATTTGCCAGTAGTCCGCCCTGACAAGTTAAGGGCATTGCGTTCAGGGAATGGGGCCGGTTTTGACCATCACTCAGCACATTGGTTTTTCGCGTCGCTTCGTTCGCATGGCGAGCGTCGGCGCCCTCGTGGTGCTGCTTGCCGGCTGCAACCTCTTCGGCCAGCCCAAGCTCAAGGAAGAAGAGATCATTCCGCCGCAGACCCTGTACCAGCAGGCGCTCAGCGAAATGGACGCACAGCGCTACAACACGGCGGTCCAGACGCTCGAGAAACTCGAGCGGCAGCATCCCTACTCGGAGTTCAACGAGAAGGCGAAGCTGATGGCGGTCTACGCGAACTACCGAATCGGCAAGTTCGACGAAGCCATCCTGGCGGCCGACCGCTACATGGCGCTGTTCCCCGGCTCCAAGGAGACGGCCTACGTGCTCTATCTCAAGGGCAATTCGTATTTCGGCCAGATCAAGGACATCACCCGCGACCAGAAGATTTCGCAGCAGGCCAACGAGACCTATTCGCTGCTGATCTCCAACTACCCGGACAGCGACTACGCCAAGGACGCCAAGGACAAGCTGACCATCGGCGTGGACCAGATGGCGGGCAAGGAAATGTCGGTCGGCCGCTACTATCTCGGCCAGGGCCAGTATGCCGCCGCCATTAACCGCTTCAGGGTCGTGGCGACGCAATTCCAGACGTCCACCCATGTGGAAGAGGCGCTGTTCCGCCTCACCGAAGCCAACCTGTCGCTCGGCCTCACCTCCGAGGCGGCCACTGCCGCCGCCGTGCTCGGGCACAACTACCCCAAGTCGAAGTGGTACAAGCAGGCCTATGACCTGCTCGCCAAGCAGGGCGTGAAGCCGGAAGTCAACCAGGGGTCGGCACTGGCAGGGCTGCGTCAGGGCTGAACCCACAACATTTGTTGCTTGTTTGTTCTACTGAGCCGGGTTAATTTGCCGCCGCGATCCGCAGGGTTCGCGGCGGTGCTATTTCGAGGCTGGTGATGCTCAGCGCGCTTTCGGTTCGCAACATCGTGCTGATCGACCAGCTCGACCTTACGCTCGATACCGGCCTGACTGCGCTTACCGGCGAAACCGGCGCGGGCAAGTCCATCCTGCTCGACGCGCTGACGCTGGCGCTGGGTGGGCGGGGCGATGCGTCGCTGGTGCGGGCAGGGGCCGAGTCGGGGCAGGTGGTCGCGGTGCTGCAACTGCCGCGCGAGCATCCGGCGCGCGAGGCGCTGCGCGAGAACGCCATCGCCGATGACGAGGACATCATCCTCCGTCGCGTGCAGTTCCCCGACGGCCGCACCCGCGCCTTCATCAACGACCAGCCGGTCTCGGCCGGATTGCTGCACGCCATCGGCTCGCTGGTGGTCGAGATTCACGGACAGCACGACGACCGGGCACTGGTCGATACCGCGACGCACCGGGCGGCGCTCGACACGTTCGGCGGCCACGAGGCGATGGCCGGGGCGGTCTATGCTGGCTACGAGACGCTGGTGGAGGCCAACGCCGCCGTCGAAGGCCAGCGGGCGCTGATCGCGGAAGCCGCCGCCAAGGAGGAATATGCCCGCCATACGGTCGCCGAACTCAGCGAGCTCGGGGTGGAACTGGGCGAGGAGGACATCCTCGCCGAGCGCCGCCAGCGGCTGATGACGCTGGAAAAGGCGGCCGAGGAGGTGCGCGACGCCGACGAGATCCTCAACGGTCCGATGGCGCCTGGCCCGACGCTGGCCAGCCTGATGCGGCGCCTGTCGCGCAAGGCCGAGGCCGGGGCGGCGATCTTTCAGCCCATCGTTGATGCGCTCGATGCCACGCTGATCGCGCTCGACACCACTGCCGACGCGCTCGAAGGACTGAAGCGCGACATGGCCTTCGACCCGGCTGACCTGGAGCGGGTGGAGGAGCGGCTGTTCGCCCTGCGCGCCATGGCCCGCAAGCACCACACCACGGTCGACGGACTCATCGACGTGCAGGTGCGCTACCAGACCGACCTCGACCGGCTCACCACCGGCGAGGCATCGCTCAAGGCGCTCGAGACGAGGGCGGCGGCGGCGCGGGATACCTATGCCAAGGCGGCCGGCAAGCTCAGTGCCGCCCGCGAGAAGGCCGCAGCGCAGCTGAGCAAGGCGGTCGGCAAGGAACTGCCGGACCTCAAGCTCGGCGCCGCCCGCTTCATCGTCGACCTGCAGGTGGACCCCAGGCGCGTGGCGGCCTCCGGCTACGACCATGTGGCCTTCCACGTGCAGACCAACCCGGGAACGCTCGCCGGGCCACTGCTCAAGGTGGCCTCGGGTGGTGAGCTCAGCCGCTTCCTGCTGGCGCTGAAGGTGGTGCTGGCGGAGCGTGGCTCGGCTCCGGTGCTGATCTTCGACGAGATCGACACCGGTGTCGGCGGTGCGGTCGCCGATGCCATCGGCCGCCGGCTCGGCCGGTTGTCGCAGAAGGTGCAGGTGCTCACCGTGACCCACGCCCCGCAGGTCGCGGCGCGGGCGCAGAGCCACCTGCTGATCGAGAAGCAGGCGATAGAGGAGGGCGCGTTCGTGCGCACCCATGTCCGGCGGCTCGACGGCAAGCCGCGGCAGGAAGAGGTGGCGCGCATGCTTTCGGGCGCCAAGGTCACCGACGAAGCCCGTGCCGCGGCCGGCAAGCTCATCTCGGAGGTATTGTGAGCACCGACGGACGCGAGATCGAATCGCTGAGCGAAGCTGAGGCCAAGGCGGAGCTGGACCGCCTGCACGAGGCGCTCGCGGCTGCCGACCGGGCCTATTTCGAACGCGACGCCCCCGACATCACCGACGCCGCCTACGACGCGATGAAGCGCGACTACCAGGCGATAGAGACGGCCTTTCCGCAGCTCAAGCGCGATGATTCGCTCTCCGACAAGGTGGCTGGTGCGCCGGTCGAGGGGTTCAGCAAAGTGCGGCACGCGGTGCCGATGCTGAGCCTCGGCAAGGCCTATACTGATGAGGACGTGGTCGACTTCATCGAGCGTGCCCGGCGTTTCTTCGATCGCGACAAGGACCTCGAACTGGCGTTCACCGCCGAGCCGAAGATCGACGGGCTCTCGGCCTCGCTGCGCTACGAGAACGGCGTGTTCGTGCAGGGGGCGACGCGCGGCGATGGCGCGGTGGGCGAGGACATCACGGCCAACCTCAGGACCATCAAGGACATCCCGCCAAAGCTGAAAGGCTCGGGCTGGCCGCAGAGCATCGAGATCCGCGGCGAGGTCTACATGACCTATGCGGAGTTCGAGGCGCTGAAGGCCCGCTCGGCCGCGGTCGGCGGACAGGAATACGTCAACCCGCGCAATACCGCCGCCGGGTCGTTGCGCCAGAAGGACCCCAGCGTCACCGCAAGCCGCAACCTGCGTTTCTTCGCCTATGCCTGGGGCGCCACCACCGAGGATCCGGCACCGACCCAGTACGAGGCGGTGCAGAAGTTTGGCGAGTGGGGGTTCGAGATCAGCCCGTGGATGGTCCGTGCGAAAACCGTCGAGGACCTGATCGGGCAGTACAAGGCGATCGAGGAAAAGCGGTCGTCGCTCGGTTACGATATCGACGGCGTCGTCTACAAGCTCGACCGGCTCGACCTGCAGCAGCGCTGGGGCTTTTCGAGCGGCGAGCCGCGCTGGGCCGTTGCGCACAAGTTCCCGGCCGAGCAGGCGATGACCACGGTGGAGCGGATCGACATCCAGGTCGGCCGCACCGGGACGCTGGCGCCGGTGGCACGGCTCGCGCCGGTAAGCGTCGGCGGCGTGGTGGTCGAGAACGTCACGCTGCATAACGAGGACTACATCAAGGGCATCGATTCGACCGGCGCACCGATCCGTGGCGACGAGCCGATCGACGTGCGCGTCGGCGACACCGTGTTGATCCAGCGCGCCGGTGACGTGATCCCGCAGATCGTCCGCGTCATCCTCGAGAAGCGCCCGGCCGATGCCGTCCCCTACGAATTTCCGCATACCTGTCCGGTCTGCGGTTCGCCTGCCACGCGCGAGCTGAACGAGAAGACCGGCAAGGAGGATTCGCGGCGCCGCTGTACCGGCGAACTGATCTGTGCGGCCCAGGCGATCGAACGCCTCCGCCACTTCGTGTCGCGCGGCGCCATGGATATCGAGGGGCTGGGGGCAGAGAACATCGACCTGTTTTTCAATTCGGGGCTGGTGAAAACCGCTGCGGACATCTTCACCCTCAAAGAACGCCGCACCGAGGTGCAGCAGGCGCTGTTCGAGCGGCGCGAGGCGCAGGCGCGGCAGCGCGAGGCGGCCAAGGGGGTAACGCGCAAGAAAGTGCTGACCGCCGAGGAGCGCACCTACGAGGGTCTCGACAAGCTGTTCGCTGCCATCGACGCGCGGCGCGAGCCCGAACTCGACCGCTTCATCTTCGCGCTGGGCATCCGCCACATCGGCGAAACCACCGCTGCGGCGCTCGCCAAGAATTTCGGCACCATCGAACGCGTGATCGAGGTCGGCAAGGCCGTCGCGGCGCACCCCGACGAGCCCGCCTCGGTATTCCCGTCGATCGACGGGATCGGCGGCACGGTGATCGAGGCGTTGAGCGATTTCTTCGGCAACACCCAGAACGACGAGGTGCTCGATCGGCTGCTCGCCGAGGTGCATCCTAAGCCTTACGTGCTCAACGTCTCCGCCACCTCCGAAGTGGCCGGCAAGACGGTGGTGTTCACAGGCAGCCTCGAAAAGCTGACGCGCGGCGAGGCCAAGGCGATGGCCGAGCGGCTCGGTGCCAAGGTCGCGGGATCGGTGTCGAAGAACACCGACATCGTCGTGGCGGGTCCCGGCGCCGGCAGCAAACTGAAGCAGGCCACCGAACTGGGCATCATGGTATTGAGTGAAGACGAGTGGCTGGAGCTGGCCGCGAGGTAGTGCTGCAACTTGCGGAGTGGATCATGCTGAGACTGACGACTGTGATCATGGCCGCTCTCCTCAGCTTTCCGGCCGTGGCGGGGGAGGGGGCGGATATCACCCTGCGCCACCTCTACGCCGGCACCTCCGAGGCGGGCATCGGTGAACTCGATGCGCGGGCGGATGCCGAAGCGCGCTTTGGCAAGGGACTGCTGCAGTTTACATAGGCAGTGCAGACCTTTGGCCGCTCGCTGTACCGCCACGGCTATGACCTGTCCGACCGCGTGCGTGGCCCGATGCTCATCAACGTGCCGGTCAACCCAAGCCCCGAGCCGCTCGACTACGACACGCTGCGCGTCATCCTGGAGACGCTGGTTGCCGATCTCGACGTGGCGCAGAAGACGCTGCGGGAGGCCGGGGTGGCGGGCGACTACGTGATCCCGGTCGATCTGATGAAGGTCGTTGTCGATATCGACGAAGACGGGATGACCGAAGAGGGAGAGAACATCGGGGCCATCGTCGGCCCGGCGCTGGGCATCAACCGGATTCCCCGTGCGCCCGGCCTCGAACAGCCGGCGGAGGACGATCCACCCACCCTGACGCTGGGGCTCGATCGGGCCGACGCCATCTGGCTGGCCGGTTATTCCAACGTCACCGCCGCGTTTGCGGAGTTCCTGCTGGCGCACGACTTCCGCACACTCTCCGAAACGCTGCTGCCGCATCTGTTTCCGCGTGCCGGGCTGGGGATCACGGAGCCGCCGAGTGTGCCTCCCGATACGACCTACGGGCTGTTCGGAAGCCGGGACGACGAAACGCGACTGGTCGACCTTATTGCTGCGGTCCATACGATGAACTGGCCGGTTGTCGATCGTGAACGGCTGAAATCGGTGCAGGGCCGGTTCAGATCGATCATCGCGCTGTCCCGGCAGAACTGGCAGGCGATCATCGCGGAGACTGACAACGACCGCGAACTGCTGCCGGGGCCGACGCAGCAAAGCGTGCTCGGCGGGCCGGGAATCACTGCCGAACAGATCGAGGCCTGGGTCGCTTCGCTCGATACTGTCGATCAGGTGCTCGATGGCAAACTGCTGATCCCGCACTGGCGTTTTCAGCGCGGCTTCGACCTGAACGCCTATTTCGATACGGCCACCCGGACCGACCCTTTGCTGCTGCTCAGCGGCCACGACGCGGTGCAGTTCCTGCGGGACGGGCAAGTGCTTGACGGTGGCAGCTTCGCCGACTTCAATCGGGCCTTCGGCTCGCAGTGGCTCGGCTACGCTTTCTGGTTCAACTGAGGTTCTTCATGCGCCACTATGCCTTCCTCGCGCTTGCCCTGATCGCCCCGCCGGCTTTCGCGCAGGACATGTCCGACCCCAGGGCGGTCGTCGAAGCGCTGTATTCCAGCTATCAGCCGCCTCACGAGTTCCCGGCCGATATGCGGGCGCTGCGGTCGAAGCGCCTCAACGACCTGTTCGAGGCGGACGCGCAGACCGCCACAATACAATTCGCTAAGCATCATATTCAGTCATTACGCTATTGTTTATAATGGCTTATTCCGTTTCTGCTTGTTCGGGAAAATTCGTTTTGATACAGTGACAGTCGCTAATCAAAGGTGGAAATCTTGGCATCAGGAAAAGCGGCATCCGAGGGTGGAAAGGCTGGGGGAAAGCTGGCGGCAACGCTGACGCCACTCCGCATCAATTCGCTGAGTCCGGGAAAGTATTTCGACGGCGGAGGCCATGGGCTTTATATCCGCGTCGATGGCAATGGCGGCAAATTCTGGATTCAGCGAATTGTCATCCACGGCAAGCGGCGGGAAATGGGGCTGGGCTCCTATCCCCTGATAAGCCTGGCCGAAGCCCGTGAAGCGGCAAGGGCGAACAAGAAACTAACCTATCTGGGCGGCGATCCGCAGGCCGAACGGCGAAAGGCCAAAGCGTCTCTTAGCTTCGCGGAAGCCGCGTCTCAGTGCCTCGAAGGCAAGCTGGACAGCTTCTCGAACGCGAAACACCGGAAGCAGTGGCGCGCCACGCTGGAGCAATACGCCTTCCCCGTGCTGGGCCATATGCCGGTGAAAGCCATCGCTGTGCCGGACGTTCTCCGCGTGCTGAACCCCATCTGGCGGGAAAAGCACGAAACGGCTTCCCGGCTGCGCGGAAGAATTGAAAGCGTCCTGAGCTGGGCAACTGCGGCCGGTCATCGGGAGGGCGACAATCCAGCGCGCTGGGGCGGCAATCTGGCAGAACTCTTGTCGAAGCCGTCGAAGCTGGAAAAGGGCGACAATCAACCGGCCGTTGCGCTGGCGGACCTGCCGCGCTGGTGGCGGTTGCTAATGAAGCGGGAAGGCATGGCTGCAAAGGCCCTGCAATTCGCGGTGCTAACGGCGGCGCGATCCGGTGAAGTCCGAGGCGCGACATGGGACGAAATTTCCATTCCGGAGGTTGAGGGCTGCGATTCTGCGATTCCTGCGATTTGGACAATTCCGGCTTCACGGATGAAGAACGG
>CAIMLX010000136.1 GCA_903842455.1 uncultured Hyphomicrobiales bacterium | reverse complement strand
CGGTCCAGCAGGGCGTCCTTCTCCGCGTCGGTCAGCAGGCGTCGGGGCGGGCGAGTCATCGATATCTTGACTCACATCCAAGCCCTCAAATCAAGCCAGATTGCCAGCCACGTGAGCAGTTACCCGACCACGCCTTCACCCTGCACAACAACCTGTCGAAGCCGATCACCAAGTTCAAGGTGAAGGGCGGCGAGGTCAGTGGGTTCAAGGCCATCGCGCCCGGCGAGCGCATCACCTTCACCGTCAGCTTGCCCGATGGGTCGTGCGCCGCGAAGGTGAGTGCCTTCCGGCAGGGCGGCCGCACCGATGGCCCCGTCAACATCTGCGACAAGGGCGGCTACATCCTCGATGTCGGCGAAAGCGGCCCGAAATTCCAGCCGCTCTCCCAGGTGATGTTCGTCCACTAGGCCGCCTCGCCCCTGCCCGCAGCCACCGACCGCCCCGCATTCACGCGACATTCAGCCGGCCCGGATCACCCTCGTGCATCCAATCTTCGGGGGCACCCATGCACAGACTGTTCGCCAGTTTCGTCCTCACGCTCAGCCTTGCCGCGCCGGTCGCGGCCGACGAGGTGCTGGTCGCCGTCAAGCGGGCGCAAGTGCTGAAGTCGACCAGCGACGCCACCGTCATCGCCCATATCGAGGTCGGCCAGGTGGTCACCGTGCTCTCCTGCAACGGCGCGACGTGCAAGCTCAAGACGCCGGAGCCCGGCGGCATCGTGTTCCGCAACAAGTTCAAGCCCTACGCCGGCATCGCGGTGCCGTGCGTGCAGCTGAACGGCAAGCGCTGCTGAGGGCGCGCCACGCCGCCTCACCCTGCTCGATCGTCAGCGTCCCGTGCTCCCGGTCCTCGATCGTCTGCAGCGGCAGGCTGAGCCTGAACTCGTCCTCCTCTGGCCGATAGATCGAGAACCGGAACCCCTTCTCCCGCAGCTCCGCCGCCTGCTCGGCCGTGAACTTCGGCCAGCGCGAGGCGCGGCCGGTGCCGGGGTCGAGGATTCGGCCAGGATTGCAGTTGTGCAGGCTCAAGGTGTGAACAGGCATGGGGCGCTCGGGAATGGACGTGTCGATCATCGGAGACTAGAACGAATAAGGAACAAACGCGAGTCCCGTCCGAATGCCCCGCCCCTCACCCCGCCCGTTCATGCCCCTCCCCGACCCACCTCCCCGACGTGTCATCCCGCAGCCCCATCTACGCATACGGCTCGGCTGTCCGCTGTTCACCTCCCGCCCTTGCGGGGGAGGTAGCGCCGCTAGGAGCGCCAGCGACGTAGCAGAGCTAGGAGGGGGGTATGACCGAGGCTGGTTCTGATACTCCAACCTCGGTGAAACCCCCTCCCTACCTCCGCTAGGGCGCTGGCGCGCCGAGCTTCGGTACCCTCCCCGCAAGGGGGAGGGTGACCAGCGGCCCGCCCCCTGCCGCCCTGCGCCCCCGAGCCCCGACCATGCCCGAACCCCCGCACCTGCAGAAACGTTACCCCGGCCAGAACCACCTGCTCCGCCACGCCGCGGAACAGAACCAGCTGGTCATCGTGAAGTGTAACCTGTGCCGCCGCGGCGTCACCTATCTGGCGACCGACCTCGTGCAGCTGCTCGATCCCAACCGGCTGGCGCTCGAAATCCCGTTCCCGTGCTCGCGCTGCGGCACCACCGAGTTCATGCGCGTCACCCTCACCTCGCCCTTCGCCGGCGACTGGGGCAATCTCGAGGTCCGCCGCCCCGGCCCCGTCCGCCGGATCCAGACCTGGCGCACCGCAAAACTCGGCGATCCCTGATCGTCACCACGATCCCTAGCGTGCCCTTGCACGCGACCTGATCGGCATCCGCATGCCATTGAAATCAATGCTGTTTTCGCCTCCAGCGCCGCGCGAGCGCCAGACTTATCCCCGCGAAAAATCCCTCCCGTATGCTGCACGCATCCCTTCGCATTCGGGCGGAGTCGAGACGAACGGTTCGCGGGGGGATGGCTGGGGGGTGGGAAGTCGTTCCTGCCCAGGCTGAAAACGTGTCAGGAGGGGCCGGTTCGCCGGTCAAGCCGCTGGCAACGCACGGGGGGCAGCTACGGGCGCCTCCCAGGGGCGAAGGCTGCTTCCCGTGAAGCGGCTGGGAGAGGTGGGCAATGCCGGGTCGCCCGGGTTGTCAGGCCGCCCGTCGTCCTCGCGATGCGGCAGGGGATGCTCCCCGCCCGCCACGCCATACGCCCGAAATCCCGGTCGTGCCGGCGAGGCGAGCGCCTTGCCACTACAAACGCGGACTACCGCACGAGGCCAGTCCTCGCCGGCACCGCCTGAACTCCCCCTGCCCCGACGGACCCGGTCCGCCGGGCGCCTCGGCACGTCCGGAACTCGGCGATCCCGCGCCCCGCAATTCTGTTCATCGCGCTGCCACCTTTTCGCCACACGCGCGTTAGGCCCCTAACCTGCAAGCCGCAGCGTCACGGAGATTCCTATGTCAGTGCTTATCAGCGTCCTCATCACCTTCCTGGTGGTCGTGCTCGTCCTCTACCTGGTCCAGCGCCTGCCGGTCGAAGCCCGCATCAAGCAGATCATCCAGATCGTCGTCATCATCGTCGGCATCATCGCCCTGCTGCGTTTCCTCGGGGTCTTCTGATCCCGCCAGTGGCAGGGGCGCCGCGCCCCTGCCATCACATTCCCGTCGCCCGGCAACCCGTCCGCCCCGCCCTCGTTGCGTCTCCATCACAACAAGGAGCATCCCCATGGCAAACGAAGAAGCCGGCCTCAGCCCCGCCGAGCTCGCCGACAAGGCGTGGAAACTGGCCGAAAAGATCCGCATTGGCCTCTTCACCACCTGGGACGGCACCCAGCAGCGCATCCGCCCGCTCTCGGCCCATGTCGACCGCGACACGCACGCCATCTACTTCCTCATCGGCATCGATGGCGGCACCACTCTCGCCGAAGCGACCAGCGCCCCGCCGCTGACCCTCGCCGAGCAGATCGAGAAATTCCCCACCGTCACCATCGCCTTCGCCGACCCGGGCTCCTCCGACTATGTCACCATCAGCGGCGAAGCCGCAGTCACCAATGATCGCGCCAAGATCGACGAACTCTGGAGCCCCTTCGCCAAGGCCTGGTGGGATGGCCCCGATGACCCCCGTATCCGCCTCGTCACCGTCACCCCCGACAACGCCGAGATCTGGGAAGGCCCCAACAAGATCATCGCCTACGCCGTGATGCTCGCCGCCGCCGCCACCGGCACGAAACCCGCCGTCGGCGATCACGGCGCGGTTCGCCTGTAGTCGCACCCCGCGACGCCGCAATCCCGCCCGGATTGCGGCGTTGCTCAGGCCCAGTCATCTCACGGAGCCGCCCCATGCGCACCGCCCTCGCCGCCCTCACCCTGCTCGCCACCCTTGCAGCCCCCGCCGTCGCCGAAGCCGCCAGCACCTCCACCGCCCGCGCCTCCGGGGACCTCCCCCTCCGGGCCGGCCCGGGTTCAGGCTACGCCGTCATCGACCGCCTCGCCGACGGCACCCGCGTCTATCTCGAGCGCTGCACGATCGAGTCGAACTGGTGCCTGGTGCTGATCGACGACGAGCCCGCCGGCTGGGCCCGGGGATCCTACCTCGTCGGCTCCGGCGCCAAGCTGCAGGTCACCCCGCACAAGTTCCTCGGCTTCGACCCGCTCGACCCGATCCCGTTCCGCCCGCGCGACTGAAGCAGACAGATAGAATAAAACACCAGATAAACGGGCGTTTCAGGTCCGGTTCAGCAAACTCCTTCTAGAACTGGTGCCAAGGCAGTGATGCCACAGCACAAATGGAAGGAACTTCGAGAAATGCTTACCCGTACTCTCAAGACCGCCGCTCTCGCCGCCGCCCTGCTCGTCGCCACCGCCGGTGCCTCGATGGCCGCCACCTGGGCTTGGGTGGACCATGACACCTACCTCTACGAGTACAAGAACAGCTCGTCCGACGAAGTCGGCTACGCCTGGGAAGGCCAGAAGGTGAAGGTGCTCGCCACTTCGAACAGCTGGGCCAAGGTCAAGGCGAATGGCGATATCGGCTGGGTGAAGAAGAACAAGCTCGACTGGCAGCCGGACTTCGTCGACTTCCCGGGCTACGGCTTTGGTGGCGGTTCCTTCTGCGCCGGCGGCAATAACGGCTCGTTCTGCCTCTCGGTCGGCGGCTACTGAGCCCCTGTCGCAACGAACACCGGAACGCCCTCGATGTGGTCAACCACTCGGGGGCGTTCAGTTATGGACCCGAGGGTTGCCGAGGCGACGGGCTGAGCTTATTTAGGCCGTGTTCAGGCCCCGGTACCGCCATGCAGAAGCCCTATATCAAGCTCGCCGCCACCCTCGCTTCGATCGGCGCGGGGATGTTCATGCTCGAGCGATATGGCCTCAACGAACTGAGGGGGCTCAATGGGGGCCAGGGATTTCATCTCGACCCAAACCTGCTCGGGATACTGGTGATCGCGCCGTTCGCGCTGATCCTTGCCGCCGCGGTGATTTTCATGGTCGGCAAGATGCGTCGGATGTAGTCACTCGACCCTGAGGCGCTCCACATCGATGCCGCGGGCCGCGAGCGGCTCCCGCATGCGCCGGCCGAGGAACTCGTTGATCCCGTAGAGCACGATGGCGCCGATCAGCAGGGCGATGCCGAAGCCGCGTGTACCGTCCTGCGTCGCCACCATGATGGCCGAGAAAAACGCGACGACGCAGCCGCCGAGCAGCAGGAACCACTTGCGCTCGGACTGGATGCGCAGGTTGCGGGCGCTCGAAAACAGCACGTCGCGCAATTCGGGGTCGGTCATGGCTGCGAGTTCGGGACTGCCGCCTTCGCGCCGGATGGTCTGCATGTAGGCGGTGACCCGCTGTTCGAGTTGCTCCTCGCGTTTGGCCTCGCGCCGCCCGCGGAACAGGTAGTTCACGCCCAGCGCAACCAGCCCAACGGCCAGCATGATCCCGATCAGGATGATCATCGCGAACTCCTTTCCAGTGCGCCGGCAAGTCCTTGCGCTGCCACAGAGATGCCCATGGCCGGGCCCAGCTTCAAGACCCCGCCGAAGCTAGTGCGTCGGCCCCTCCTCCGCCACGACCGGCTCGGTCTTGCGGCCGCGCTGCGACAAACGCCGTTCCCGCGCCATCACCACGAGACCAGCCGCAACGATCACTGCCCCACCGACCAGCGCGATGGGGTCGATGAGATGGCCGAACACGGTGTAGCTGAGCACGATGCCCCAGGGCAGCGACATGTAGTTGAAGGGCTGCAGGGCGCTGGCGGGGGCGCGCGACATGGCGACCATCATCAACCCGTGCGCCGCGACCGACGTGATCGTCACCATGAGGATGAGCAGCAGCGACTGCATGTCGAGCGGCTTCCAGAAGAAGATGCCGACCGCGGTGGTCAGCACGAGGCCGCCGACGCCGACATAGACCATGCTGGTCGCCGTGGTGTCCGAGGCCGAGACCTTGCGGGTCAGCGCCAGATAGACCGCGAAGCACGACGCCGAGGCAACGGCGAAGCCGACGCCGAGGTCGATCGGCAGGCCGCCGGGGCGAACGATGATCAGCGCGCCGCAGAAACCGACCAGCACTGCAGCGAAACGGAACAGACCGACCTTCTCGCCGAGGATGGGGATCGCCACCAGCGTCGTCACGAGTGGGTAGACCAGCGTGATCGCCTGCAGTTCGGCGAGCGGCACGGTTTGCAAGGCGGCAGCGAAGAACCAGATGTCGACCACCAGCAGGATCGCCCGCAGCACCTGCAGCCACGGATGTTTCGACCGGAACGCCTGCCGCAGCGGCCCCTGCCGCGCCACCAGCACAAGCGAGAACGCCGCGAAGGCCCAGAAACGCATCATGGCGATCTGGAACGGCGAGTAGTCCTGCACCAGGAGCTTCGAGATGGCGTCCTGGATGCCGAAGATGACGATGGCGAGAAGGCTGAGGCCGATGCCGAGCGCGACATTGTCGGCCTGGCGTCGCTCTGGAGCAGGTGCGGTCACGGTATACTCGTCTTGAGCTGGGCCATGCGGGAACGGGCATAGGACACACCAGACTTGTCGGGCTGCGGCAAGCTGTATGGCGACAGGACGTGTCAGAATTGAACCGCCGCGCCCAACCGCCTATCTTGCATCTCGACTCATGACATCGCACCCAGACCAAATCGCCCTCGTCACCGGCGCCGCGACCCGGATCGGCGCCGCCATCGCCCGACGCCTCGCCGGCGAAGGCTTCGCCGTGGTCGTCCACTACCGGAGCAAACCTGACGAAGCCGAGGCGCTGGCCGCCGATATCCGCAAGAGCGGAGCCCGCGCGGCCACCCTGCAGGCCGACCTCGCCGATCGCGCGCAGCGGTCGCGCATCATCGCCGAAGCGGCGGCGCATTTCGGTCCCGTCACGCTGCTAGTGAACAATGCCTCGAGCTTTGATCGCGATTCCGCCCGCGATCTCGACGAGACGCTCTGGGACCAGCATTTCGCCATCCATGCCGAAGCGCCGGCCTTTCTGGCGCGCGACTTCGCGGCCCAGTTGCCGCCGGGTGCCAAGGGCAACATCATTAACTTGATCGACGCGCGGGTGCTCGACCTGTCGCCGGCATTCTTCAGCTATACGCTCAGCAAGTCGGTGCTGTGGACCATGACCCGGACGCTTGCCCAGTCGCTGGCGCCCGATATCCGCGTCAATGCCGTCTCTCCCGGCCCGGCAGTCCCTCCACCCGGCGTGTCTCCTGAGGCTCATGCGAAGCGCAACGCTGAACTGCCGCTCGGTGCGGCCGCGGACGCTGAAGGGCTGGCAGAGGGCGTGATCGCCATCCTGAAGCTGCCGACACTGACCGGGCAGATGCTGGCGCTCGATGGCGGCGAGCACCTCGAATGGCCAGCGCGGCGCGACCCGACTCCGAGGCGCGGATGACCGATACCACCAGCGCACCTGCGCCCCGGATCTCGGGCGCCGACGTCATCCGCAATTTCGTCAAGACGCTGCCGACATCGCCAGGCGTCTACCGCATGTTCGACGAAGCGGGCGAGGTCGTCTACGTCGGCAAGGCGCGCAACCTGAAGGCGCGCGTCACCAACTATACCCGGCCCGAGGGCCTCGACATCCGCATCCGCCGGATGATCGAAGCGACGCGCAACATGGAGTTCGTCCGCACCGAGACGGAAGCCGAAGCGCTGCTGCTCGAGGCCAACCTGATCAAGCGCCTGAAGCCGCGCTTCAACGTGCTGCTGCGGGACGACAAGAGCTTCCCCTATATCCTGATCGCTACGGAGCATGAGGCGGCCGAGCTTCGGAAGCACCGGGGCAACCGCAACAAGAAGGGCCACTATTTCGGCCCCTTCGCCTCGGCCATTGCCGTGAAGCGGACCATCACCGCCCTGCAGCGGGCCTTCCTGCTGCGAACCTGCTCGGACAGCTTCTACAAGGGCCGCACGCGACCCTGCATGCTGCACCAGATCAAGCGCTGCTCGGCGCCCTGCACCGGCGAGATCTCTGTCGCCGACTACAACGAACTGGTCGACGAGGCGCGGCAGTTCCTCGGCGGCAAGTCCAAGGTCGTGCAGGATCACCTCGCGGACGATATGAACAAGGCGGCCGAGAACCTTGATTTCGAGCGGGCTGCGCTGCTGCGCGATCGCCTGTCGGCGCTCGCCTTCGTCCAGTCGCAGGGCGATGTGGCCGCCAAGACGGTGGAGGAAGCCGACGTCTTCGCTATCGCCCAGGAGGCGGGAGCGTTCTGCATCCAGGTATTCTTCTTCCGCGCCTTCCAGAACTGGGGCAATCACGCCTTTCGGCCGCGTGCCGACGCCAGCCTCAGCGAGGCGGAAGTGCTCGAGGCGTTTATCAGCCAGTTCTATGACGAGCGCGTACCGCCCAGCCAGGTGCTGCTGTCGCATGAACTCAGCGAGCCCGAGCTAATGACCGAGGCGCTTTCTGGCCGGGCCGGGCGCAAGGTCTCGATCCTCGTGCCGCAGCGCGGCGAGAAGAAGGATCTGGTCCAGCACGCCCGCAACAATGCCCGCGAGGCATTGGGACGTCAGCTTGCCGAGGGGGCGACGCAGAAGACGCTGCTCGAGGGTGTAGCCACGCTGTTCGGTCTCGATGAGCCGCCCCGGCGCATCGAGGTCTACGACAACTCGCACATTTCGGGCACCAACGCCGTCGGCGCGATGATCGTCGCGGGCGAGGAAGGCCTGAGCAAGAAGCACTACCGCACCTACAACATCCGCTCGACCGACATCACGCCGGGCGACGACTTCGGCATGATGCGCGAGGTGCTGACCCGGCGGTTCACGCGGCTGGCCAACGAGAGCGCCCCCGAAATGGAGACCGAGGACGGCGCCATGCCCGACTGGCCGGATGTGGTGTTCATCGATGGCGGTGCCGGGCAGTTGAACGCGGTGCGCGAGGTGATCGCCGGGCTGAACCTGCAGCGCGAGGTGACCTTCATTGGCATCGCCAAGGGTGAGGAGCGCGACGCCGGGCGGGAGAAGTTCTTCATGGAAGGCCGGGACGCCTTCATGCTGCCGCACCGCGACCCGGTGCTCTATTACGTGCAGCGGCTGCGCGACGAAGCCCACCGCTTCGCCATCGGCACGCATCGGGCCAAGCGGCAGAAGAACGCCATCAGCAATCCGCTCGACGAAATCGAAGGCATCGGTCCGGCACGGAAACGCGCCCTGCTGCAGCGCTTCGGCAGCGCCAAGGCGGTGAGCCGCGCCGCGCTGGCCGACCTTGCCGCAGTGCCCGGTGTGTCCAGTGCGCTGGCCCAGCAGACCTACGATCACTTCAACGGCAGTTGAACCCACGCAGACTGCTCCCGCCTCTCCTCGCCCAGGATAGGCGTTTCGATGGGAGCGGGGATAAGTCCAGAAACAACAAAGGCGCCCGTCGGGGCGCCTTGTGTACAATCCCGTTGCCGGGAGCTGCTTAGTTGGCAGCAGTGCGGGCGACGGTCTTGATGTCGTCGCGGGTGATGCCGAGGTCGCGCAGCTGCACGTTGCTGAGCTGGGTCAGCTCACGGACGGTGCGCTGGTAGGCGGCATACTGGGCGATCTTCTGGCGGAGCGTGGTCATTTCGGTTTCCCCTTCGTTTTGAATGACTGTGATATAGGCCCACTAACCCGACCTGAGGAGTCGTGAATATCGCAGCGGAGGCATGCGCTCAGTGCAAGCCGAATTAACCGACATTAAGTGTACGTTCATCCGTGCATGATCTGGATCGACCACACGCGGGTTCTGTCGCGGTCCTCGCGATCCACCGCACCCGGCAGTGTGGTTGCCGACAACCATGCATTTGTGGTTGCACGGTTGGTCTGGCATCGTGAGAGCGGTAGGTGGTGCCGACGGGCGCACCGAATCGCACACACCGGCCGCCGATCCGCGGGCTTTGACCAGGACGAATGAATGACGACGACCGAAGTGGCATACCTCCTGCGTGACCTGACCCGCGACCTGCTGCTTGCCGGCCGGCTGTGGCGGAAGATGGCGCGCGAGGCTGCTGCACGACATGGCGTGTCGGAGGCCGCTTCGGCGCCGCTGATCTGGATCGAACGGCTGGGCGAGAACGTCCGGCAGAACGCGCTGGCCGATGCGATCGGCATCGAAGGCGCGTCGCTGGTACGACTAATTGACGAACTGCAGTCATCGGGGCTCGTGACCCGTGAACCCGACCCGTCGGACCGCCGTGCCAACGTCGTGTCGCTGACCCCGCGGGGCCGCGAAGTGGTGGCGGAAGTCAACGAAGACATCCAGAATCTGCGCGAACAGATCTTCGCCCGCATCGACACCGCCGACATCGAGGCGACTGGCCGAGTGTTCTCGGCGCTCAAGACGGCGGCTGGCAAGGACGCCGATCAACCCTAGTGACAAGCCGGAAAAGCTCGGGTACAGACTCCGGCCATGAACCTCCGCGCCACCTTTTCGTACTGGTATTTTAGCAACGGAAGCCGCTGGCAGCCGGAGGGGTGCGTTTGATCTAAAGAACCAAACGAAGAATTCCCGAACCGCCGCCAGATCACCTGGCGGCTTTTTTGTCGCCGGTGCCCAAACCCGAGGAGCCGACGACAAATGCTGAAAGCCACCGACGACCTGCGCATCAAGGAACTCCGCGAACTTCGGTCGCCCGAGGAGGTGTTCCGCGAGTTCCCCCGGACCGACGCCGCCACCAAGACGGTGATCAGTTCCCGCCACGCGCTCCACAACATCATCCACGGCCATGACGACCGCCTTGCCGTCGTCGTCGGCCCCTGCTCGATCCATGACCCGAAGGCCGCGCTCGACTATGCCCGCCGCCTGGCCGATCTCCGCGAGCGCCTTGCCGGGCAGCTCGAGATCGTCATGCGCGTCTATTTCGAGAAGCCGCGGACCACGGTGGGCTGGAAGGGCCTGATCAACGACCCCAACCTCGATGGCAGCTTCGATATCGACAACGGCCTGCGCCTCGCGCGCTCGCTGCTGCTTGAGGTCAACAATCTCGGGCTGCCGGCCGGGTGCGAATTCCTCGACATGACGACCCCGCAATATTTCGCCGACCTCGTCGCCTGGGGCGCCATCGGCGCGCGGACGACCGAGAGCCAGGTACACCGCGAGCTCGCCTCGGGGCTGAGCTGCCCGGTCGGCTTCAAGAACGGCACCGACGGCAACCTGCGGATCGCCCTCGACGCGGTGAAATCGGCCAGCAACCCGCACCATTTCCTGGCGGTGACCAAGTCGGGTCGCGCCGCCATCGCCACGACGACCGGCAATGACGACTGCCACATCATCCTCCGCGGCGGCAGCAAGGCCACCAACTACGACGCGGCCAGCGTCGACGCAGCGTGCAAGGAAGCCGAGAAGGCCGGCGAACGGCCGATCGTGATGATCGACGCGAGCCACGCCAACTCCTCGAAGAAGCCGGAGAACCAGCCGCTGGTGCTGGCCGACGTGGCCGCGCAGATTGCCGCCGGCGATCGCCGGATCATCGGCGTGATGGCGGAATCGAACCTTGTTGCCGGTCGCCAGGACCTGGTGGAGGGCAAGGAGCTGGTCTACGGCCAGTCGATCACCGACGGCTGCATCGATTGGGACACCACGGTGAAGGCCCTCGAAGGCCTCGCCGAAGCGGTGGAAACACGTCGCCATGTGACCTCGCAGCTGGTTGCCTGAAACATAAGGGCCCTTCCACGCATTGTGAGGAAGGGCCCCAGCTTGGCCGCACTGCCTGGTGCGGGGATAAGTCTGAGCGGGACCGCTTGACCACCGCGAGCCGATGGAGTGTTGTCCAAACCATGCAGATCCCCCCGCAACTCCTGTCGCTCCCCAACCAGCTGACCATCGGCCGCATCCTTGCGATCCCGGTGATCTGCCTTTTCGTCGCCTGGAGCGGCGGCCCCGGTTGGGACTGGCTGCGCTGGATCGCGCTGCTGCTCTACATCGCCGCCGCCCTCACCGACTGGCTCGACGGCTTTCTCGCCCGGCGGATGAAGCTCAACTCGGCGCTTGGCAAGATGCTCGACCCGATCGCCGACAAGCTGCTGGTCGGGGCGCTGCTGATCACGCTCGCCTGGACCCGCGACCTCAACGGCTGGGACCTGGTGCCCGCGATCGCCATCATGTTGCGCGAGATTTTCGTCTCAGGGCTGCGCGAGTACCTGGGCAACCGCTCGATCGAAGTGCCGGTGACGTTCCTCGCCAAGTGGAAGACGACGGCACAACTGGTGGCGCTGGCGCTGATCATGGCCGCGCCTATGCTGCTCGGCCTCGGCTTCATCAGCCACATCGCCCTGTGGATCGCTGGTGGACTGACCGTATGGACGGGCTGGGAGTACCTCCGCTCGACCTGGCCGCACCTTGCGGGACCCGAGATATGAAGATCCGGTACTTCGCCTGGCTGCGCGAGCGGCTGAACCGAGGCGAGGAAGAGGTGTCGCCGCCGCCCGAGGTGGTGACCGTTGCCGACCTGATTCAGTGGCTGAGAAGCCGCGACGAAGCCGCTGATCTGGCGATGCAAAAGCCCAGCCTGATCAAGGCCGCGGTGGATGCGGAAATCGTGCCGCATACGGCGCTGATCGCCAATGCGAAGGTCATTGCGCTGTTCCCGCCGATGACCGGCGGCTGAGATGGCGGTTCGCCTGCAGACCGAGCCCTTCGATCCCGGCGCCGAGACCAACACGTTCCTCGAGGCGAATGCCGGGGCCGGTGCGGCGGTCACCTTCACCGGGCTCGTCCGCTCGCGGCCGGGCGATCTGGTGTCGACACTGACGCTCGAGGTGTATCCGGAACTGGCCGAGGCGCAGATCGGCAAGGCGATCACAGAAGCAGTGACGCGCTTCGGGCTGATCAAGGCGGCGGTGATCCACAGGTATGGACCGCTGCAGCCCGGCGAGCCGATCGTACAGGTGATGACGCTTGCGCCCCATCGCCGCGCCGCCTTCGAGGGGGCCGAGTTCCTGATGGACTTCCTCAAGACCGACGCCCCCTTCTGGAAGAAGGAAGCGACGCCCGAGGGCGAGCGCTGGGTGGAGGCGAAGCCCGAAGACGACAATGCCCGAGACCGTTGGAGAATCGCATGAACGACACTGACCGCCAGCACCTGACCCGCGCCGTCGATCTCGCCGAGATCGGCATGGCCGACGGCAACGATCCTTTCGGTTCGGTGCTGGTCTCCGGCGACGGCGAGGTGCTGTTCGAGGATCACAACCACACTTCGGGTGGCGACCATACGCGGCACCCGGAGTTCGAGATCGCGCGCTGGGCCGCGACGCATATGGCGCCAGCAGAGCGCGCTCGCGCCGTGGTCTACACCTCGGGTGAGCACTGCCCGATGTGTGCCGCGGCGCACGGCTGGGTCGGGCTCGGCAAGATTTTCTATGCCGCGTCCTCGGCGCAGTTCGCCGGGTGGGTCACCGAGTTCGGCGGTGGCACCGGGCCGGTGAAGACGCTGCCGATCGAAGCGATCCTCGTCGCGCCCGATGTCGAGGGGCCGGAGCCGACGCTCACCGAGCGGTTGCGTTCCCTGCACCAGCGCCGGTATGAGGCCGGTGGCTACGGCAACTCCTGAGTTCCGACGATGACTAAACCGCCCTTCTCGCTTGTCGGCATCGACCATGTCGTCTTCATCGTCGATCACCTCGACCGGGCGGTGAAGTGGTATGCCGACGTGCTTGGCTGCCAGCCCGGCTACTCGTATCCGGCGCTCGGGATGGAGCAGGTGTGGTGCGGCCGCGGCGCTGATCGTGCTGTGGGACATCACTCACGCCGGTGCGGCCTCTGCTGTGCCGCCGGTGATGGGCGGACGGAACGTCGACCACGTCTGTATAGCGCTGAGCCCGTTCGACGAGGATAAGATGCGGGAGCATCTTGCGGCGCAGGGGGTGGCGATCGACCGCTACGCTTTCCACGGCGGGGCGCGGGGGATGGGCAAGTCGTTCTACGTGCTCGATCCCTGGGGCAACAAGCTCGAGCTCAAGGGGCCGGCGGTGTATCCGGACGGGCGGGCGACGACGTAGCGCCTGTCCTCGATAGTCGTCCGTCCCACAACGCCGTCATCCCTGCGAAAGCAGGGACCCACGCCGCCACCTGCGCAGGTTTCGAGTTGGGTACCTGCTTCCGCAGGGATTACACGTTGAGTTTGTCGGACCCTCAGTTCCTTACCTCCCCCACCAGCGCCTTTAAGGCGCGGAGGAAGGTGATTGTGTCGGCGCTGACGGCGGGGAGGGTGACGCCTTCGGCGATCCAGAGCTTGGCCGCTTCGGGGGTGCCGGCGAAGATGCCGGCGGTGATGGTGTTGGCCTTGCAGGCGGCGATGACAGTGGTGATGGCATCGACGACCTTCGGATGGCCCATCTCGCCGGGAACGCCGAGGGCGTGGGAGAGGTCCATGGGGCCGATGAAGATGCCATCGAGATGGGGCAGCGACGCGATCTCGCTGGCGGCGAGGAGTGCGCTCTGGCCCTCGATCATGAGCAGGATGGCGGCGTCGCGGTTGGCTTCGGCGAACCACTCGAGGCGGCCTGAATAGTCGGCGGCGCGGACGAACGGGTTGGCGCCGCGGTTGCCGTCGGGGGCGAAGCGGGCGGCCTTCACGGCACGCTCCGCCTCAGCCAGCGAGCCGATCTGCGGAACAATGACGCCAGCGGCGCCCGCATCGAGCGCGGCGCCGATCTCGGTGGGCTCGCTCGAGCGAACGCGGACCAGCGGATAGATGCCGCGGGCCCTGGCGGCGAGGATCAGCGGGCCGAGCGCTTCGCTGCCATGAGCGCCGTGCTCGAGGTCGATGATGATGGCGTCGAAACCGGCGAGGGCGACCAGTTCGACCACCTCGACGGAGGGGATGATCGAGAAGGTCGCGAGCAGCGGCGTGCCGCTCCTCAGCCGTTCGCGCAGTGCCGGTAGTGTCATCGTCCCCTCCTTCAAAGCACGAACCCCGCCACAGCGGGCGGGGTTCGGCAACTCATACGTTCGGCGTGGCGCTTACTCGGCAGCGACCTTCTTGGGGGTCACCGCCTCGGTGTAGGCGTTGATCAGCGTGGTGCAGGCCTTGCCGGGCTTGAAGGTGAACTCGCCGACCTGGCTGACCGGGGTCACTTCGGCGGCGGTGCCGGTGAGGAAGCACTCGTCGTAGTTCGACAGTTCCTCGGGCAGGATGTGCCGCTCGATCACCTTGTAGCCGTTCTCGCGGGCGAGTTGCATCAGCGTCTGCCGGGTGATGCCGTTGAGGAAACAGTCGGGGGTCGGGGTGTGGATCTCGTCGCCCTTGATGAAGAAGACGTTGGCACCGGTCGCCTCGGCGACATAGCCGCGATAGTCGAGCATCAGCGCGTCGGCAAAGCCGTTGGCCATCGCCGCGTCCTTGCTGAGGGTGCAGATCATGTAGAGGCCGGCGGCCTTGGCCGATGACGGGATGGTCTCGGGGCTCGGGCGCTTCCACTGGCTCCACTCGAGGCGGATGCCCTTGAGCTTTTCCTCGACGGAGAAGTAGCTCGGCCAGACCCAGGCGGCGATGGCGAGGTGCACCTTGTTGTTGCGGCCGGGGACCGACAGCTCTTCCGAGCCGCGCCAGGCGACGGGGCGGACATAGGCGTCGACGAGGCCGTTCTTTTCGAGCACCAGCGCCTTGGCGGCTTCGATCTCGTCCACCGAGTAGGGAATGGTGAAATCGAGCGTCTTGCCCGACTGGATCAGCCGCTCCGAGTGCTGGCGCGACTTGAAGATGGTGCCGCCATAGGCGCGCTCACCTTCGAACACCGAGCTCGCATAGTGGAGCCCGTGTGTCAGCACGTGGATCTTCGCGTCTTTCCACGGGACCAGTTGACCGTCAAACCAGATCCAGCCCTCACGCTGGTCCATCGGCACACTTGCCATCTCATATCTCCCATCGCGGCCTTCCCGGACCGCCTTGTTGTTTGCCTGCAATCCTGCCTCACCGGCTTGCCCTTGGCAAACCGGAACGGCTTTGGGATAAGGCGAAGACTGCATTTGCTATGGGGGAATGATGGCATCGGGCAAAATAAATGTCAACAAGGCTGACATAAATTTGGCGCCGGGGGCGACCCCGAATATGCCGCTCGACGTCATGGGATTGTTTTTCTTTGCCTATCGGGATTTCGTCGGGGATGCCGACGCCCTGCTGGAACGGCAGAATTTTGGTCGCGCTCACCATCGCGTGCTCTATTTCGTGAATCTGAAGCCCGGTATGCCGGTCGCCGACCTGCTCGATATCCTCAAAATCACCAAGCAGAGCCTCGCCCGGGTGCTGCGGCAGCTGGTGGATAACGGCTACATCGAACAGAAGACCGGCGAGACCGATCGCCGGCAGCGGCTGCTCTACGCCACCGCCAAGGGGCGTGAACTGTTCGACGTGCTCTCGGCGACGCAGACGAGTCGCATCGAGGCAGCGATCGCCGCGCTGCCGCCCGAGGGCAAGCGCACGGTGCTGAAGTTCTTCGTCGGCATGGTGGAGGCCGAGGATCGCGGGCTGCTGGACCGGCTGCGGCTGACGGATGATTTGAACTCCTGAGTTGGAGCGAGTGGAAACTCCCGCCGGCCTGGCAGCCTCGGGCTGGTGGGCAGTGAAGCGGGGCCGGCGAGGCTGGCGCCCCGACGCGGTTAGTCCGCAAACAAATGAGGCTCTCGCCTCGCCGGCCGATCGGGGTTTTGGGCTTATGGTACCGCGACCCGGGAGCATCCCGTGCCGCATCGCGAAAAGCGTGGGTGGCCTGGCAACCCGGGCGACCCGGCATTTGCCCACCTTACCCGGCCGCCTCATGCATGGCGGCCTTGCTCCCTGGAGCACCCT
>CAIMLX010000135.1 GCA_903842455.1 uncultured Hyphomicrobiales bacterium | reverse complement strand
GAAGGATAGTACTCAGGGACCGAGTGTATCACCACGGTGTCATGGTCACCCTCCGCCTCCATCATCCCCGCCAGCACCGGGTCGCCAGGCCGAAAGTGAGGGTCAGGCGCGTATCCATAAGCGTCGGGCAGCATAGGTACCCAGAGAACCTGAACATTCGCCCGGTGGAAGGCGGCAAGGTAGGATTTGGCCGCAACCGAGTATCCGGTGTTGTCGGCCCAGGAGATGTACTTGATCATCTCTGCCGACTCTTGCGGGCCGCCAGCTTGTAGCGAACAAAACCCCTTACCAGGCCCGCGAAACGCGCCGCAAAAGACAGAGAGCGCCAGGGATGCAGAGTGAGCACCTGGACGGCGGACGAGACGAGAGTGCGGGCACCCCACCGAAGGACATGCGGGCTTGGACTTTTTGCCACCAGCGCTCCGTCGCCGATTGCATAAGCGTGAAAGCGCTTGGCGGCCCAGGCGGTATACGGGGGGATCTTGGTCGGGTGCTGCATCTTGATTGTGGGGCTGTAGAAGGCGCAGCCTTCATCACATGCATCGAAGAGGCGGACCACGAGTTCTATGCCCTCCGCGGCCGGAAAGCGCGTGCCCGGGCCGAAGCGCTCATCAAACCCTCTGACAGAGGCATAGGCGTGGGCTTCGACAAAAAGCGTGGCCTCGGTGACTGACCGAAACATGGTTGGAGGCGTGAAGGCCCCCGCTACAGCGCCCCAGCGGAGCACGTTAGGCTCGCCGGACTCGTCCACCGTCTGACCAGTGATTATCCTGAGTTTGGCATCCCCGCGCCGAATACGCTCGAACTCTGCCAAGGCGTCTGGCCGCAGTTCGCAGTCATCATCAGGAAAACCCAGCCAGCGGCCGCGCGCCAGGCTGGCACCGTGATTGCGAGCTCTTGACGCGCCGCGAAACTCCACGCGTTCGTGCCGTATGCTCAAGTTGGGGAACAGGCCTGGCAACGCCGCCACCCGATCGTCATCGTTTTGATCGACGATGATGATTTCAAACGCAGGCGCTCCCCGCTGATCGTTCAGGCTCCGGAGACAGGCTCCGAGCGTGCCCTGATCCCCGAACGTGGCGACAACGAGTGTCAGCAGAAACTCCGGGTCGTGCGGCAATTGTTCCCCTGGCCGTCTGGCCTACCCGGTGCAGTTCTGGAAGCGGAAGAAGCGCTGCTCCCTCCAATTGTCGACCGCAATGCGAGACATTGCGCGGCTCCGCCTCCCCGCAAGGTGGCTTCAACCAAGCTAATCGAACGGAAGAGGTGCGGAAGGATGTGCCGGAGTCAGCGTCGGGCGTCAAGGTGGACCTCATGGCTGGTCACATCAGGACGACATGCAACAGCCACGCGCGCGGGAAGACATACCTCATTGGGCGGGAACACGTCAGATTGGGCGTAGACTCGCAAGAAACGGCGAGCCGCGACGCTTTCCGAACCATGATGGCGAAGGTCGTTTGCCGGCGGCCAGGCGGGCGCTTCGATTCACGTCGCCTGTCATGCAGCGTCGGCGCGTTCGTATCGTTGCACAGAGCGTTCTGGACGGCCTATACGTCTTCCCTGCCTTGACCCGGTGACCAGATGCTTATCGACGTTGCGTTTTGCGTTGATGCCGCCAACCTGAAGCAGGTTGCAGTCGTCATGGCGTCCATCAGGCGGTCGGCATTACCTACCACCGGACACCGGTTCCATTTGATTTATGACGGCGCTGAGGGGGAGGGCCTTAAGGCGTTCAGAAACCTCACCCGCGGACAGGACACTTTCGTCCATTTCGCCTCGTCGCGGTTCGACAAGCACGCACAAGTGGGTCACATCTCTTCTGCGGCACTGCTCAGAACGCAGCTGCCCGTGGTGCTTCCTGATGTGCATCGGGTCTTGTACCTGGACGCCGACCTGATTGTTCAACGTGACCTGACAGACCTCTTCAATACCGATCTGGACGGCTGCGTCATGGCGGGAGTGGTCGACATCGGCTTGTATGCGCTGATCAATCGCCTGATGGCCAACAACGACCCAGCGATGTTCAATCACATGGCAAACACGGTCGGACTGGACCCTCACGAAACACTATACGTGAACAGCGGCATGCTGCTGCTGGACCTTGATGCGCTACGCGCCATGTCGTTCTCACAGTTGGCTTCCGAGGTGCTCGACCGCCGAGGCAACGAGTTCATCTGGCGTGACCAGGACCTGATCAACCACTTGCTGGCCGGGAAAGTGAAGCAGCTCGACCCTCGCTGGAACGTGCTCGCCTCCTTGATGCTGGATGTGGACGACCACAGCCATGTGCCTGCTTCACTGAAGGCCGGCCTCGCGGCGCAGGAGCGAGAACAGTGGATCGTGCACTACACGGCATGGGCCAAACCCTGGAACTCAGAGAACGTGTGGCGCCGCGAACTATGGTGGGAAATCGCCAGGTCTCTGGATACCAAATGGCCGGAGGTGGGTACCGAGACGCGGCCTGGCCCTCTCCTCCGCGCTATCGCAAAGGTCTACCGAACCTTGCTGCCGCACGCCTTGCGAACCAAGCTCCTACCGCTCAAGATCGCGCTACACCACCAGATGAAGGCGTGGCGCAAGATTTCGCCAATCGCCGGTTTGGGAACTCAGATCGGGCGGTCGAAACCGTCAAAGGCCCACCG
>CAIMLX010000134.1 GCA_903842455.1 uncultured Hyphomicrobiales bacterium | reverse complement strand
GCCCGGTCGCACCATTCTGCCGCAAAGCTGGCATCAGCTTGATGGGGTTCTGTTCGAGGAGCAAATGGCTCACCAGGAACGGACGATGGGCGTGCCGTTTGCGCAATCTATTGTCACTTTCGCGGGTGTCGCGGCCGGAGGACTCCTCGGCTTGGGCTTCTGGCAAGGATTGGGCTTCGGATTTGCGTCCGACGTCATAAGCGGGGGCAGCGCGGCAACAGCAACCGCTTACGCCCGATTGCTCGAAGCAGCCTATGAGCTACGGGCCTTCGACCTCAGAAATCGATCGCAATGAATACGATCTATCGACTTGCCCTTGCGACGTTGTTCAGCCTGACCGCCACCAGCTGTTCAGCCCAGTCGACTCGCCCGGCATTCCAGATGGAACGCACTGACCGTGGACTGATGTTTGTGGGTCAGATTAGCCCGCAGTCTGTCTCTGCGCTCGAGGAACAGATGAGAGAGGGCGATATGCTCATCTTCATGAGCCCCGGGGGAGAACGACGCTCGGCAGAGCGGCTGGCTGATCTCCTCGTCGAGCGGAATGCGAGCATCAGCGTCAACGGGGACTGCTTCTCCGCCTGCGCCCTCTACGTGGCCCTCGGCGCCCCTCGCGTCGAGGTGCCCGAAGGCGCGATCGTGCTGTTTCACAGTGACACCGCGATGTGGATCAGGGCCAAGGTGGATCATCCCGACCGATTCAGCGAGGCGGACCGGGCCGAGATCGAGAGAGCTCACTCGGCCCAAATCCGAATTCTGCAACGGCAGGGTATCAGCCCGGAGATACTGTCGTGCATCGCGCGGGCGATCGGGCCGCGATATGCCGAAATGAGGCGGACGCCCCCCGCGCCCCTCGGCTCCATGTCGACGCACGATGTGCGGCTCTCCATTCCGACCGATTTCGATTTCGTCTGGCTATCGCCCGCGGTTCTTGAACATTTCGGGGCCCGCAACGTGGATGTCAGGTGGTCGCTCAACGAAGGGGGGCGACAATCCTACCCGAGCTATACCGGCCGGCGGATCGCCTGGGTCGATACGGTCGAGCAGTGTCAGTAGGCCCGACCATCGCCTTTCTACAGCTTCCGCCCCTTCAGCCGGTCATGACGACGCCTCGCTTGGCCGCCCTGGAAGCCCGCATAAGGTTGCTGGCCGGTCGATCTCCCACTTTCGTCTCCACGTTCGGCCTCGAACTGCGGGCGGCGACCGTCATGGCCATGGAGGGCGAGCCGTCTGCCCGGCATGCTCTGCAGCGGTTGCTTTCACGACCTGCGGCGGAAGCCGTACTGCTTCACGCCTGGCCCCAGTTGACGCGGCCCGGGCTCGACCTTGAGTCGATGCAGAAAATCGCATCGGGCCTCGCGGCCAAACCTCTGACGATTGCGAAAGGCCGGATGCGGACAACTGCGGGCCACAACGGCGAGTTCACAGTCTATGCGCCGCCCGAGCAGCGCAATGAACTGCCCGGGTGCCTGATCGAAGCCCGCGCCGCCGCGACCGCCCATCCTTTGGCTTCGGCGCTTGTCGTTTTCGCCCTGACCATTCTGGCCCACCCTCTGACCGACGGCAACGGCCGACTTGCAAGGGCGCTGGTTCATGGAACGCTTGCACAGGGAGGCCTAGTCAGGGCACCGGTTTTACCGTTGGCGCCCGCATTCTACGCGCAGGCTGATCTCGTGCGCCTGGCTTTGAAGGAACTTTCCAGAACAGGCGACTGGCTGACGGCGATTGAAAGCCTCTCTGAAATCCTCAGCCTTTCGTGCGCGCTTGCGGAAAAGACAGAACAGCTGGTGGGGTCGGTACAGGCAGGCTCCACGGCGGGCGAGCATGCCGGCACCGCAAGTCATTAGAGGGCCACGACACCATGAGCGATC
>CAIMLX010000133.1 GCA_903842455.1 uncultured Hyphomicrobiales bacterium | reverse complement strand
TGTCGACCGGGCACTATTCGATCGCGCTCTGGGCGGCGCTGGCCGAGGCCGGGATCATCCCGGTGGCGGAACTGGTGACCTATGGCGCCGACAACAGCCGGCTCGAAATGTCGACGCTGGATACGACGCCCGGCGTCGAGGTGATCGGTGGCTCGCTCGGCCACGGGCTGGGGCAGGGGGTCGGGCAGGCGCTCGGATTGCGGCTCGACCGATCGGACGCGCGGGTGTTCGTCGAACTGTCGGACGGCGAACTGCAGGAAGGCTCGACCTGGGAAGCGGCGATGTCGGCGAGCCATTTCCGGCTCGACGGCCTCGTGGCGCTGATCGACTGCAACGGCATCCAGGCGGATGGCCCTGTAGTCCTGGACATCGAGCCGGTGGCCGACAAGTGGACGAGCTTCGGCTGGGAGACGTTCGAGATCGACGGCAACGACATCGAGGCGGTTGTCGCCGCGCTGGCGTCGGCGCGGTCGCGCAACGGCAAGCCCAAGGCGATCGTGCTGCGAACCTTGCCCGGCAAAGGTGTGCGGCGGATCGAGCAGAGCGAAAAGTCGCACTTCTTCCGGGTCGATATCGGCCAGTGGGACTCGATCATCGACGAGTTCGAACGGACCGTTGGAGGCAAGCCATGACGACCGCATTGGAAGCCGGTCGCACGCTGGCCATGGGGGAGAACGAGGCTGCCGGTGGCGGCCGGAAGTCGGTCGATGCGCCATTCGGCAAGGCGCTGGCGCGGATCGGGCAGGGCAAGCCGAACATCGTTGGCTTGACCGCCGACCTCGGCAAGTACACCGACATCCATCCGTTCCGCGACGCCTTCCCGGATCGCTTCTTCAATGTCGGCATGGCCGAACAGAACCTCGTGGCCGTTGCCGCAGGACTGGCGCGGACCGGCAAGCAGCCGTTCGCCACCACTTATGGGGTGTTTGCGAGCCGTCGAGCCTTCGACTTCGTCGCCATTGCGCTTGCCCACTCCAACCTCGACGTAAAGATCGTCGCGGGCCTGCCGGGGCTGACCACGGGTTATGGTGGCACGCATCAGGCGATCGAGGATCTGGCGTTGATGCGGATGATCCCCGGTCTGACGATCATCGATCCGATGGATGCCACCGAGATTGACGCCGCCACCGTGGCGATCAGCGAGCATTGCGGTCCGGTCTACATGCGGCTGCTGCGCGGTAGCGTGCCGGTGGTGCTGGAGCTGGGCTACCGGTTCGAGATTGGCAAGGCGCGAAAGCTGCGCAACGGCAAGGATGTGGGGATCATCTCCACCGGACTGATGAGCGAGCGGGCGATCGACGCGGCGGCGGCGCTGGAAACGCGCGGCGTCTCGGTGGGCGTCCTGCATGTGCCGACGATCAAGCCATTCGATGCCGAGGTGGTCGCGGAGTTCGCCGCATCGGTGGGACGGGTCGTGACGGCGGAGAACCACGTGGTGGTGGGTGGGCTCGCCAGCCTGGTGGTCGAGACACTGTTCGATGCCGGGGTATCGAAGAAGGTGACGCGGATCGGGCTGCCGGACCGCTACATCGAGTGCGGAGCGGTGCCGACACTGCA
>CAIMLX010000132.1 GCA_903842455.1 uncultured Hyphomicrobiales bacterium | reverse complement strand
AGCCATCGTCGCCCTTACCGATATAAAGCGTGTTGTCCACTTCATTATGCGCCAGCTCGGCTGACTTGAGCGCAGCGGGCGCACCTGCGTTGCCGGAAGCCCGGCGCTTGATGCGGATGACATTTGGCATGGAGGGAGTGTTTCCTTCTTCGAGGTGTTGATGGTCAGAAATTGCCGCCGTCGATGACGATGCCGGCGTCAAGATTGCCGGGCGGGCCCGGTTCGCCCATGTCGCCCTTGTTTCCCTGCGGCCCCGCCGGGCCGGGAGTGCCGCGGACCTTGACGGTCAACGGTGCCATGAGGGCGCGAACCTTGACGGGCCCCTGGCAGCGGATGGGGCCTGTATGCGGAGTGTCCTCAATGCCCTGCGCCATTACAGGCCTCGCGTGACCGGCCGAACGACGGGGATCTCGAGGGTGAAGTTGAGGTGCCGGTCCGGCTCGAGATCGGTCCGCACCATGTCCATGACGACGCTGCCTGGCGGGAGATTCGCCGTAGCGCCGGCGGAGATGGTGATTTCCACGACGGTAGGCGCCGCGCACGTCGGGCTTTCCGGTGCGGTCGGAGATGGCCTCCGGCTGCTGCTTCGAATAGGCCATGGCCTGGCGGGTGAGTTCGGTGATCGAGTCGATGAACAGGATCGGCTTCGATGCCAGGAACTCGACAAGCCCCGTGTCGCGGTATTCGGCGCAGACGGCATCGTGATAGGCCCTGCCGTAATAAGAGTCGGGATGGGCCGCCGGATCGGGCCCGCCCACCAGCACGGCGAGCTTGCGAAAGCTCACAAAGTCGCGCACCGGAATGCTGGCGCCCTGCCAGTCCTGCACCGACTTGAGGCCGGCCTCGAGATCGAAGCACACGGTCTGGTCGGCGGGCAGCGTGGTGAGCAGATGCGTCTTGCCCACGCCCGGAGGCCCGAAAATGGCGCAGGAGGTCTTGAGGTTGGCTTTTGACAGCCGTTCGTCGGCTGTCACGATTTTCAGTGGCATGATGTAACGCTCCGGGTAGGTGGTTGAGGATCGGCGATGGAGGTCGGGGGAGATGGCGGGGCGCTGACCGGGCGCCGAAGGACGGCCCTGTCCGCCCTTGCGGCACGGACCACCCCGCCACCCTGTTCAGAAAGTTTTCGGGGGTATGAGCTCGTAAGCAGGCTTGCCCGTCTCGACCGCGCGCGCCGGCGTGAACAGCTCCCTGAGACGCGGCGGCCAGGATTCGTAGGCGCGCTCCGAGACCTCGAACTTCACCTTCACATAGTCGGCGGGGTTTTCGCCCCAGCCGGACTGGATGAGATCAACGAGTTCCTTCAGCCTCTGCTGGTCCCACTTGACGCGCTTGGGCAGGTCGGCGACGACGATGAAGCCGTTGTCCTCGAAGCGGACGGTGCCTGTATCTTTTTCCTGCGCGGCGCGCGCCTGGTGCGCGCGGGGGCCGTAGCGATAATCGAGCGCGGCATCGAGCTTGTCGTCGAGGCGGTGGGCCTCCTCGTAGATCTGCTCGACCTGTGCCTTGAGGCTTGCCAGCGTGGCGGCGGGCAGGATTGCGAGGTCGCCGATGCTCATGGCGTCGATGCCTGCAAAGCCGGAAAGGGCGTTGGATGGCTCAGACATGGGCAAGGCTCCGTGCGGAGGAAGCCGAGGGCTTGTGGTTGTGGGTGGTGCTGAGCGGCCCGTGCGTGCGGATGGCGAGATAGAGCCACTCGTTCCTGCCGACGCGGCGCTGCACCGGCATGACGAGGCCCTGGGACTCGGCGGCGAGTACACGGTT
>CAIMLX010000131.1 GCA_903842455.1 uncultured Hyphomicrobiales bacterium | reverse complement strand
GCGCGGCGAGCTGCGGCTGTTCCACCGCAAGGGCGGCACGCACCGGCTTGTCGACCGCATCGCCATCGGCCATGCCGGGTGCGAATATGGCGAGTATGATGCGACCGGCCCCTATCGTCGGCAGATGTCGAGCTGAGCCTGTCGTCAAACCAGCGCGAGGAACTCTTCGACATCGGCGTCGCTTGTCGCCCAACTGGTGACGAGCCGGACGAGGGTTTCGTCGGGGTCTGGCCGAGCATCGGGATGCAGCGCGTCGGCCGGCCATTCGTGGCAGAAGCCGCCAGCAGCCCGAATATTGGCGAGCGCGGCGCGCGAGATGATCGGGAATACCTCGTTGGCCGAGCTTTCCCAGGCGAGCCGGACGCTATTGCTGGCGCGCAGCCCCGCGCGGAGCCTGTCGCTCATCAGATTGGCGTGGCGGGCCCAGTGCAGCCAGTTGCCATTTTCGAGATAGGCCTCGAACTGCGCAGCGACAAAGCGCGACTTCGAGAAGGTGTGGCCGGCGCGCTGGCGGCGGGCGGCGACGTCATGCAGCACGCCGGGGGTAAAGATCACAATGGCTTCGGCGGCCCAGCAGCCGTTCTTGGTGCCGCCGAAGCTCATGAAATCGACGCCGGATTTCCAGGTGAGTTCGGCCGGCGAGGCGCCGGTGGCGGCGACGGCATTGGCGAAACGCGCGCCATCGCAATGGACCGGAAGCCCACGCGCCTTCAGAGGGGCGGTGAGCGCCGCGATTTCGGCGGGAGCATAGACGGTGCCGCATTCGGTGGCGTTGGTGAGGCTGAGACCCAGGAGCGGGCCGTGGCGATTGCCCTCGGGGTAGCGGGCGAGGGCGGCGGCGAGGCCGTCGGGCCGGATCTTGCCCGCCGCGTTGGCGACGGTTGCGAGCTTCACGCCGCCTGACTGGAACTCGGTCGCGCCCCATTCGTCATTTTCGATATGCGCTTCGGTCGAGCAGAGAATTTGCCCGCCCGGCCGGCCGATGGCGGCGAGCGCGAGCGAATTCGACGCCGTGCCAGTGGCCGTGAACAAGACCTCCACCTTGCGCTCGAACACCTCGCAGAATCGCTCGGTGACGCGGGCTGTCAGCGGGTCGTTGCCATAGGCGGGAGCGAAGCCGGTGCCGGCGCGGGCGATCGCGGCGCTGATCTCGTCGGGCACGCCGGCCCAGTTGTCGGAGGCGAATCTCATGGTGTGTGGTCCAGGTCGTCGGGTCTGATCGCGGCCATCGATAACTGACATGCTAGCCTGCGACGAGGCTGGAAATCACGGCGCTTTCCGCTAATGTGCCGCCGCATTCGACCCAAGGAAAGCCCATGCGCGCCATCTATTGCACTGAACCCGAAAAACTCGAGCTGCGCGAGGTCGCCGCGCCGGCGCTGAAGCCTGGTTGGGTGCGGGTCGGTATCAAGCATGTCGGCATCTGCGGCACCGACTACCATATCTTCGAGGGCAATTTCCCGTTCTTCGAATATCCGCGCATCATCGGGCACGAACTGTCGGGCGTGGTGCTCGACCCCAATGGCGAAGCGTTCACGGCCGGGGCGCCGGTTGTCATCAACCCCTATGTCAATTGCGGTACATGCCCGGCTTGCCTCGAAGGCAAGCCCAATTGCTGCGAGACGCTGAAGGTGGTGGGCGTACATGCCGATGGCGGCATGGCGGATGAACTGGTGATGCCGGCCGCGAACCTCTATCCGGCGGATGGGATTTCGCTGCGCGATGCGGCGATGGTGGAATTCCTCGCCATTGGTGCACATGCCGTGCGGCGCTCCGAACTCAAGGCCGGGCAGCGCGCGCTGGTGGTGGGCTCGGGGCCGATCGGGCTCGGCGTCGCCTATTTCGCAAGGATAGCTGGGGCCGAGGTGACGGTGGTGGATGCGGCGCCCGACAAGATCGAGGCGACGCGGGCGCTGGGGTTCCAGACCTTCGCGGTGGACGAACTGGAAGGCGCGGAATTCGGCGCGGTGAAAAAGAGCGGCTTCGACTCGGTGTTCGATTCCACCGGATCGATCCGGGCGATGAACGCGTCCATCTTCCATGCCCGCAATGGCGGCAATTACACGCTGGTGGGCGTCATCAAGGGCGACCTGGTGTTCCCGGATTCCGAAGTGCATCGGCGCGAACTCACCATCCGCGGCTCACGCAATGCGACACGGCAGGATTTCGAGCATGTCATGGCCTCGATCCGCGCAGGAAAGGTGCCGACGGACCGCCTCGCGACGCACAAGACGACAATCGAGAGCGTTTCGCGTGACATGCCGGTGTGGGCGCATGACCGTACCGGGCTGATCAAGGCAATCGTGACCGTGTGACTTGGCGGCGCGCCCTGGGAGCGCTTTCAGGGAAAGTTGCACGACTTTCCCCGAAAGCGCGACACAACAAGACCTCAGGTCACTTCAACGTTGCAGCCAAAGTGTCAAATGACCTGGCCGATGACGCGCGGCGTGACGTCGACCGATATCTCCTCCATGCCGAGGAGACGGGCAATGACCTCGGGCGTGTCGCGGACGACATAGACACCGGCGATGGTTTCCACCCTGGTGTCGCGCAACCCCTTGACCACCGCGACAACGTGTTCGGGATTGACGTAGATGGCGGCGCCATCGGCAGTGTCGAGCTTGACCAAACGCAAGCGAAATCCTCCATAACGCTGACATAACGGGTTATGCCCCATATGCTGTCGGGATTGTCCCCCAGGGGTGGGCCCCTGGTCAATCGATGTTTCTGCGAGGGTGCCCGGCGTTGCGGCAACGAGCGCTTGCGCATGGCACCAGCAGAGCTGACGCCTATTAACGCCATTTGCCCTTAGGCCGCGCCGCAGCCCGCTGCAGCCGCTGGCGACGGGTGTGCAGAACCTGATGACTTTGCCTGTCGCGCAATTGAATTCCTCTCTTGTCGACCCGCACCTCGGCGCCCGCCAGCGTCAGGGCAGCGACGTGATCTGCCTGTGGTTCACCGCCCGGCACAAGACATCCGGAGAACTGCGGCGCTTCACCATTGAGTATGGCGTGGTCAACCGCGCGGACAATGCCCAGCGGCCGGTGGTGGATCGGGTGCGTCGCGACGGGACGGCATTGCCGCCCTGCCATGGCTGGGTGCGGGCCGGCCTGTGGGGCAACGAACCGCGCGAGGCGGTGGTGCATGTGCCGGTGGCGGCGCTCAGCCAGACGCGCGTGGGACTCCTGGATTTCGGGCCGGCGCGCGTTTCGAGCCATGCCGCCGACGGCGCGATCGAGATGGATTCAGGTGCGCCGCTGCACTGTCGCAGCCGGTTCCGCTGGCAGCTGGCCTTCGTGCTCGACGCGGCGGCGGCGGTGCGGGAAATGGGGCGGCCTGTCGCGATGACGGGTCAGATTGAGCTCGACGATGCGCCTTACCTGATCGAGCCCGAGTCCGCGCTCGGGGTGGTCGAACGTCGGATGATGCGGAGCGTGCCGGTGCCAATGGTCCGGCTGGCGAGCCGCAACCTGGCGAGTCGCGCGGCGCGTCCGCCCGGCTGGTTCAGCGCTGCCCATGAGGCGGGGCGCGAGCGACTGGTTGTGCAGGTGGCGCATGGGCGCGAGGTGCACCGGTTTGGTGGCGCGCCGTTCTGGCGGCCGGGCATGGTGAGCGTCGCGGCGACCGACGAGGGCGAGACGATCAACTGGAAGCTCCTGGGCAAGAATCGCACGGCGCTGGTCGAGCTTTCGGTTGCTTGCGCGAAGATCGAGATGCTGCGCCGCCGGCCGCAGCAGCCCGATGGCAGCTATCGACACGACGTGCTGTGGAGCGGCGGCACGGGTACGGGCGAGGCCAGACTCTATCGCCGGGATGGGGAAACGCTCGATCTCGTCGATACCATCACGCTGCGCGATGTGCTGTGCGATTACGGCGTACCGGCCCCCCGCTTCTGAGCGGTTCTCGGTCAGGCGTGGGTTTCGGCGGCCTTCCGCCACCGCCGAGTGCTGTGATGGCATCGGTGGGCACGACGAAGCGGGTGGTGTCGCCACCGGTCGCGAGCAGGTTGAGCGTCAGCTGCTTCGATGGTCTCTCCCGGCAGTAGGGTGACTGTGCCGGGAGCGATGATCATTGCATCAGAACATGCTCTTGTAATCGACCGGATAGCCGAAATAGCGCGGGCCGACGAGCGCGATGCCCGCATCCGACTGCCATTGCGGGTTGCAGGGCAGGGCGAGGGCGACGAGACGAAGCCCATAGCGCAAGGCGTCGGTCGTCACCGGCATGCCCGACTCTGCTTCGAGCACGGTGATCAGGTCGGGCGTCGTCACCAGGATTTCGTCATCGCGCGTGGCGACGAGAAACTCGTTCTGGAAATCGAGCTGGAAGGAATGGCCGCGCCATTCTTCCACGCCCTCGAACTTGGCCGTCCCTCGGGCAAAGCCGCCGACGGTGCGCCGGTCGATGTCCTTGATGCGGCCGTGGAAAATCTGCTGCGCGCCGAGCTTGTCGACGATGGCGGCGACCGGATCGCGGTGCTCGGACTTGGCGGCGCGCAGGGTTTCGCCGATTTCGGCGCACAGGGTAAGCGTACCGCGGATGATGGCCTTCTTTGCCACCGCGCCCGACATTGAATAAAAGGCGAGCAGCGCCGAGCCGCCCATCTCCACCGTTGCGGCGCGGGCGAGCCGCTCCGTCCAGGCGTTGGAAACCGTGTCGAGCACCAGCGAATTGCCCTTGTCATCGCAGAGCACCATCGGGGTCGCCGAGACGCCATGCATGGAAAAGCTCACCATCTGCAACTCGGGATAGGCGCGACCCATGCCGTCGCCATCGACGAGCGGCAGGCCGGTCATCGCGGCAACCACGAAGGGCGTGGTGGAATTGACGCCGCCCGCTTCGCCGCAGAGCACGGCGTCGATCTTCTTGCCGAGCAGCTGCTCGAGCTGACGGAAGGCGTTGATCAGCTCCTCGCCCTGCGGCAGCTTCTCGGTCATCACCGTGGGGGCGCCCATCATGGCGACGGGCACCACCAGCGCGTCGTCGGCCAGTTCATCGACATCGATGATGTTGACGGGGCCGTAGCGCTTGATGGCCTGCTGCGCCATGAGCTTGCCGATATAGGGATCGCCGCCGCCGCCGGTGCCGAGCACCGCGCCGCCGGTGGCGATATCCTCCATGTCCTCTGCCTTGATGGTGCGCAGGAACTTCATTTCGCTTTCCCCTCAAGCGGGTTGTAGGTGAGGTCCGGGTAGCCGAAGGCTTTTGGCCCGATAATTTCGAGGGCTTTTTCAGTCTTCAGCAAATCATGGGCGGGCAGGCCGATGACGGCGAGGCGCTGGCCGTAACGCAGCACCTCGGTGGTGAGCGGCTCGCCGGTATCGAGTTCGAGATTGACGATCAGGTCTGGCACCATCAGCACCGGCACGCCATCGACCCAGAGCACGAGGTTCTCGTTCTGGATGGCGATCTTGGCTTCCGAGCCGGCCCAGTCGCCGAGGCCCGAGAGGATCGCCTCGCCGCGGGCGAAGCCGCCGACGAGGTGGCGGCGGATATCGGTGATCTTGCCGGTGAAGAACAGCTTGGCGCCGGTTTCCTCGACCACGGTTTCGACGACGTTCTTGCGGGCCTTGCGCGCCTTGAGCACGGTGCGCCCGATATGCACGGCCTGCGTCACGGTCGCGGGGACCGCGGTTTTCTGGACGAAATCGCCACGCATCGGCGGCAGGGCCAGCATGGCGGTCGCGCCCATATCGACGGTGGTGTGGCGCGCCATGCGTTCGAGCCAGAACATGTCGATGACGTGCTTGTAGACGACGACATTGCCCTTTTCGTCCGCGATGGCCGCGGGCGCAACGCCGCCGCCATAGATGAAGAAGGTGCACATCTGCACTTCGGGGAAGGCGCGGCCCATGCCATCGCCATCGACGATGCCGATGCCGAGCTTGGCGGCGGTGATCACCGGCTCCATGGCGTTGGCGCCGCCGATTTCGCCCGAGATCATGGCGGCGACCTCGATGCCGAGTTCGGACTCGACGGCAGCGAGCGCGCGCGTGCCTTCGTCGCCCTGCTCGAATTTTTCGGCGCTGACGACGGGCGCGCCGATGCCGCCGACTTCGCCGACCCAGTCGTCCTGGGTCAGCACTTCGAGCGGGATCACCGGCACGGTGGCGCCTTGGCGGAACACCTCGCGGGCGCGGAGGAAGCCGATATAGGGGTTGCCACCGCCGCCGGTGCCGAGCAGGGCGGCGCCGATCGATAGCGGGTGGAGGTCGGCCTCCTTGAGGATGTAACCCTTATCCGACATGCAGTTCACCAACGGCCTTGACGCGGACGCGGGTGGCGTTGCCCGGGAGATAGGCCAGCGGCACGTCCTCGACATCGACGATCTCGATCGACGAGCGGAGCGCACCGGCGGCGACTGCCGCCTCGGTGGCGCGTTCCTTGGCATCGGCCAGGGCCTGGTCGCGGCCGATCTCGGCCAGCGCGTAGACACGGTCGACTTCGCCCGACACCTGCGCGATGGCGGCGCCGACGGCGTTGGCGACAGCGAAGTGGTTCGGCTTGATCACCTCGAGCCCGCCGATCGGGCCATCGACGAGGATCGAGCCACCGCCGACGACGATCACCGGTAGCGGATCGGGCGACAGGCGCGAGCGCTCGACGCAATCTTCGAGCATCGACATGATGCGCGCCTGCGTGCGGGCGATGAAGTCGGGCGTGAGGTGCGCGACCTTGGACTTGTCGCCGAGGTCATAGCGGCCGGAGGCGACGACGACGTCGGAGGTGGTGAGGGTTGTGCCGCCGAAGATCAGCGCTTCGGTGACGATCCGGTAGCCGACGGAGGTCGGGCCGACCTTGATGGCGCCGCCGGTCTCGACGACATGCGAGCCGCCGCCCAGCCCGATCGAGAACACGTCTGGCATGCGGAAATTGGTGCGGACGCCGCCGACTTCCACGGCGACCGTAGCCTGCCGGGGGAAGCCCTTGTGCAGCGAGCCGACGTCGGAAGTGGTGCCGCCGATATCGACGACGATGGCGTCGGCCACGCCCGACAGGAACGCCGCGCCGCGCATCGAATTGGTCGGTCCGGACGCGAAAGTCAGCACCGGGAACTTCTCGGCGAACTCGGCATCCATCAGCGTGCCGTCGTTCTGCGTCAGGTAGAAGCGGCCCTTGATGCCGGTCTCGGTGATCGCCTTGCGGAAAGCTTCGATCACGTGCTTCGACAGGTCGCGCAGGCAAGCGTTCATGATAGCGGCGTTTTCACGCTCGAGCAGGCCGATGCGGCCGATATCGCTCGACAGCGTGATGTGCACGCCGGGCAGCGCCTTGGCGAAGATCTCGCCGGCCTGCTTTTCGAAGTCATTGGTCACCGGCGAGAACACCGAGGTGATGGCGATGGTGTTGATGCCCTTGGACTTGATGTCCTCCGCAATGCCCAGCAGTTCGGCTTCGTCGATCGGCGAGATCACCCGGCCGTCGAACTCGTTGCCGCCATGGGCGAGGTAACCGACGCCGCCGATGGCGACCTTCAGGTCCTCGGGCCAGTCGACCATAGGGGGCAGGGAGGCGGTAGCCGGCAGGCCGAGACGCACGGCGGCAGTCTTGGCGAGGTCGCGGCGCTGCACCACGGCGTTGGTGAAATGGGTGGTGCCGATCATCACCACGTCGATGGCGGAGGCCTCCATCTTGCTGGCTTCGAGCACCGCCTTCAGCGCGTTGACGACGCCGGTCATCACGTCGCCGGTGGTCGCTGCCTTGACGCCGGCGATGACGGTGGTGCCGTCCATGACGACGGCGTCCGTGTTGGTGCCGCCCACGTCGATGCCAATTCTGATCATTTTTCTGTCCTTTGGGAGACTGGTGCCGCGTTCAGGCGCAGCGCGATGAGTTGTTCCGCGGTCGGGATTTCGCCGTCGATCAGCGGGATTCTCGGCCGCATCGCCTCTTCCTCGGCCGAGATCACTGGCACGGAGGCGAGGAGGAGGCGGGTGTAGTCGTGCTGCGGGTGCTCGAAGACCGACGCAGTGGGTCCGGTCTCGACGATCTTGCCGAGATAGAGCACCCCCACGGTGTCGGCGAAGTTCCGCATCAGCGAGAGGTCGTGCGAGATGAAGAGGTAGGTGAGGCCGAGCTGCCGACCCAGATCGACCAGCAGGTCCATGACGCGGGCCTGCACGGAAACGTCGAGCGCGGAGGTCGGCTCGTCGAGGATCAGCAGTTGCGGGGCCACGGCAAGGGCGCGAGCGATGGCGACGCGCTGCTTCTGGCCGCCCGACAATTCGTGCGGATAGCGCAGCGCGAAGTCGGTCGGCAGTTGCACCATCTCGAGCAACTCGTCGATCCGCCGCTTGTGCTCGCTGCGCGGTGTGCCGTGCGCCGATAGCGGGACTTCGATCGACTGGCCGACAGTGCGGCGCGGGTTGAGCGAGGAGCCGGGGTTCTGGAACACCATCTGCACCTTGCGGCCATAGGCGCGGGTGCCGGTTTCGCCGGTGATGTTGTGGCCATCGAGCAGGATGTCGCCGGCTGTCGGCTTGGCGAGGCCCATGATCATGCGGGCGATGGTGGATTTGCCCGAGCCGCTTTCGCCGGCGAGGCCGTAGACCTTGCCCTTGGGGATCGCGAACGAGACGTTGTCGACGGCGCGCACGTCGCCGGTCTTGCGACCGAAGGCGTTGCGGACGGGGAAGAGTTTGGTGAGCCCGGCGATTTCCAGCAGGTCGCTCATGCGGCCGCTCCGAAGCGGGTGCCGCCGGTGAGGCGCGGCACGGCGGCGATCAGCGCCTTGGTGTAGTCGTCGCGCGGCGCCTCGAAGAGCTCGGCGGTCGGCCGGTGCTCGACTACGACACCCTTGTTCATCACGTAGACGTAGTTGGAGGTCTCGCGCACGACGCCCAGATTGTGGGTGATCATCAGCAGGGCGAGGCCGCGCTCCTCGACGAGGTCCTTCAGCAGCTTCAGGATCTGCGCTTGGGTGGTGACGTCGAGCGCGGTGCCGGGCTCATCGGCGATCAGCAGTTTCGGTTCGCTGAGCAGCGCCATGGCGATCAGCACGCGCTGCCGCATGCCACCCGAGAGCATGATCGGGTAGGAGCGGGCCACCCGCTCGGGGTCGCGCATGCGGACCTGGCCGAGCACTTCGTAGACCCGGGCCATCCGCTCCTTGCCGTTGCGGCTGCGGCCGAGGCGGCGGTCGGCGTATTTCAGGATCGTACCCATCTGGTCGGCGATGGTGAAGACCGGATTGAGCGAACTCATCGGGTCCTGGAAGACCATCGACATGGCGGTGCCGCGCAGCTTTAGCCGCTCGCGGTCCGGCATGGTGAGTAGGTCGCGGCCATCGTAGAGGATCTCGCCGCCGGTGACTTTCGCGGGCGGGGTGCGCAGCAGGCCCATGATGGAGCGCATGGTGACGGTCTTGCCCGAGCCGCTTTCCCCGACGAGGGCAATCTGCGAGCGGGCCGGCACGTCGAGCGACACGCCGTGCAGCACCTGGTTGGTCTGGCCATAGGTGGTGAACTGGACAGAAAGGTTGCGGACGGAGAGCAGGGCGTCGGCCATCAGCGCACCTCCTGCACGTCGAACAGGTCGCGGAGGCCGTCGCCCAACAGGTTGAAGCCCAGCGCAACGACGAGGATGGCACAGCCCGGCAGCACCGATTCCCACCAGTAGTCGGGCAGGAAGGCCGAGCCCGAGGCGACCATGGTGCCGAGGTCGGGGGTGGGGGGCTGGATGCCAAGGCCGAGGAAGCTCAGCGAGGCGCCGACAAGGATGACGAAGCCCGCATCGAGCGAGGTTTTCACCGCCAGCGCCGAGACGCAGTTGGGCAGGATTTCGCGGAACAGGATGTGGAACTTGCTGGCGCCAAGCGTTTCGGCGGCCTCGACGAATTCCTGCGTCCGCAGCTGCCGGGTGATCGAGTAGATCAGCCGGGTGTGCCAGGTCCACCAGAGGGCGGCGATGGCCAGCATCGAGTTGATCAGGTCGGGCGTCAGCACCGCGGCGACAGCCAGCGCCATAACCAGCGGCGGGATGGCGAGGGCGATGTCGGTCAGGCGCATGATGACGATCTCGACCCAGCCGCCGAAATAGCCGGCGAGGAGGCCCAGCGTCGTGCCGACGGGCACGGCGATGCCGAGCACCACCAGCGCCAGCAGCAGCGAGATGCGGAGCCCGAAGATGACGCGGCTGAAGATGTCGCGCCCGACATTGTCGGTGCCGAACCAGTATTCGGCCGAGGGCGGCAGGTGGCGGGCGCGGAAGTTGACCACGGCACCGACATGCTCGGGGTAGGGCGTGATCCACGGCGCGAGGGCGGCGGCGAGGATCGCGAGGATGACGATGGTGGCGCCGATCACGGCGGTCGGGTTGCGCGAGAAGCGGTACCAGTTCTGGTAGGCGTTCGAGAGCCGGCGCGGCGCGGTGGGGGTCACTGTCTCAGTGGACATCAGCGGCTCCCCCGGATGCGGACGCGCGGGTCGACGAAGCCGACGAGGACGTCGATGACGAGGTTGACGATGACGAAGAACACGCCCGACACCATCACCACACCCATCACGGCATTGAGGTCCTTCTGGAGGATCGTTCGGATGCCGTAGGCGGCCATGCCGGGCCAGGCGAAGACCAGCTCGACGACGAAGGCGTTGCCGATCAGCGACGCGAACTCGAGCCCGAGAATGGTCAGCGGCGGCACGAAGCTGGGGCGCAGCATGTACTTGAACACGCGGATCGGCTCGGGCACGCCGAAGGCACGACTCGCTTCGATATAGTCCTGGCTCGCGACGTCGATCATCGACGAGCGGGTGATGCGGGCGATCTGCCCCATGGTGGCGAGGGCCAGCGCCGTGGCGGGCAGCAGCAGGTGGCGGAGCGCCTCGCCGAACACGTCGAGCCGGCCGGCGAGCAGCGAGTCGACGGTCAGCAGGCCGGTGACCTGCGCCACGAAATCGAGGTTGTGCGGGAGTCGCCCGGTGGTGGGGAGGATGTGCAGCACGTAGCCGGCGAGAATCTGCAGCAGCAGCGCGGCAAAGAAGCTCGGCGTCACCGCCGCGAAGATGGCGAGGATGCGCACCAGGGTGTCGGGCCACCGGTCCTTCCAGCGCGCCGCGGCAACACCGAGCGGCACGCCGAGCACGAAGGCGATGGTGATGGTCATCAGCACCAGCTCGAACGTCGCGGCGAAGGTCTCGCGGATGTCGTCGTTGACGGGACGTTCTGTCAGCAGCGAGCGGCCGAGATCACCCCGGCTCAGCCCGGCGATGAAGAGGCCGTACTGCTCGACGATCGGCTTGTTGAGGCCAAGCTTCTCCTGCAGGTCGGCGACCTGTTCGGCGGTGGCGGTGGGACCGAGCGCCATGCGCGCCGGATCACCGGGGACCACTCGGGCGATGGCGAAGATGACGATCGACAGGCCCACGAGGACGAGGATCGACCACAATATCCGCCGGAGAAGGAAAAGCAGGAATTCCAAAGGCAGGCCCGCCCTGTTCAATTCAAATGCGTGGTGCGGGAGAGTGGCGTCCCCGGTTGGGGCCGGGGACGCCGGGCTATCAGCAGGTCCAGCTGTAGCGGGTGAAGTCGTAGTCGAAGGACATCATCGGCACGGCCTTGAAGCCGGTCAGGCACTTGTCCATGGCGTGCTGCACGGTCTGGGTGTTGAGGAACACGTCGGACTGCAGGTCGACCAGCTTGTGCTGCACGGCCTTGTAGAGCTCGGCCTGCTTGGCGGTGTCGCCGGTGCCACGGGCTTCGTCGATCAGCGCGTCGATCTCGGGGTCCTGCACCCACTCCATCGAGGCCCAGGTACCGGCTGCCGACGAGTGATACTGGGTGAAGAACATCGAGTCCGGCGACGGGTAGGTCGGGCCGAAGAAGATCTGGTTCACGTTGGGCGTGGTTTCGATCTTGCTGGCGATCTCGGTGATGCGGTTCCAGGGGTCGGCCTGCTGCGTCACGACGAAGCCGAGCTGCTCGAGGTTGGACTGCATCAGCAGGCTGATCTCTTCCTCGAACTTGGTGCCCGCCACCCAGCCAAGCGTGATCGGGATCGGCGCGCCGGCATATTTCGACTGGTCGACTTCTGCCTTGGCGGCCGCGAGGTCATAGACGGGCTCCGGGATATCGCTGGCGTGGAAGTCGGCGAAGGCCTTCGGCAGCGGCGTCGACAGCACGCCACCGGGCGAGATCACCTCGCGGATGGTGGCGTAGTCGGTGGCGAGCGCGATGGCCTTGCGGATGTGTACGTCGTCGGTCGGCGCCAGCTTGGTGTTGAGCTTGAGATAGAACGCCGTCGAGGTCTCTTCCTTGACGATGTTGAAGCGGCCCATGGCCTCGAGCGCGGTGTAGGTGTCGGGCGACTGGAACTGGCTCGACATGGTCAGCTCGCCCGAAGCGGCGAGCGAACGCACGGTGGCTTCGTCGTTGGTGATGATCCAGCGGACTTCGTCGATCGGGCCTTCGCCAAAGCCCTTCCAGTAGTCGGCGTTGCGGGTGATGGTCATCTGGCTGCCGCGATCCCAGCTCTTGAGGCTGTAGGCGCCGGCGCCCGCGACATTGTTGGCGAGCCAGGTCTGGCCGTCATCGCCGCCTTCGTTGGCTGTCACCAGTTCCTCGTTGAGGATCAGAATGGCGGGCACGGTGGTGAGGAACGGCGCGAAGGTCTTGGCGAGGGTGAACTTCACGGTCCGGGCGTCGACGGCCGTCACCGAGCCGGGGGCCAGAACGCCAGCGAACAAATTGGCTGGGCCCAAGTTGATGCGCAGCAGGCGCTCGACGGTGTAGACCACGTCGCTGGCCTCGACCGGCGAACCGTCGGCGAACTTGGCATTGGCGCTCAGCGTGTAGGTGACTTCCTTGGCGTCGTCCGACACCGTCCAGCTCTCGGCCAGCTCGGGGATGATGTTGCCCGAGGAGTCCACCGAGACGAGGCCGTCATAGAGGTTCACGGCGGCCATGTAGTCGGTGTAGTCGGAGATCTTGGCCGGATCGATCGAGCCGAAGATCTGCACGGTGTTCATGGTCACCGTCACTGCCATGGCGGGCGCAGCGCCCAGCATGAGTGTGGAGAGTGCAGTCGCTGCCAGTAGCTTTTGCATGGTCATGCTGAACGTTCCCTGTCCCGTTTTTGCCTGCCCGCGCGCTTTGCCCCGCGCGCAGGAGAAATCGTCCGGCTTTGCCGGCGACTTGGGGGCCTGTGTGTCACCTGATGGTCGCACCGGCCCGGTAGGGGAGCTTCGCAACATGCGACGGCCTCCCTCAAGGCGCGTTGATGGCTAGGTTTTTGACTAAAACGTCTAGGTTCTAGCCGACAAGGCCGAGTGCCCGTGCCGCGCTGATGGCCTCGCGGCGGCGCGTGCAGCCGAGCTTGCGATAGGTGTTCGACAGGTGGAACTTCACCGTCGCCTCGCTCAGGCCGAGCGCATTGGCGATGAACTTGTTGGACGATCCCTCCGAGATCATCATCAGCACCTTGGTTTCGCGCCGGCTAAGGCCGTTCTGGGCGCCCAGCGCCGAGTTGGGCAGGCCGCCATCGCGCAGGCGGCGCAGCACCTGCCGCACCGGGGCGGAGATCTCGAGATACTCGCCGATGCGCTGCTGCTCGACCAGTTCGCTGAGGAAGACGCGCTCTTCGGCGAGGGGCGCGATGGCGCCTAGCCGGGCCGCTTCCTCGAACACCTTCTGCAGCAAGCCGCGGGCGCGCGACAGGTTGCGCTGCCGCTTGCAGACGAAGGCCAGCCACACCTCGGCGCACATGCGCTGCCGTCCGGTGAGGTTGAGGTTGCCGATGATGAAGCCGAGCTGCCGTTCCAGATGCGGCCGGGTCGGCTGCTCCCACACGATGTGGCGCAGCCAGATCATCGCCTGCACGATCTCGTCGCGATCGGAGAGCCGCTCCAGTTCCTCGCCGGCTGCGGCGACCCAGGAGCGGGTGATGCGGGTGGCGAGGGCCGCGACCTTCTCGGCGGCCTCCTGCCAGCGGTTGGCGTTCTGCAGGATGGCCGCCTCGCGCAGCTCGATCATCACGCCGAACTGCCGGTTCGAGACCTGATAGACCCGCCAGCGCTCGAGGAAGTTGCGCGCCGCCAGTGTCGAGAAGTGCTCGGTGAGGGCCTGGCTGCCATAGTGCAGGGCGAATTCGATCAGGCTGGGCCAGATCTCGCCGTGGACGAAGTCGTCGAGCTCGGTGGAGAGGAAGCGCGCCAGCGGTTCGGGCTTGCCGCCCTCGTAGTCGATGCAGGCGTTGAGAAGGGTGAGGAGACGCTCGTCGCCGGGACTGTCGAACGCCACCGCATGCAGGTAGCGCGCGGCCTGCTCGGCATGCTGCCGGGCGTTGACCGCGTCACCCATCAGCAGCCGCATCAGCGCCTGGTGCAGGCTGATATAGAAGGCGAGCATCGGCACCCCGGCCTGCTCGTAGTGGTAGAGGGCGCGCTGGGCGACGTCCTCGGCGGCAGCAAGGCGACGACCCCGGATATAGAACTCTAGCACCGAGTTGTAGAAGCTGCCGCGCACGATGTGGTCGTCGAGCGGCAGGTCGCCCAGCGTGCCGAACACCTGATCGAACAACGCCTCGGTGAGCTGGTAGTCCTCGTAGATCAGCATGACGACGCGGAACGCGAGCAGGTCGGTGCTGTAGCGATCGCGGTTGCTGAAGACGCTGTGGAAGTCGTTCACCTCGCTGCCGAAACGGTCGGCGATCAGCCGGCGCGCGCGGGCCACTTCACCGTGCTTGAGGGCCTGCATGGCGAGGCTCATCACCAGGGTATCGTTGCCGAGGGCGAAGTCGGCGGGAAAGCCGGCGAGCGCGCGGTCGAAGGCGGAAGCGCCGTGGCGGTAGAGGTAGAAGCGGCCCCCGCCTGCAGCGAAGGCAGCGAAGGCCTCGTCATGACGGCCAAGCGACTGCCAGGTGGTGATGGCGTCGGTGAGTTGCCCCGCCGCGGCGTAGGCGCCCGCCAGTTCCGCCGCCGGCGCCGGGTCCACCTGTCGCTCCGCCAGGGCCTTGAGCAAGGCGTCACCGAGGGCGGGGCGGACCGGCTCCAGCAGTGTTGTGAGCGCTGCATCTCCGGTCGCTGTCGTTCCGCCCTCGCCCCAGGCGGCGAGGGCGAGCAGTTCCGCCGCGCTCATCGGCGCCAGCACTTCGTCGGCAAGGAAGTCCGAGAGCTGCGCCCGCTCGCCGGAGTAGCCAAGCAGCATCGGCCAGCCACCCGACTGCTGCAAAGCCCGGTCGGCGAGGCGGGCCGGCATGGCCTCGCGCAACTCCTCGCGATCAAACAGCAACTCCGGCACCCCCAGCTTGCGGACGTGGCCATAGACACTGGCTCGATCGAGCGATGGCACCAGGGTTCCCGGCCGCTTCGCGATGACGATACGCCTGATGCCGGTAACGAAGGCCTCGGGCAGGGCCTGCGGGGCGCTGCCCGGAGGGATGTCCCAGAGCGTCAGTTCGGCGGCGGTGTCGGGCGGTGCGGACGGCGAGCAATGGACCGCAATCCCCAGCTGTCGGGCCAGCTGGGCCAGCAGGGTCGATTTGCCCATGCCGGCGGGGGCATCGAGCAGCACCACCGGCTCGGGCGAGGCGAGCAGTTCGCGGCGTTTGCGGACCCGGTCGACAAGCGCACTTACCTGGCCGGGGTTCGGGTCTGTCAGATGCACGATGCAGTCCTGTGTCGCATCATGCTCCCGCAGTCGCCGGCCGATTGCAACCGGCGCGCAGCGCCAGCTTCCACGTAATCGTGAACGTGCGTGTTCGCGGCGCGAGTTGGCGGCGGCATAGGCTCCAGCGCATCGCTGCTTTGAGAGGGAATTGCCGTGACCTTCAAGATCTCCCGCCGCTCCGCCCTGATTGCCGGTGCCGTCCTGCCGTTTGCCGCCGGCATCGGGGTGGCGCCGGCCCGTGCTGCCGCCGAAATGAAGGGCAGTTCGACGCCCATCCACTATCGCTTCAAGCTCGGTGGCTTCGAGGTCACGACGCTGCGGGCCGGCACCGGCCAGATGGAAGAACCGCAGAAGACCTATGGGCTCAACGCGACTCCGGAGGAGTTTGCTGCGGTGTCGGCTGCTGCCTTCGTGCCTTCCGACCGGTCGCAGAACTTCTTCACGCCGACGCTCGTCAACACCGGCACCGAACTGGTGCTGTTCGATGCAGGCCCGAATGCCGCAGGGACCACAGCGGCGCTCCAGGCTGCCGGATATACGCCCGACCAGGTTGATGTCGTGGTCATCACCCACATGCACGGCGACCACATCGGCGGCCTCGCCACCGAAGGGGTGCTGACCTATCCGAACGCACGCTACGTGACCGGCGCCATCGAGAACGACCACTGGGCGGCGGCGGGCAACGAGAATTACGACAAACTGATCAAGCCGATCGCCGACCAGTTTACCTATCTCGACGACGGCGGCAGCGTCGCATCGGGCATCACCTCGGTGGCGACCTACGGCCACACGCCGGGGCACTTCGCGTATCATCTCGAAAGCGACGGGCAGCGCCTGCTGATTACCGGCGACATGGCCAACCACGCCGTCTGGTCGATCGGCCGGCCGGACTGGGAAGTGCGCTTCGACATGGACAAGCCGGCGGCGATCGAGACGCGCAAGCGGGTGCTCGCCATGCTGGCCGCGGAGCGCGTTCCGTTCGCCGCGTACCATCTGCCATCGCCCGCCATCGGCTATGTCGAAGCGACAACCGACGGATACCGGCATATCCCGGTGGGATATCAGCTGATGCTCAACGGCTGATCGGGGGAGGGGGTCGGGCGGTGCACGTCACACCGCCCGCGCTTCCGCGCTATCCGCGACCGCCCCCGCGCGCTCGCGTTGCGAAAGATCGTCGGCAACGAACGGCACACTCGCTGGTTGAACAGGGATGATGCCCTTGTATCGTCTGCCGCCGCCGGCTGCGGCCAACCTGGACGGTTGCCATGCGCTTCTTTTTTGATCTGGCCGATGGTGATGACTTCACCCGCGACGACATCGGCGGCGAATATCGTACCGCCGATCAGGCCCGCGTGCAGGCCATCATCACGTTGACCGAGATGGCGCGGGACTGGCTTCCCACCGACGGGCCGAACCGCGACCTGGCGATTCAGGTCAGGGCTGGCGAAACGCCGTTCATCGAAGTGAGCTTCAGGTTCGAAGTGCGGGACCTGGCCTGTGGCGGCATTGGCAGCGACAAGGTGCTCCCCAATGATCATATCCGTCTGTCGCACCCCGCCTTCGCACCCAAGTAAGGTTCGCGCGATGGGTGGATGAATGGCGTTGCACCTTTCCGCAAAAGCACTATCTGCGAGCCATGGCACCCGATCAAAGACGCAATGACGATGGCGACCCGATCGCCAGGTGGACGCTCCCGTTCGACGTGACACTCGGCTCATCAGTCCGCGCCAAGGGGATATTCCAGGCGGTGCGGCTGCGCCTGCCGCCCGCCGCTCGCAAAGCCCTCAGCCTGCGAGGAAGCGAGCTATCTCTAGAGCTGTCATCGATTCCGGACGCCGCGTCGTGCGTTAGCGCTGTCGCGAAGGCGCTGGAAGGCATCGAGGGCCGCCCCGTGATACCCCGCGAAATCCAGGACATCCTCTCCATCAAGGCAACCGAGCGGCATCGCTGGCTCAAGGACGGGCGGTTGCCGAGCGCCGGAACGCGGACGGTCAAGCTCAATGGCCGGGCGAAGAAGGTCACCTTCCATGTCTTCGATCCGGCTGTGGTGCGGGACCTGCTGGACCGGGACGCGATCGTCGACTGGCGCGAGGAAGACGCCGTTACCGCGGCGGAAAACCGGCGCCACGCTGCCTGGGCCCGCGCTGCGAAAAAGCAATCGCCCGCCGTCGCCTCGCCGGACGAGAGTCCCGAGGAAGCCGCCCGGCACCTGCTCAAGGGCTGGGACGAGTTCGAGGCGATGGGACTGCTGCGATAGCCCTGCGGGCCGCCGGCAGAACCCTCCTCGTCACCTGACGCCCGTTGCCGCTGGCCGAAAAATGCGAACCGGGATACCGAAGGCGCTTCCCGGCCTGCACTGGAACCAACCCCACCAATCGAGGTTGGGCCTACCAATCGCAGGCAGCGGAGTGGTGTCATGGCAGACGACGATAATCGCACAAGCTTGCCGGTGGTAACCGGCGCATTCTCGGGGATTGGACCGGCAGCTTGCGCGGGTGCACGAATGCATGGCCAAGCCCGGCACTGCCCCCAACTCCGAGCATCGAGGGACGCAAGATGAGCACCGAACAGATTTCGGACGACGCACCGCTGCGCACACGGCGCGACGACAAGTCAGGCGATCTCGCCTTTGTCGGCCGCAGCGTCACCATCAATCGGCCGCGTGCCGAACTCTTCGCCTATTGGCGAGACTTCCAGAATCTGCCGATGTTCATGGAGAATGTCGAGAAGATGGAATTCACCGGCTCCGACCGGGCCGTGTGGACCATCAAGGCGCCAGTCGGCACCAAGGTCGAGATCGAGACCGAGATCACCGAAGTGGTCGAGGACAGCTCGATCAGCTGGCGGTCGACGGAAGGCTCGCAGATCAAGACCGAGGGGCGCGTCAGCTTCACCGATGCTCCCGGTGACCGGGGCACGATCGTGAGCGCCGACATCGGCTACACACCCCCCGCCGGCGACCTCGGTCGCGCCGTCGCCAAGCTGTTCATGGCCGAACCGAACATTCAGGCCCGCCATGAGCTCAAGCGTTTCAAGATGCTGATGGAAACGGGCGAAATCACCACGCCAATCAACCACCGATAACAGGAGCCGCCCGATGCGCGCACTCACCTGGCACGGCAACGGCGACGTCCGCGTGGACACCGTTCCCGATCCCGAGATCATCAACCCGCGTGACGCGGTGATCCGCGTCACCTCGACCGCCATCTGCGGCTCGGACCTGCATCTCTACGATGGGGTCATTCCGGGCATGAAACAGGGCGACATCCTCGGTCACCAGTTCATGGGCGTCGTCGAGGACGTCGGGGCCAAGTCGACGCTCAAGGTCGGCCAGCGGGTCGTGGTGCCTTTCACCATCTCGTGCGGGCGGTGTTTCTTCTGCGAGCAGCAGCAGTTTTCCGCCTGCGACAACGGCAACCCGGTCGAGAACCAGGATGCCTCCGAAAAACTCTACGGCCACGCCATGGGCGGAGCCTTCGGGTACTCGCACCTGACGGGTGGATACCCCGGCGGCCAGGCGGAGTATGTCCGGGTGCCGTACTCCGATGTCGGGCCGATCGTCGTTCCCGATGGGTTGGACGACGAGCAGGTGCTGTTCCTGAGCGACATCCTGCCCACGGGGTGGATGGCGGCCGAGAACGCCGACATTACGCCGGGCGACACCGTCGCGGTATGGGGATGCGGTCCGGTCGGCCTGTTCTGCGTGCAGAGCGCCGTCCTCATGGGTGCGGCGCAGGTGATTGCGATCGACCACCACCCGCACCGGCTCGAACTCGCCGCACGGTTTGGCGCCAAGACCATCAACTTCGACGAGACGCATGTCGGCGAAGCGCTGATGGAAATGACCGGCGGCATCGGCCCCGATGCGGTGATCGACGCCGTCGGCATGGAAGCGCACGGCTGGGCGCCGGACAACGTCCTCGACGTGGTGAAGCAGAAGATCGGCATGGGCGCCGATCGGGGCCACGCGCTGCGACAGGCCCTGCTCGCCGTCCGCAAGGGCGGGCGCGTGTCGATCCCCGGCGTCTATGGCGGCATGCTCGACAAGTGGCCGCTCGGCGCCATGATGGAGAAGGGGCTCGAACTCCGCTCGGGCCAGACCCACGTGCAGCGCTACACGCAGGACCTGCTTCGGCGTATCGAGGAGGGCGAGATCGACACGACCTTCCTCATCAGCCACCGCCTGTCGCTCGAGGAAGCGCCCACCGGCTACAAGAACTTCCGCGACAAGCAGAACGAGTGGACCAAGGTCGTGCTGCGGCCGAACTGACCTCTGCGGTGGAGAGGCGCGTCGGGCCACCAGAGGCCCTCGACGCGCTTCTCCATTTCTAAACTAGTCGCTACCGATGGCGACAGCGAACGGGAGCCGGTCGAAGCGGACGCTGGCCCTCTCCGCAACCGGATCGATGTCCCCCAGCACGCATTCCCAGCTGGCGGGGGGGAGATGGATCGTCGCAGCTTCCCATGGCCGCGAGCGCCAGGGATAGAGCCGGGTGGAGACGAACAGCGACGTCCCTTCCCATCTCCTCGTAAAGGCGACGATGGACGTATCGGGATATTCCACCTGCAGCGGGGTGTAGTCACCGTTGCGGAACAGGTCGGGGTGCTGGCTGCGGAGCTGCAGCAATCGTTGCAGCACCCGCTGCTTGATCCGGCCGGTCCGCCAATCCGATGCCAGCTCCGCCTCGGTACTCTTGTCGCCAAGGGTGCGCTGTCGACGCTCGAAATCCACCGGTCGGCGGTTGTCGGGGTCGATGAGGCTCTGCTCCCAGAACTCGGCCCCCTGGTAGATGTCAGGGACACCCGGCACCGTGAGCTTCAGCACCGAGGCGATCAGGCCATTCTGGGCGCCGAACGGTCCTATCTGCCGCTCGAACGCGCGGAACGCGGCAAGAAACTCGCCCTTCGGGTCAAGCGTCGTCTCGACGAACCGGGCCACCTGCTTTTCGTAGTCGGTGCGAGGAACCGCCCAGCTGGTGTGCTGCCGGGCCTCTCGCACCGATTTCAGCATCGCGGCGTCGAGGCGCTGCCGGAGGGTGGCGAGGCTATCCGCGTTCAGGTCGGTGTCCGGCAGGAATTCCGTCGGCCAGGCGCCGAGCAGCAGCTGGAAGAAATAGTACCGCTCATTGCCGTCGAGGTGAGCCCCGGCCTTTGCCAGCAGCGCTGTCCAGCGGCGCACCTGAGCCTCCCACTCATCCGGGGTGCCACTGAGGGCCGCAATGCGGGCGCGAGCATCCTCGCCGCGCTTGGTGTCGTGGCTGGACGATGTCAGCATCCCGTTGGGGTAATTCTGGTACTGGGCGCGGCAGAAGTCGTGAAATGCCGCCACGCTGCGGCTGAACCGGGACGGTTTCTGACCGACATCGCTGTGGGAGACGAGCCGGTGGAAGCGGTAGAGCGCGGTGTCCTCGAGCCCCTTGGCCATCACCGGACCGGTATATTGCTGGGTGCGCTGCGCCACCTCGCGAACGTCGTCGGCGTCGTACTCCGCGTCGGGCCCGCCGAGTTCGCCAGCCAGGACCGACTGCAGGAACGTGAACACGGCGGGGTCGATTTCCGGGGCGGCCAGCCGCGCTTCGGCGAGGGCGACCGCGATGTTGCGCCGATCCCTGTCGTCGAGTTCGCCGTCGTCCACATAGGTCCGGTAGACCGGCAGCGCGCCGACAAAGGCCCGCAGCGCGGTGCGCAGCGCATTGCGGGTGATGTCTGCGCTCCTGCGGCTCTGCCCCGCCAGGCGGTGCAGGCGCATGGTCAGGGCGTCGAGCTCGGCTGTCATCTCGAAATCGATGATGCCGAGTTTGGTCTCTCGCTCGATCGATGCCAGGTCGGGCTGCTGGCCGGCCTGCTGATGGTAGACCCGCGTCAGGGCCGCCTCGCCCTTGGGGTCGGTGAGCAACTGCGTCACGGCGGTGGCGAACTCATACCCCGTGGTGCCGTCGACACCCCAGTCGGCACGCAGGCGTTCGTGCGGCGCAAGGATCTTTTCGACCACCAGATAAATCGGTCGGGCACAGTGGGCACGCAGTTGCCGACAATACGCCTTGGGGTCCTTCAGGCCGTCGATGTGGTCGATCCGCAGACCGTCGACCAGCCCTTCCGCGACGAGCCGCAGCGGCACCTGATGCACATGATCGAAGGCGCCCTGTCGTTCGACGCGGATCGCCGCCAGATCGGAGACGATGAAGAAGCGGCGATAGTTGATGTCGTCGGCGGCGACGGAAAAGCGGGCCGGCCGCCAGTTCTGCCGCTCGATAAGCGCGTGCAGGCGGTCCGGCTCGGCGTTCACCTGCCGCACCCTAGCGTCGATCGCTGCCCGCGGCCCTGCCTGCAGCCGCTGCTTCAGGTCACCGGCAGCTTGTCCCGGGGCGGTCAGATCGGCTTCGGCCACCAGTTTCGATAGCTCCGGCAAGCCTCGGAGGAGTTCTGGGTAGCTGCGTGGCGCCAGCGGCAGCTTGTGGGTTTTTTCGGCCCAGACGGCGAAGGCGCCTGCATCAGCATCAAACCGTAATTCGAGGCCGTCGCCGGCAAGAGCGTCCACATAGCTCGACCCCAGGAACGGGACGAGCAGCTTACCCTGCAGGGTGGGCTCCGAGGGCTGCCAGTTGACGTCGAACCAGTCGGCGTAAAGGCTCTGCTGACCCCACTCGAGCAGGTCGAGCCACAGGTCGTTCTCATCCCCTCCCACCCCCATGTGGTTGGGTACGATATCCAGCACGATGCCCATGCCGCGCTCGCGCAGCAGGCTGACGAGGGTCCGGAAACCCGCCTCGCCGCCGAGCTCGGGGCTGATCTGGCGGTGGTCGACCGTATCGTATCCATGGGTGCTGCCACGCCGCGCCTTCAGAATGGGCGACAGGTAGACGTGGCTGATGCCTAGGTCGTGGAGGTAGGGCACGATCGCCGCAGCGTCGGCAAAGGTGAACTCCGAAGTCATCTGCAGTCGATACGTGCTGCGCGGGACGGGCTGATCGGTCAATTTGCTGCTTCACGGTTGATGCCGTGTGCAAAACCCCGCCGGACCCAAACGGTTCGCTGAAAATCGGTCGTCCGAGCGAATTCATCTCGAATGATTTCAGACGTGACCAGTCTCGATGACCTCGGCAGGTGGACTGATCCGAGCCTGCGCAATCCGTTCACGAGCCGATAACCACGCGTTAAGCGTTCCTCGGGTTAATTGGTTCCATCATGGTAGTTAATTGCAAATACGTAGGCGCCGTGGCCGGCCCGACGGTTATGCGATGACTTCCACCCACATCAACCTCTCCGGCTTGCGCTGGACCGTGCACGCTGCGCGCACGGCAAAAAATCGCAGTGGGGGACGCATATGACACTGAAGATCCGACTGATCATCGCGCTTGGGCTGCTCACGACAATCATCGTCAGCTTGATGGGCTCCGGCTACTTGATGCTGTCGACCAGCCGCGCCTACACCGACATGCTGGTTTCCGACCATCTGCGGCCCGTGACCAACCTCAAGAACGTCGCCGATGCCTATGCTGTTGCCATCGTTGACAACGTTCACAAAGCCCGTGCCGGCACCGTCACCTGGGATGAGGCGGTCAAGGTGTTCGCCGATGCCGAGCAGCTGATCGAGGAGAGCTGGTCGCGTGAGCTGGGACGCGAAAAGCCAGAGGAAGACATGGTCCTGGAAGCGGAGATCGTTGCCACGATCAATGCTGCCGTTGACGATATGGACGCCCTGAGGGCCATTCTGGCCGCGCGGGACGAGAAGGCGCTCGAAGATTTCGCCGTCGATCGGCTGTACCCGGCAATCGATCCGATCAGCACCGCCATCTCGAATGCGATCGCCTTGCTGCAGCAGAACGCCATCGACGACCTCGTCGAGCTCGGCACCTTCGAGGAGCTCTTGTCGACGGGCATGCTTCTGGCCGGGGCGGTGGCTGTCGTAGCTCTCGGCTACGGCACCTATGTCATCATTCGCAGCGTGGCGGACCGCCTGACGACGCTGGAGGTCGCAGTTTCGGGCGTCGCGCGCGGAGAACTGGACAGCGCTGTTCCCTTTGTCGACCGGAAGGACGAGATCGGGCTCATCGCCAAGGCGACTGAAATCCTGCGGAAAAACAGCCTGGAGCTCAAGAACCTGACGTCGCGCGAAGTGGCGGAACGGGCCGACCGGGACGAGCAACGCCGGCTGATGATGAGCGACCTGCAGTCCTCGTTCGGCTCGGTCGTGACCGCCGCCGGAAACGGCGACCTGTCGCAGCGGGTACCCGCCAGCTTTGCCGACAGGGAGCTCAACCAGCTGGCCCATGACGTCAATCAGTTGCTCGATACCGTCGAGGGCGGAATTGTGGCCACGGGGGCGGTGCTCGCGGCGCTCGCTACCGCCGACCTCGGCCCAAGGGTGACCGGCGAGTTCAAGGGCGCGTTCGCCCAGTTGCGCGACGATACCAATGCGGTGGCGGACAAGATGACCGAGATCATCGGCGAACTGTCGGACACTTCGCGTTCCCTGCGCACGGCAACAGGCGAGATCCTGGCTGGCGCCAACGATTTGTCGGAACGCACCACGCGGCAGGCTGCAACCATCGAGGAGACCTCGGCGGCAATGGAGCAACTGGCGCGGACCGTTTCCGACAACGCCCGCGACGCCGACGGTGCGTCCCGGCAGGCCGAGGCCGCCGCCGAGACGGCGGGACAGAGCGGCGACGCCATGCGCCGGGCCACCGATGCGATGAACCGGATAACCTCGTCGTCGGCCGAGATCGCCAAGGTCATCGGCATGATCGACGACATCGCCTTCCAGACCAACCTGCTGGCGCTCAACGCTTCGGTGGAGGCCGCGCGTGCGGGCAACGCCGGCAAGGGCTTCGCGGTGGTCGCCCACGAGGTGCGGCGCCTGGCCCAATCCGCGGCCGAGTCCTCGAGCGAGGTGAAGTCGCTGATTGCCCGCAGCGAGCAGGAGGTCGGCGTGGGTGCCAAGCTGGTGCAGTCGGCCGCCGAGAGTCTCGAGGAGGTGCTTGGCACCGTGCGGGAGAATGCGACCGCCATGCGCGGCATCGCGTCGGCCAGCCGCCAGCAATCGGGCGCCATCAACGAGATCACCGTCGCGGTGCGCCAGCTCGACGAGATGACGCAGCACAACGCGGCGCTCGTGGAGGAAACCAACGCGGCCATCGAGCAGACCGAGACCCAGGCGGTCGCCCTCGATAGCCTGATCTCAGTGTTCAAGGTGGACACAGCCAACCAGCGCGTCGCCAGTGCCGACCGGCGCCGAGGTGGTGCTGCATCGAAGCTTTGGGCAGCGTGAGGCCGCCATGCGCAACGTGATCCCCTTTCCAGTGAAGGCGACTGACGGTCGGGAGGCTCACGCGGAGCTCCTGATGGCGCTGACCGACATCAGGAACGGCCTGACGCTGCTGAGTCTCATCTCGGCCCACGCCGAATTGCGGGGCGAGCCGCCCCCTACGGACGAGAGGATCTCTGCAATGCTGGACGGGATCGCCGAGTGGTTGACCACCGGTTCCGCCGCAAACTGGCGGTCTGCTTCACCGCGCCGCTGAGCTGCCCGCTTAGCGCAACTCGCTTTTCCGGGTAACAGTCCCCTCGAAACGACGCGATTCGAGGTGACAGTGGCACGCGGGCCAAGGCGAGATATCTTCGAACGCCGGTTGCGTCCCATGGATGCGGCCGGCCCTCGACTGCACAATGAACGGGCCGTGATGACCGCGGTAGCACGCGCCCCCGGGCAGTCCGCGGCCGAGGTCGCCCGCGCCACAGGGCTTGGCGCCCAGTCCGTGGCGCGAATCCTGGTCGAACTGGAGCAGGTGGGACTGGTCGTTCGCGGCGAACCGATAAAGGGGCGCCGCGGGCAACCGGCCGTGCCGATCTTCCCCAATCCGGACGGTGCCTTCATCCTCGGATGCGAGGTGGGGTGGCGCCACTGTCATATCCTCATCCGCAATTTCACCGGCACGATTCTGGGCGAGCACCGGTGGGATTATCCCTACCCTGATGCGGAAGCGGTGTTTGCCGAGATCGGGGCCCAGGCCAGGCTGCTTGTGGGTCTGGTGCCCGCCGACCTGCGGCACCGGGTGCTCGGAATGGGCCTCGCCATGCCGTCGGGGATCGGCCGCAACATCGACCTGGTCGGAGGCTCGGTGGAGCAGGCGCAGCCATGGAGAGCGCTCGACATCACCGCTGCTGCAGAAGCGGCTTCCGGCCTCCCGATCTTTCGGTACAACGACGGGAACGCGGCCTGCTGGGCAGAACTGGCGGCCCATCCACCCCCTCGACCGGCGAACCTGGCTTACTTCCAGGTGGGCACCTTTACCGGCGCCGGCCTGGTTGCCGAGGGGAGGTTGTGGGAAGGGCCCACCGGCAACTCCGCCAACCTGGGGTCGATGGTCGTGACGCAGCCGGACGGCCGGCAGCAATTCGTTCACCTGCTGGCATCGATTTACGCTTTCGAGGCGCGACTGCGGACGGCGGGTCTTGAGGTCCCAGTCGGGAACCCGATCGACTGGGACTGGACGCGGCTCGAGCCGGTGACCGAAAGCTGGCTTCAGGACGCTGCCCACGCTCTGGCCAAAGCCATCGTGAATGCTCACGCCGTGATGGAGTTCAGCGTCGCTCTCGTGGACGGGGTGATGCCGCGAGCGGTGGTCGCGCGGCTTGTCGAGAAGGTGCAGCGCGAGGTGGATGCGATGCCGGTGCTGACGGCGGACCCGCCACAGGTGGAGATGGGCCGTCTCGGCGGTGCTGCAGCCGCGAGGGGCGCTGCCCTCAACCCGATCTGGCGCCGCTATTTCTCACTGGATCCGGACGACCTGCAACGAATATCGCCCATCAACGCGCCGACCGGGTGATTGCCGGATCAACGCCCGGGAAAGGTCAGGACAAACTTCGAGCCGCTTTGGGCGCTGAACGTGAAATCGCCCCCAAGCTGCCTGGCGAAGCCCGCCACCAGCTTTCTCCCGATCCCCTTGGGCGGCGTGGCGTCGCTGAACCCCACACCGTCATCCTCTACAATCAACTGCACATTGGCGTCCGATACGCGCTTCAGCGACACCTTGACCGCACCGGTCCTGCCGTCGGGGAATGCGTGCTTGAAACAGTTCGATAGTACCTCGTTGAGAATGAGGCCCAGCGGCGCCGCCGCATCCTTGTCCACCGTCACGTCCTCGAGGTCGTCCATCACGACGATCCCCGGGTCGGCCCCGGCTTTCACGTTCTCGATGAGCGTGTGCAGATAGTCCTTGATCCGCACATCGGCGAAGTCTCCGGTCCGATAGATGTGCTCATGGACCGCCGACATCGCGAAGATCCGTTGGGTCAGGTCGGCCCTGACTTCGCGGGGGATGGCGTGGACCTGGAGCAGGGCGGTCACCGACTGAAGGTTGTTCTTCACCCTGTGATGGATTTCGCGGAAAAGCTGCTCGTTCCGCGCCAGGGCAGCAGCGAGGGAATTGCTGCTCGCCTGCGCCCGGCGAATGACACGGGCGGCAAGGAACGAGCCGACGAGCAGCACCAGTGCGAACGGTGCCAGGAGCAGCGACACCACCCAGATCGAATACCACAGACCGGCGAAAGCAGCCGTCTGCGAAATCGACGCCAGGGCGAGGTAATTCAGTCCAGCGACGCGCTGGAAGCCGACAACGCGAGAGACGCCGTCTGCCGGAGAGACCTGGGAAATGTAGGAGCCGGAGCTCGATTTGTTCAGCTCGTCCCAGGCGGTTGATCCCTCGAGGTTGAGCGGGGCTTGCAGCGGCGGATCGCGCGCGATCACCCACCCGTCAGACCGTATGACGCTGACGGCGGCTCCTTCGCCCAGGACATGGGGAACCGCAAACCGGTAGAGAACCTCGTCCGGGAGTTCGGCAACCAGCGCACCGATGAAAGCTCCACCGCGATCAACGCGCCTCGACACCGTGAAGCTGCCAAGGGCCGTTTCGTGGTACCCCAGTGTCGGTGCCGACGCGTCCCGCATCTGCTGGAAGCCGTCACTGGCCGAGATGTCCGGGGGAACAGCGGCTCCTGGCGACTGCCAGAGCAGTTTGCCATCGGCCGCATAGATCCGAAGTGCGGGCCGGACAGGCAGTGTCGATGAGGCGCTATCGAACGCCGCGGCGATATCGGCGGGAGAGGCGCCGCTCAGAAGCTGGGCCGCGGCAACATCGAGCGATGCCGTGGTGGCTCCAATGGTCCAATGCGAGCCTTCGGCCACCGCCTGTGCGGCCCGTTCGGCGCGCGACTTCACCCCCGCTAGAGTACTGTTGTATCCTTGAATGCAAAGAAAAACGAAGACGGCGACAATGAGGGCCACGAGGCCAGAGCTGGCTGCCACGACCGTGTCGGCCACTCCCCAGCGACTGTCGCGCTTTTCCTCAAACCCTGCGATCGAGCCCGCTATCCCCTGGGCCATGTGCACCCCCCTCAGGCAATCATTTCGCGAATAGCATCCCTGAACAGCTCATCCCGAACCGGCTTTTCGAAGAACCGGCAGCCGCTCGGCAACGCCACATCGCCAAGCGCCAGCTTTCCAGACACGACGACCAGCGCGACTGGCGGCCAGCGTTCCCGAACAAAGTGTGCCAGCCGTACCCCGTCCATCGAGCCGGGCATGTCGATGTCGGTAACCAGCAGGCGAATGTCGGGGTGGCGTTCAAGCTCGCCGATAGCCTCGTCCGCGCTTCCCGCTTCGACGACTTCATGTCCCAACTCCATGATCTGGAAGGCAAGCCCTAGCCGGATCAGCGGTTCATCATCGACGACAAGAATTTTCACGATGTTCCCCCAATTCGCGCACGAACGCGCGGGCTCGCCCAAGGTTCCATCGCATTCGGCAATTTAGTGAAAGCACCGCAGGAAACGGCAAATTCCACAGGCTGCCACGCGGTGCGAGTGCGCCGCCCAAACCGAGCCTCTCGTCCGGACCTTATCCCGGGCCTGCCCGCCGCTCGGCTTCGTTCTCTGGCAGCGCCCCGCCGTCACCGTGGCAGGCCGGTTCTTCGTCGCGGGGGGGTAAGGTGGTAGCGGAGGAGGCTGCTTGACTTCCGTCTCAACAAGCATCTTCAGACGCCACAGAGCGCTGGTTTTGTGAGCTTTCTTCGGATTTTTTGGCCAGAGAGCTATCAATTCGTCTCAGGCGGTACCATGATATATGATGGTACAAATGAGGGGACAAAGATGCCTCGCCTTTCGGTCCGACGTATCGACATCATCACCGAGCCAGGCATGTACGGGGACGGTGGTGGCCTTTATCTCAGGGTTGGGCCAACGGGCTCTAAGTCCTGGGTGCTCCGAACTGTGGTTTTTGGGCGGCGACGAGATCTCGGATTAGGCTCGGCCTCGTTGGTCTCGTTGGCGGAAGCCAGAGACGCTGCACATGCGCTTCGGAAGGTCGCTCGGGCGGGTGGCGATCCTGATGCCGTTCGCAAGCGCGAAACACTCACATTTGGAGAGGCCGCCCAACGAGTTCACGACAGCCTACTTCCGACTTGGCGCAGCAAGCGTCACGGCG
>CAIMLX010000130.1 GCA_903842455.1 uncultured Hyphomicrobiales bacterium | reverse complement strand
GTCCTGGGGCCTGAAGCATCTCGGCCAGATCATCTACGACGAATCGATCGGCGAGATGAAACACGCCGACATGCTGATCAAGCGCGTGCTGTTCCTCGACGGCCTGCCCAACATGCAGGACCTGCACAAGCTGAAGATCGGCGAGACCGCCGTCGAATGCCTCGGCGCCGACCTGCAGCTGGAGCTGGGCGGGCGCGAGACGGTCAAGGCCGGCGTCGCCCAGTGCGAGGCGGCCCAGGACTTCGTCAGCCGCGACATCCTGATGCGCATCCTCAACGACACCGAGGAGCACATCGACTTCCTCGAGGCCCAGTTCAAACTGATCGAACAGCTGGGCGAGCAGAACTACCTGCAGTCGGCCATGACCGAGATCGCCCCGGACAAGAGCGCGACGGGGAACTAGCCGTAGGCCAGCAGGCCCGTCGCCAAGAAGTTGCCCATGTTCAGGATCGCGTGGGTCGCGGCTATGAGTGTGATCGAGCCGGTCCGCAGCCAGAGCACACCCAGAAGCAGACCCATCAAGGTCTGCATGAGGAACTCGGGCGCGTATCCAAACGCGACCTGCTGAAGGAACACCCAGTCGCCGTGCATGATCGGATCCGCCAGGGCCCCGGGGACGTGCATCAGCCCGAACGCGACGCCGGACAGGTAGACGGCCTGAAACCGCGAACCGGTGCGGTCGAGCAGGGCCGTCAGCAGCAGAACGCGGAACACGATCTCCTCGAAAGTCGCGCCAACGATCACGGCGCCCACAGTGACGATCAGGTCGGGGACTGGAGGAATATCTATCTTGTCTGGGATGGTTGAGTAGCCAGCGTAGGACCATGCCGCCGCAAGACAGATGGCAAGCCCGGCAATGAGGAGCAGCCTGAGCCGTCCCGGATGGCTCAAGCGAGACGGCCAAGTGACTAGCCCGAACTGCAGAAACGCCGCCGGCACGAGCGTGCCTGTGAGGAGGTAGGTGATCTTGGCCGATGCCGGATCCCCCCGGCCCAGCCAGTGGAGGACCATGGCCGCCGACAGCATTATCCCGACCGTCGCGAGCTCCATCCAAACGATCGGGCGGACCTGATCCGCGCGATTCATGCTCCAGTAGGTCGCCGAGCCGCCGGTCGCGAAGCGCAGGGCGAGGAATGACAGGCCGAAGAAAAGCGCCACCACCACGAGCAGTGCGACGTGGATCTCCACCGCGAACTCGGGGTCGATAACGTCGGGTTGCGAAATCAGGGACCACCAGGTGAGGGCCGCCAGCGAAAGGGCAAGGAATTGCGATAGTCTGCGCGCGGTCACGGTCTTCTCCGAAACAAGCGGGCGAAGAACGTGCACGTCCCCCGACCTGCAACCTTATGTAACCCGCGGCCGGCGGCGGCGCCTAGAGTTCCCCACGCCGACGGAACCCGTGCACCGCCCCGCCATTGTCTAGGCGCACACAGGGAGAGCCGGGCGTGACCCAGACCGACGACATCTTCGAAGACGCCCGCGACGCCGCCGGCGACTTCCTCAACATCGGCGAGCGCAACGCCGGCCATGTGGCGCTGGGCGTGGCGGTGACTGTCGGCTTCGCGCTGGCGGCGACCCTGTTCGCGAGCCGGACCGTGCAGCCCCGCCCGCAGACGCTCGCCGATGATGACGCCCCC
>CAIMLX010000129.1 GCA_903842455.1 uncultured Hyphomicrobiales bacterium | reverse complement strand
GCGCGCGATGGCGAGGCCTGCGGCGGAAAGGGCGTGCCAGCGTTCCGGGTCATCGGCGAGCGCCCGCATCTCGCGTGCGGCATGGTCGAGCCTCGCGTCGGCCCAGACCAGCCCGGGACCGCCTGCGTAACGTCCGGAAGCGTCGCTGACCGGCACGAGATCGTGGTCGATCTCGATGGCACCGCCAGCGGTAAACTCAGCCGGCGCCGACCAGCCTGTGACGATGGCGGGCGTGCCGACAGTCATGGCTTCGGCGACTGGCAGGCCAAACCCTTCCGAGCGGTGCAGCGAGACGAGGCAATCGGCACCAGCGATCAGCTGCAGCACCTCGTCGTCGGTGAGGTGCTCGGTCATCACGCTGATATTGGGCCAGCCGGCAATGGCGGCGCGCAGTTGCTGCATGGCGGTGTCGTCGGCGTGGCTGAACGACGCCTTGATGAGCAGCGACGCTTCCAGCGAGGCCGGCTCGAACGCGCGCTGGAAGGCGGTGATGGCGCCCATAGGGTTCTTCCGTGCCGCGGTGGAGCGCGCATCGAACATAGTCAGGAACGTGAAGGGGTGATGCGGCGCCGACAGCGGCCGCGCTGTTGACGGCAGCGGCATGGGGTGAGCCACGACACAGATCACCGGACCCCCAGGCCCGGAGGAGCGCCGGATCGCGTCCGCGACGAACTGGCTTGGCGCCCAGATTTCGTGGAAATGCTTCAGCATCGGGGGCCAGGTGGACGGTAGGCGTTCCAGCTCGTAGGCCCAAACCCCGATACGGTAACGGCTCGCCCACAGGCGCTCGGTGTCGGCCACCAGCACCTCCATGGATGCTTCGGGCGGGTTACAGTGGCAGATCCAGACGCCGCCTGGCGAAACGTCGCGCACCATCTCGGCGGATGGATCGGCGGTGATGTCATGCTCGACGAGCGGCACGCCCCAGGTCCGCAGAGAGTCGCGGGTGAGCCGGCCGGCCCGTGCGATGCCGCTCTGGTCGGTGAGGAAAGCCGACACCACAACGTCGCCACGCCTGATGGCGCCGATGGGGAGCGGCCGCGGCAGGGTACGGCTGGCCAGTTGCTGCTGCACGCTGCCGAGGGCTGGGCTGAGCCGCGACCGCACGGCAATCGGCAAGGGCAGGTGGCGGTAACTCTGGCGCAGCATCCGGTAAAGCGCGGCGGATACCGACTGTGGCCGATGGCCCGGCAGACCCCATGGGCGCCGGAAGAATAGCCCCAACTCACGCTTGTCGCTCGACAGGCCCTCGCTGCTTGGAGATTGGGCATCGGGGTGCCAGAGCAGAATCAGGCCGCCACCCCCCAGCTCCGGCAGCGGCTTGACCCGGAGTTGAAGCCGCAACAGGGGGTCGGCGGGAGCCTGAACATGGCTGAGGGTTTCCCGGCCGCCGGTGGCGCCGACGCGCAAGCGCCTCGTGCCGAGGCCGAACGCATCGACGTTGAGACGCACCGGTTCGCCGGCTTGCTGAGCCGGGGTGAGCGGCACGGCCAGCGCCGACCATGAGCCGACCGTCCAACGACCTTCTGCCTCGGGGTAAGTGAAGCCCTCAAGGAAGCGGACGTCTTCGACAGGGCCAGCAGGCACACGACGGCGCAGGGATCGCCAAAGGGGCGAAGCGGTTGCCGTGTTCAGTCCGAGTGCGCGCAACTTTACCTCGGCGAGGGCTGGCAAGGCGGTGTGACCCTGGTCGCGTCCGCCTTGAATATCCATCCGGCGCAATTTCCAGTTCTGCATCCCGGTGCGGCTCGACGGCGGCAGAGCGCGGACCTGCAATTCCTCCCACCGGTCGGCCGTAACGGCTGCTTCGAGGCGCGACAGGTAGCCTGTGGGAAGCTTTACCCCCGCGTGCTGTTCGAGATCACCCAAGAACGCCCGTGCGACTGCTTCAAGCCGATAGGTGCTGATGAGAGTCGCGAGACTTGGCCAATCAACGTCTCCGGACCCGATGGACAGCAGCAGGTGCGCCTCTACGAGGCGGGTTAGACATTCTTCGACGTCCCATGGTTCGCACCGCGCCAGCGCCATGAATAGCTGGTCCGTGACGGTCGGCAGGAGCACCGTCCGCCCTTGCAAAGTATGTTGCACGGCACGGACGAAGAATGCTTCGCCAAGGGCGGGGTCGGTGATGGGGGAAAGCGGACGCCAGTGCAGGTCGAGATGGCTCCGCTGCCCCGGCAGGCGCAGCGTGGCACCCGAAGTTTCGCTGCCGATCAAAGGCGCCCCGAAATCCTCCCAGCGGAACCCTTTCGGTTCGAAGCCACTGCGGCTCAGCGCCCCCGCCGCTCGCGCCAGTTGCTGCGGCGGCACAAGGATGTCGCTGTCGGTCGAGGCGCGCTTGCGCATGACATCGGGGGCGCGCACGAACAGGGCAATGCCCTTGAGCAGCATCGGGTGGATACCGTCTGCTGCCAGGGCGTCGAGGCCGAGGAGCAGCAGGCGGACGTTGAGCGTGTTCTGTGTCCAGATATGGCGGCCGACGCCCTGCATACGCTGCAGGTCCGGGTCGTCGATACCCTCGCGCCGCACCAACTCGACGAGGAGCGGCAGGACGCGGCTGGCGGCGCTGCCCGCATCGTCGAGTTTAACTAGCGCGCGCCAGCGGCGGAAGGCGTCTACTGCGTCGGGGCCACGCAAGGCGAGCGCGCGCAGCACGAGCGAAGCAGGCTCATTGAGGAGGGTGTAGCGTCGCGGTAAGGATTGCATCGCCGGCCGCTGGTTCACTGAGGGGTTGGCGTTGCGGTGCGGCGAATCTTGGCCCGCAGTACCGAGAGCAGATACTTGTCGCGCTCTGCAGCGTTAGTGCGGCCGTAGTTGGTGGGGTGCAGGCGACGCCGCAGCACCACCTGGTCAAGCATGTATCGGGTGATGCCAGCTTCCGAAGCTCTGCCCATCCAGTCGGCCGCTCCAGCACCACGGAGGGTCGGATCGATCCCGACGCGGTCGAAGGCGCTGCGACGGACCAGCGCCGCCTGCAACAAGGCGCCGGGGAGGATGGGCGTTGGCGGGGCAAAGCGGCGCTGTTCCTCCTCGTCAAGCTCCGGGCTGACGAACTGTTCGCAGAGGCCATATACAAGATCGAGAGACGGATCAGCAGCGAGCGCTGCCAGCTGCCACTGCTGCTTTTCGGGTACCCACAGGTCGTCGTGGTCGTTGACGGCGATACAGCTGCCAGTGGCGAGACCGATGCCATGCGCTGTCGCCGCGGCCTGGCCGGCATTGGGTTGGCTCACGACGCGAACGACGCTACCGAACGAGCAGGCAATTGCAGCGGTATTGTCAGTCGAGCCGTCATCGACGACGATGATCTCGTCGGGCGCCACTGTCTGCGCCAGCATGCTTTCGATGCTCTCACGCAGGTAGTTGGCGCCGTTGCGGACTGCGATGATGGCGCTGACAGTCTCAGCCATCGCTGGCCCTCCTGCGCTTGAGGTTGCGGGCCAGAACTCCAAGCTGGCCCAGGCGATTGGCTCGCGCATCGAGCGTGATGTTGGCGGCGTGCCGGCGGTAGACGGCTGCATCTCCGTCGTAGATCGCCGATAGCATGCCGGCCTGCCGGACGCGGGCAAGAAAATCCGTGTCTGAGCCTAGGTGCATCGTCTCGTCCATCGGCCCTGCCAGATCGACCAGCGAGCGACGAAAAAGGTGCACGTGCAGCCCGACGGCCGGCGCAAAGGAGCCGTCGAGCTTCAGAAAACCCCGGTCGTCGCAGCCGGGATCAACAACCACCCGTAGCTTGCCATGCGCGGCATTAGCTTGCGGATCGGCGGCGAGGGCTGCGAGCAAGCCGGCGTTCCGGCCGGCCGGCCAGTAGTCATCGTGGTCGACGAAGCTCACGAGTTGTCCAGTTGCGACCCTGAGCCCGGCGTTACGAGCGGCGGCTGGACCGGGCCGTTTCTCGGAGATGACTTTTACCCGGACGTCGCCTATGGCCTGTACCACGGCGACTGTCTGATCAGTCGAACCGTTGTCGATCACGATGACCTCGTCATCGGGTGACAACTGCGGCAAGGCCGAGCCGATTGCCTCGGCGATATGGGTCGCGCCGTTGCGTACCGGCAGAATGACACTCTGGCGTTCTGTCATGGTGCTCCGCGCTTCCGCGCTATGTTTCGTCTGAGGATCTGCATGTTGTTGGAATTCACGGTGGCGAGTTCGCCGGAGCTCCAGTTGGTAGTGTGCCGGCGTCGGATGTGGACGATGGCGTCACAAGGAGCCGACACCATACCGGCCTGCCGAAGGCGGATCAGGTAGTCGACATCGGAGCTGCGCAGCATGGTTTCGTCCATCAGCCCTGTCCGCTCAATGAGGCTGCGCTCGAACATGCATGGCAGGAAATTGTACTGGTTTACGAATTGGCCATCCATGCAGGCATATGCGGGATCAAACGGCCCGTCGAAAAAGATGCGGACCCGTCCATGGGCGGCGTTAGCGCCGGGAGTGGCGCGCAGCATTTCGAGCAACTGCCGCTGGCGGCCTGAGGGCCATAGGTCGTCGTGATCCTGGAAGCTGATATAGGCACCGCGTACCTGGCGGAGAGCGGTGTTTCGGGCGGCCGCCGGGCCAGGCTTCGGTTCATGCAGGAGGATGATGCGCGGGTCGGCCGCAGCGTGCACCAGCGCGACGGTGTCGTCGGCGGAGCCATTGTCGACGACGAGAAGTTCGTCGTCGAACCCGAGTTGGTCAAGGATGGAACTGAGGCACTCGCCGATGTAGCGGGCACCGTTCCTGACCGGTAGGACGACGCTATGGGTCGGGGCTGTCATGGAAGGGTTTCCAGGAAGGTGCCGAGACCGCCGGGTATGCCGGCAGGATCGATGCCGGTGTCAACGATGAAGCCGGGGGCCATGCGGCCGGCGGCCAGCAATTTCGGCGTCATGCTGGGTGTGCAGCCGGGGGCACGCGATGTGCTGTCCCGCAGTAGGGGCCCGAGATAGTCGGCGGCGCGTGCCGGTACGACGCTGACTTCGGATGCTCCCCGTCGCCGGACGCCAAGCACCGCCGCAACAGTTCCGCCCGACGGCAGCCGGTCGAGCCGCAGTTCATAGCGCGGCGCCCCATCGTCGTCAGACACCATGAAGGCGGCGTCGGCCAACGACTGGAAGGCGGCTGCTCCACTGTGCCTGAGCCGAACCGAGGAGAAGAGCGGGGCGACCAGCGATCGAGACGGATTGAGCAGGACCAGATCATCGCCGGCGTAGCTCCAGCCTGCCCTGACGCAGGCCAGCGTTGCCGTGCTCTTGCCGGACCTGCCGGACCCGACCAGCAGCAGGAAGCGGCCCTCCCGGCCAACGGCGGCGGCATGGGCAACGACCCATCCGGTCGGTTCGATGGCGGCATGCAACAGTGGCTCACAGGGCTGGCCAATAGCGCCAGCGGGTATCTGGTGCGGAAACCAGACGGCTCCGCGCATTCGGACACGATCGTAAACGGCGAACAGACGGCTGGGCGTCGGCCGCCAGTAAGCGTAAAGTTCAAAATCCGAAACCACCTGAATTCGCTCTGGATGGTCGGGCACGATCCGTAGAAGTTCCGGGTCCTCGCCGGTGATGATCGCGAAGCTGGCCTCTGGGGACGCGTCTGTCTTGAGCAGCGCGCGTTCGAATCCCTGGGGTGCGGCACCCTCGTCGACCAACACGTCAGCTACCAGTTCGCCGAAGCGGGCGCGGCAGAGCGGGGTGGACCGGGCGAAGGCCTTGTCGATGAAGTCGCGGAGGTGATTATGCCTGGTCATCGGGCCGATGGGGCCAACCGGCTTCGGTGACGTCGTGAACCGGGTCGAGCAGCAGCAGTTCCTGCAGGTCGTCGAAGCTCTCCACGACTGGTTCCTGCCAGGTGTTGAGCACGATGGCGGGCAGTTCGCCGGCCCTGATGGGCTCGGCTACCTCGACGAGCAACGTTCTGGCGACCAGGTCAGCGACGAAGGCTGCCACCTGAGCCGGAATGGCCGCTGCCTCTGCCGGGAATTGGGTTGCGAGCCAGGCGGCAGTCTCGGCGACTGACAGGCCGTGCCGGAGGCCCTGCCAGATCAAAGCGCCACTAGGCGCGATGGAGAAATAAAGGCCGCTGCCATAATGGGCGATCACTACCTCGCCGTCGAAAAGCTCGCTCGCCGTGTCTGGAACATCAGTTCTGAAATAGCTCACCCAGTACCTCGTTTGCTGCAGGCCCAGGCCCTCGGCCGACGGCCCTACGCAATTGCCCGAAGACTTGATGCTCCATCGGCCCGCGTCTGTAAAGTTCGGCGATCCGGCTCCTCCCAGTTATGGCGGCAGGCGCAGGCGGCGCTGGACCTGTCTCAGCAAACCCGCGAGCCGCGGCCCACCCAGCCGACCCCAGAAATAAGCTAGGGGGGAGATTGGCACGGCGCAGATTTCCGTGATTGCGAGTCCGAGCATGCGGGTACCGGCATAGGGTACGAGCTTGCTCTCATCGAGCATTTTCGCCGTGTGAAGGTGGAATTCAGCCAGTTGGGGGAGCCCGTTGGCGATCTTCTTCGAGACCATCGCCGCTAGCTCAATGCGAGCATTCGCCGTCGGGGTGGGCGTCAACGCTATACGCTCGCCCGAGAGTTTGAGGGTGGTGTGCTCGGCGTGGTCAGGCGGTGTAGCCGGATCAAGGCGGATACAAATCTTGAACGCGGTCTGCCGGGGCAGGCGGAAATATAGGTATGTGTCGGACTTTGGCGCGGTCCAGCGCCAACGGCGGTCAATGTTGCCGTGCGTCGCAAACTTCTCGCGGCTGTCAAGGTTTTCGCCGAGTATCGGGTCCCATGCTTTCCAAGTGGTCAGCGCGAGAGTGCGGTCGGCTTCCTCGTGCAGCAGGTGATGGCGCAACGCGACGCGATTGCCGATCAGCGCGAGCGCCGGTTCGGTTCTGCCGCGCTCGGCGAGAGCGGCCATTTGCCTGTCATAGATTTCTCGCGCGAGAGCATAAAAAGCCCGGTCGGGCGCAAGGATTTGGTCAAACTTCGCCTGCTCTTCCGGGGTGAATTGAAGGCGCTCGGGCCGGTTGTAGCCGGCGTTCCGACGTTCGCTTCGCAGAGGCGGCAGTATCGAGGTAATGGCGCAGAGCGCATCGAGCGAGCGGTTCTGGTCTTCCATCAAGCCCACAAAGAAGCACTGGCGCAGCGCATCGAGCGCCGCTTCGGTGAGGTCCGCGCCCGGGTTGGACTCGCGCCAGTCTGCGCCGTTTGCGGGCATTCCATAGACCAGTTGCGCCATCTGGCTGTGACCGTCCGCCCCAAGGCGCATGAGCCAGTCGATGAAAACGGACTCGACTCTCTCTCCAGTGTCCAGGCGGGCGACATATGGCGTGTTCCCCGACTGTCGTTCTTGCACGACAAAGAAGAAGAAGGCCGAGATGACGCGGTCGACAGGCTCACGCAGCCAGGTGAACAGATTGGCGTCACTGTCCAGAAGGGTGCCTATCCCGGCGCCCGCATGGGCACTCAGGACCCTGAACTGTCGAAAGTTGTCGCCGGCCTCCTTTGCGCGTTGTGGCTTGCTATAGGCACCCTTCGCCAAACGGCTGGCGGCGGGATAGGTCTGATCGCCGGGAAAGGCGTTCTCGATCATCATCCGCACACTTGTCCCAGCAGCCTTGGCCACGTGCACGAAGCAGAGGGCGGCGCCGGGGTTGTAGGGCCGCTGCGGGAAGAAGCTGGCGGCGGGCGGGAGGGTGGTGGTTGAGGGCTCGACAGTCACTGCGTAGAAGGGCTCCTGACTGGGCGCATTCTAGCCGACCTTCACCGTCCGTCGTCCAGATGATTTGTGTTGGCCCGTCGTGGTGATCTCCTAGCCAGAGCAGACAGTGCCAGCGACACTTGCGAGGTAGTAGGCCTCAAGGCGATTATGATCAGCCGTCCACGCCCACTCGGCCTGACACCGGCAGACCGCAGTGCGGGACCGCCGCTGGGGCAGGTTGGGCACCCTGTGATCTCCGGGATATCCGACAACAGGCCGCACGCCGTCGGGCCACTCCGGGAGCGTCTTCACCTTGTACAATTGCTGTTGCGGCAGGAGGCTCGGGCTGAGGGGGACGACCGGATCCTTGATCATCACCGCCACCTCACGCCTTGCTTGCGCGGTCGTGGGGGTGTCTGCCCGTCTATCGCCTGCCAGTCATCGCGAGTGCTGGTCGTCGCAGGAACGATGCCGGCAATGCGGTTGCCTTCGATCAGCAGATCGCTCGCGACTTCCGCCGTCGGGGACACGACCGTGACATTGGTCCCGCCGGGTCTTCACGACACGGGCTCCCAGGACATCTGGTTGGCGAGGATGCCGCCGTCGACATAGAGCATCTGCCCGGTGATGTAGCGGGCGGCGGGTGAGGCGAGGAACACCGCCGCGCCGCCAATATCGTCCGGCATG
>CAIMLX010000128.1 GCA_903842455.1 uncultured Hyphomicrobiales bacterium | reverse complement strand
TAAAACCATCATGCATTGGACATGTACCTGTCGCAACTGATCCGTCGTGCATGCATCGAGCACGTCAAGCAGATCGATCATGCGACGGAATATCAATTCGCCAACCCAATCCGTCACAAAACCAGCTGATCTCGTCACACGCGCGTATGAACGCGCTGCGTTTGCGAAATGCCTGGTTTGATAATGGGTCACGCATACAAAGCGACGCGATTAACGCGTCGCAACCATGCATCGATCTTGTGTATGTCAGCGACATGAGTTACACACATTGTTGCATACATGTCAGCTAAAACATTGAAATAAATGCAGTTTTCTATCTGTTTCGCGCGTTGAAAATCCGCGTGTCACTGGTTCGATTCCGGTCTCGGGCACCACTTCTCTGTTCGACGAACTGCGCGAACGATTGAGAAACCCCAGAAATCACTTAGAAATCGGTAGTTTTTGGTAAGGACTGTCCGGCCGCGTTCGCCAGCAGCCACCTACTTCTGGGGGTGGGGCTGGGGGTGGCCTCCGAAGTAGTTGGCGCAATAACCCCCAAGGCGACGGCAATAGGGGGCACCATTCCACTGGAGAGACGCAATCGCGCGCTGGTCGCCTTTGTTGGGACAGCGCATCAGCCGGTCTCCCAAGGGGTTCAAGGCGTGGCCGCAGAATCTGGGGCGCAGCGACGTGCTGACCACCTTAACCAGCTACCGCGCAGTGCCCGATCACCGGCAGGCCGAACTGATCCGGGGGATTTCCGCAGCGCCTTCGGACGAGGACCCGTTGGCTGATGTGGAGGTCGCCCAACTGGTTGCGGCATTGGCCAGGAAGGTCGGCTGACTCTTGTCCTGATGATCCGGCGACTGCTACTCCATTTGCTCCAACGGGGACCCCGGCCTCGCGATCACCTGGACGGTGAGTTCTGGATCGATCGGACCGGGACGGCCAGGCGTGACCTGCACAGTCACTTCGGCAAGTGGAGTTCGGTCCACCCTCAGTTCCGGCGAAGTACAGCGCCAGCGTAGGCTTGGCGCCTGAATCGTCTTGATATCTGTCTGCCAAGCGCGCTGAGTAGATTTGTCGGTCGAACCAGATCACGGCACACGCTCTGAGGGGCGCGGGTACCGTTGGTTCGTTGTACACTCGCATGGTTCGACGTGTACTCGACTATGGTTCGTCGCGCTCGCCTCTCGGGTCAGGATTGAGCCGTGTTCAGAGCTGGTGCTGCAGTCGGTCTATCGCTTTTCTTGGCGTTCGCTGCTCAAGGGCAGGACGCGCAGCGGCCACTGCTTGAATTGGGCGACGCGGTCGTTACCGGCTTCTCCGGCACGGTGGCACCCGACCCTGAAAGCCTGCCCCCCGGCATCGAGCTCATCGACGAGACCCTTATCGACCTTGACGGCATCTCGGCGCGGGTGCTCGGCGTCGCCGCTCCCGGCTTCATCTGGGATGGGCGCGCCTGGGCGGGCGACAGCCGTCACGAGGTGCTGGCTCGCGATGTTGGGCAGGTCTTCGGCGTGGCCCTCGATGACGCGGAGATGCCGAACATCTATCTGGCGGCGACATCCGCATACGGCCTGCCCGTTGTCGCGCCTGACGCCGACGACGATGGCCGGCCAGAACGGATCGAGACGGGCGAGCCTGATGCACAGTTCATGGAAGGGCTGTTCGGCCCGGGTCCGGATGGCGGACCTGGCAGCATCTGGAAGATCGACGGCGAAACCGGCGAAGTGTCGCTGTTTGCCAATGTGATCCTCGATGGAGATGAGAACCCCGGTCCCGGCCTCGGCAATCTCGCCTTTGATCCGCTGCACCAGCAGCTTTTCGTTTCTGATCGTGCCACCGGCATGATCCACCGCTTTGATCTCGACGGAAACGAACTCGACTACTTCGATCACGGCACCACTGGTCGGGCCGCGGCTGACTTGCCCATCGTCGAATACGACCCTGCCGGCGCGCTCGACATCACCCGCGGCGATTTTGACACTGAAGACCCGGACAGCTGGGGCTATGCAGCGCCTGACCGTCAGGTGTGGGGCCTCGCCGTCCACGACAGCCGCCTCTATTACGCTGTGGTCGATGACAGCCAGATCTGGTCGATTGGCCTCGACGCGGAGACCGGCGCCTTTGGCGACGATCCGCAGTGGGAACTGGATGTCCCCAAGCGCCCGGAGAAACTGCCGGTCAGCGACATCGTCTTCACCGAGAAGGGCGCGATGATCCTCGCTCAGCGAGGCGCGATCAGCTCGACCTACGACTACACCGGCTTTGCAGATCCTGGACAGTCGCGGCTCTATCGCTACTGGCTCGAGAGCCCGGACGATCCGGAAACGCCAAGCCGCTGGATCGAGGAACCGGAGGAGTATTCGATCGGTTTCGGCGGTGAGCATCGTCAGACCAGTGGCGGCGTCGATCTCGACTACGGCTTCAACCGCGAAGGCCTGCTCGACCTCGGCTACTGCGAGGCATCACTGCTTACAACCGGCGACGACCTGCGGCTGGCGCCCGATCTGGCGGATGAGTTGCTGGCCGGAGGGCCGTTGGCGATCGACGGCCTGCAGGTGATGCCGGCCGGCCCGGTCAAGCCCGAGAACACGCCGCCCTGGGCGAGCTACATGGTCGATCTTGAGCCGCGCGCCGACGATGCCGAGGTGAACGGGCATGTCGGCGATGTGGCGGTCTATCGCACCGGGTGTGGTGGAGACCTGCCCTATGTGTCCGAGTATGGCGGCGCCGGCTATCCGCTCGATCCGCCCTATATCAGCGGCGATCCGCCAGATGGACCGGACGATCCGGAACTTTGCACCGACCTGGAGGAGTGCCCCCAGCCGGAATTCAAGATCGAGAAGACCTGCGAAGCCTGCACCATCGACCCGTTGACCGGCAAGCCGCGCTGCCAGTGCCACATCAACGTGACGTCCAACGGCGTACCGTTCACCGGCCTGCTGTCGGTCAACGAGAGCGTGGTGTTCGGCTCGAGCACGCCGTTCAACGACACGATTGTGTCTGTCGGCTCAGCCGATGCCTGGACCTGCGACCAGCCGCCGTTCGCCGCTACCGATCCCGCCATCTGCTCGATCGACTGGCCAGGGCTGAGCGTGGCCGGCAACAGCTCGACCATTGATGTCGAAGTAGAACTCCCCGATCCCGGTTTTCTCGTCGAGACCACCAACTGCGCCACGCTTCTGCTCGATGGGGTCGAGCTGGACGAGAGCTGCACGGAGTTCACCGGCGAGGATTCAGACCCGGTCGATGTTTCGATCACCAAGAGCTTTGCGGAGACGCAAGGACCGGTCGACGGCACCGGCGCCTTCACGCTGGTAGTGACCAATGTTGGCGCGCCCTTCGATGCCACCGCAGCGGTGACGGTCACCGACGCGATCCCCGCCGGCATGACCATCAGCGCCGCGACCGGCTCCGACTGGGCCTGTACGCCGCTTCCAATCATCGGACCGGCAACGCTGACCTGCCAGTACACCGGCACCGGGGTGATGGCGACCGGCGCCACCAGCCAGGTGGTGTTGACCGCCTCCACCGAGGGCGCGGGACCATTCGAGAACTGCGCCGAGGTCGGCATTGCCCTCGCCTCGGGCTATGAGGATACCGAACCCGGCAACAACCGCGCCTGTGCCGGCGTCGAGGGCCCCGATGATCCGTTTGAGGACGTGGACGATCCGCCGCCGCTGAACGCCACTTGCGGCGTGAACGTCATCTTCGTTGTCGACGAATCCCGCTCGATCGCTGATGCCAACGCTACCTGGTACGTCACCAATGCGCTGGCCAATGCCGCAAGCGTGTTCAACACCAACGGCTCGCAGGCCGCGGTGATCCGCTTCTCCGACGCCGCCACGGTGTCATATCCGATGGCGACCGCAACCTACGGATCGGTCAATGCCGGCTACAATCCCAACGCCGGTGGCGGCACCAACTGGGAAGCGGCGATGAACGCGGCGCTCGGCTTGCTACCCAGCCCCAATACCATCATCGTCTTCATCACCGACGGTACGCCGACGGCTTATCTCGATGGCGGCAACGCCGTCACCTACACGACGGATTCCGTGCTCGCGACCAACGAGGCGATCTCTGCCGTCAACGCCATCTATGCCACCGGCACGCCCATCGTCGGCATCGGCATCGGTAACGTGTCGACCCATCTCAATGCACTGCTCGGCACCACCACGCAGGCGAGCAGCTACAGTAGTCTCGGGGCCGACCTGACGGCGCTGGGGCAAGGATTGTGTCCCGACCTCTATCTGAAAAAGCAGATCGGGCCGAACTACATCAACTTCCACGGACTGACGGCCGATCCGCAGGTGACCGTCACCCTGTCGGTGACCAACACCGCTTCGGTCGCGCTTACCAACGTGACGGTCGAGGACGCGCTGCCCCCGGAGCTGAACACACCCATCGGGTTCAGCCAGCCGGCTACGGTAACGGGCAGCACCATCAGCTGGACCATTCCCAGCCTAGCGGCCGGCGCCACGGCGACGCTGACCTTTCAGGTCTCCGTGTCGCCCAATCCTGCACCGACCGAGCAATGGCGGTGTTTCTCCAACTTCGCCCAGGTAACGGCGTCGGACAGCGCGGTGAACTCCGTGCCCAACAACATGGCCAACCCGGTGACCGGGCCGGTGCATGAACACGACGAGGCCTCGAGCAGCATCTGCGTCCAGGACAGGGGGCCGACCGTCCCCACAGACTGCGGCAATTCGTACCTGTGGGTGACCAAGAAGACGGATTTCCCGGAAGTCTGCGTGCCCGGTGGCAGCCCCGCCTGCACCTTCACGATCACCGTCAAGGCGCAGTGTAAGGACTTCAACGGACCGGTGCTGTTCGGCGATGGCATCAGCAACGGAACAACACCAGTCCCGGCGACGATCGGTTCGATCTCCAATACCGCCGTGCCACCAATCTGCGCCTGGAGTTCCGGCTGGAGCGGCACCACCTCGCCGGCTACCTGTGCTGCCAACCTGACGTTGCCAGTCAACCAGAGCATCTCGTTCACGGTCACGCTGGCGGCGCCCCTTGCCGCCGGCAGCGGCTACACCAATTGCTTTGTCGCCGACGGCAAGACACCTCAACCGGCGGACTTCAACGCGGCAATGATCGACGTCAATCCATCGACGTCTCCATATGGTGGGGCCTGGGGCAACTGCGCGCCCTTCAGCGTCGCTGCCCCGCCCCAGCAGATAGTGCAGCCTGTCGAGGGCGAACCAGAACCGCAATGCGGCGATGGCGAGGTGCTGAACAAGCGGGGTGTCTGCATTCCCGACCTGCAGTGCAAGGCACCCGCCCAGTCCAATAGCACCGGCACGGCGTGCATCTGTCCAGACCAGTCCATCGCCGGCCCCAGAGGCTGCGCGCCGGACGAGCCCGATCCAATCTCCTGCAACGCGCCCGCCGTTCCCAACAAGGCTGGCACCGCCTGCATCTGCCCCAAGGGCACTGTTGCCGAGGGCAAGCGGTGCGTCGAGGTGGCGGACGAGCAGGATGACGAGCTTCAGTGCCGTGCCCCCGCTAAGTCCAACAGCACCGGAACCGCCTGCATCTGTCCAGACCAGTCCATCGCCGGACCGAGAGGCTGCGCGGCGGACAAGCCTGATCCGGTCTCCTGCAACGCGCCCGCCGTTCCGAACAAGGCCGGCACCGCCTGCATCTGCCCCAAGGGCACTGTTGCCCAGGGCAAGCGTTGCGTTGAGGTGGTGGACGAACAGACGGATGAGGCACTGCAGTGCCGTGCCCCGGCCGTGCCCAACCGGAGGGGTACTGCCTGCGTGTGCCCCAAGGGGATGATCGCCGACGGCAATCGCTGCCTCGAACCCGAGATCAATATCGAGTTGCCCGAGATGGACCTGCCGGAGTTCGATTTTCCGGACGGGGGTGACAAGCCCAGGCCCTGAGACTGACGTGAGGGCATAGCCCATTCAGCCCTCTGATCGCTGGGGGTGTGTTTGGGGGTATCTGTGAGGTCATCAAGAAAAATAGTGATATTTATCAAAGGCGTAAATTGGCGATGCGATGCCGGTCTCGGCACCACCTCCCACTATCCCGAACAACCTCCACGGCGCTTGCGTGCGCCGATGGCTTGTGGCTAAGCAGGGCATGCTCTGCCTCGATCAAATCGGAGACCCTGAGGCCCAGCCTCTCAGTGCGATCCTTCCCGCTGCAATGGCCAGGGGTGCCATGGCTATCGAGGCGGAGATCGACTGCGTCTTTGCGGCGATCGACGATGCCAACCGCCTGCGGTGTGCCCACCTCGCTGTGGCACAGTGGGTGCACGAACTCGACAAGCTCGGGCGGCTTCACATGCCCCCCCGCGACGCTGCGCTTGCTTACCAGTTGGGACGGATCGCCGCGCAGGAGGTCGATCCCGCCTTGCTGCCTGCCCTTGGTCAGGCGGTGACCCGCCTCGGAACGCGATGGCTGGACGAGGGGTTCTAGGCCAGGTCCGCGCCTCGAGTGAAACGCACCCTGACGGGCCGAAGCCTCAGCCGCCGGCCTGTAGCGCTTCCCACAGGGCGGCCACCAGCCAGAATTCCGCACTGATGACGACCGCGCCGCCGACAGCGCTCATCGCTAGCACGGTCGCTGGGTGCACCCGGAACCAGCCGGTAAAGAAGCGCACGCTGCCCCAGCTGAAATCGAGCAGCATGAAGACGACTCCGATGATGGCGCCGATGAGCGCAACGGTGAGAACTTCCATGTCGCCCTCGTGGCCGATCAGGTAGCGCGAGCTTAGTACCGGATCGCCGCGCCGCAAACCCCGAAGCCGCTTTGCCGCCTCGCGGAACCCATCAAATCTCGATCAGGCGAGGGTGGTTTCGAGCGGTCGTTCGACGCCCAGCAGTTGCGCGTAAAGTGCGGCATGCGCCGCGCCCATCTGGCGCGCGGTGAACAGCGACTCGTAGCGGCGCCGGGCATTCTCGCCCATCCGCCGGGCAGCGGAAGGGTCGGCCCACAGCCGTCGCATGGCATCCGCCAGTGTCGTCGGATCCGCCGGGGCAACGACGAGCCCGGTTTCGCCCGCCCGGTTCACGTAGCTCGTTCCCGTGCCGATCTCGCACGTGATCATCGGCAGGCGAGACGCCGAGGCCTCGAGCAGCGCCACGCCGAAGGCTTCGGATCGCAGGTGCGAGGGAAAGACGAAGCCATAGGCCATGTCGAGCAACAGCGCCTTCTCGTCCTCCGAGACCTCGCCGAGCAGGTGCACGTTGTCGAGCTTCCGGGCGGCCACCGCTTCATGCAATTGCTGCGATAGCCGCCCCGTCCCGATGATCGCCACCGGGAAGCCGGTCTCGGCCGCCGCGTCGAGCAGGAAGTGCAGCCCCTTGTAGTAGCGCAGCGCCCCGACAAACACGAAGAACCGCGATCCCAGCTTCTGCCGCCAGTAGGCGCGCCGCGCCTCCGGCAGCGCCCGCCGTGTGATGTCGCCGGTCCCCAGGGGAATCACCGTCACCTTGTCGCGGTGCCGGGCCAGCACCGGGCTCGATTCGAGGTACGGCGGCGACGTGGCAACGATGCTGCTCACCGAATCGAGAAACCTGTGCATCAGCGGGTCATAGGCGGCCTTCAGCCAGCGCTGCTTCACTATATCGGAGTGGTAGGTCACCACCGTCGGCTTGTCGGTTCGCGACAGGAAGTGGATCAGGTCCATCATCGGCCACGGGAAGTGGTAGTGGATCAGGTCGGCGTCGCGCGCCATGTCGTTGAACACCGACAGCACCGAAAGCGACAGCCCCGTCGATGCCAGTTCGAGGTGCAACCGGGCTTTCCGGGCCCACACCCCATCGACATGCACCGAGTTTCCGTCCGGGTTTCGGCTCAGCGACAGCACCTGCGTCTCGACGCCGAACGGCTCCGTACCGCGCGCAATGTCGCGGATAACGCTCTGGACGCCGCCCAGGCTGTCCGGTGCAAAGGTCTTGAAAAAGTGCAGGACGCGCAATGTCGCCTCTTCGACGCCTGCCCCAATCCCTCATGCGTGACACACTTCGCCGCTCGGTGCCAGCACGCGGGCAGTTGCTTCGCCCAACCTTGCGGCTATATGCGGCTCAATTGCAACGGTGAACCGGCCAACCGATCAGACCTTCGGTGGATGGCGTGCCAACGTCCGGGCCGCTTCACTGCCGCATCGCCGGACCAGCGGCCGGCGCTCCACGAGGGGAGGAACCAGTGGCAGAATTCCATGGACTTGGCGTGAACCTGTCCAACATCTACCGGCTCAGCAGCGCGAAAACCCGGTCCATTTCACCCGAGAACTTCACCGGCGAGAAGGGCCGCGGCGGCATGGCCACCGAGGGCACTGGCAAGATCCACGCCCGCGGCCTCGGCAAGGACGGCACTGGTCTGGGCGTCAAGATCTCCCCCTCCATCCGCATCGAACCGGGCGAAAAGCGCGTGCTCGGCGAGATCCGGGGCTCGGGCGCCATCCAGCAGATCTGGCTCACCACCGCCAATCTGCGCTGGCGCGACCTCATTCTCCGCATCTGGTGGGACGACCAGGAGCACCCCTCGGTTGAAGCACCAGTTGGAGACTTCTTCTGCTCGGGCTGGAACCAGTACGCCCAGGTCAGTTCGCTCGCCGTCTGCGTCAATCCCGGCCGCGCCTTCAACTGCTACTGGGAGATGCCGTTCGGCAAGGCCGCCCGCATCGAGATCGAGAACCGCGATCCTCAGAGCCACGGCATCATCTACTACCAGATCAATTACACCCTCACCGATGTCCCGGACGACGCGGCCTATTTCCACGCCCAGTTCCGCCGCACCAACCCGCTGCCGTTCAAGGAGGACTACACCATCCTCGATGGGGTGCGCGGGCAGGGCCAGTATGTCGGCACCTACATGGCCTGGGGCGTCAACAATTCGAGCTGGTGGGGCGAGGGCGAGATCAAGTTCTTCATGGATGGCGACGGCGAGTTCCCCACCATCTGTGGCACCGGCACCGAGGACTACTTCTGCGGTGCCTATAATTTCGATGGCGGCGGCGCCGAACTCGATCCGACGATGGAGCGCGCCTACCGCGAGTTCACCACGCCGTATTCCGGCCTGCCGCAGGTGCTTCGCCCCGACGGTACCTACCGCAGCCAGCAGCGCTTCGGCATGTACCGCTGGCACCTGACCGACCCGATCCGCTTCGAAGAGGACCTGCGCGTCACCATCCAGGCGCTTGGCTGGCGCACCGAAAAGACCGATCGCCGCTACCTGCCCCTGCAGGACGACATCGCCTCCGTTGCCTTCTGGTACCAGACTCTCCCGACAGTACCCTTTCCGCAGATCAAAGACCGCGACTACCTCGAAGTGATCTGACCGGCTATCGTCAGCTCAAAGCCGGCCGGGGAGGGTCGGCCGGAGGGACAGCATGAAGAAGGTCTACGTGATCGGCACCCTTGATACCAAGGGCGCCGAACTGCGCTACGCCGTCGAGCGGGTTCGCGCCGCCGGCGCACAAACAGTCCTGGTCGATGTCGGAACGCAGTTGTCGGGGCAGGGGGCGGACATTTCGTCCGTGGAAATCGCCGCCCACCATCCGCAAGGCGCCGCAGCGGTTCTCGGCCTCGCCGACCGGGGGCAGGCGGTCTCGGCGATGGCAAAGGCGCTGACCGCCTGGCTCGGCGCCCGCAACGATATCGGCGCAGTGCTCGGCCTTGGCGGTTCCGGCAACACCGCCATCGTCACCGAGGCGATGCGGGCGCTGCCCATCGGCGTGCCTAAGCTCATGGTCTCCACCGTCGCCTCGGCCAATGTCGCGCCCTATGTGGGGCCGAACGACATCGCCATGATGTATTCGGTGGTTGATGTCGCCGGCCTCAATGCCATCTCGCGCCGGGTGATCGGCAACGCCGCCAACGCGGCAGCCGGCATGGCGCTCGGCGCCGTCCCCGAGGCGGCAAACGACAAGCCGGGCCTCGGCCTCACCATGTTCGGTGTCACCACCGCCTGCGCCACTTCGGTCCGCGAAGCCATGGAGGCGAGCCACGAGGTCTACACCTTCCACGCCACCGGCACGGGAGGTCAGTCGATGGAAAAGCTGGCCGAGTCCCGCCTCGTCGCGGGGCTGATCGACATCACCACCACCGAGGTCGCGGACCTGCTGGTCGGCGGTATCTTCCCCTGCACCGAAGATCGCTTCGGCGCCGTCATTCGCACCGGCCTGCCTTATGTCGGTTCGGTCGGCGCGGTGGACATGGTCAATTTCGGCGCGAGACAAACCGTGCCGGCGCAGTTTGCCGGCCGGCACTTCCACGTCCACAACGCCCAGGTCTCCCTGATGCGCACCACCCCCGACGAGAGCCGTCGCATCGGCGAGTTCATCGTCTCCCGGATCAACCGCATGCCGGGCCCGGTCCGCTTCCTGCTGCCGCTGCAGGGGGTCTCCGCCATCGACAGGCCGGGTCAGCCCTTCCACGATCCGGTAGCCGACACGGCGCTGTTCGCTGCCATCCGGCAGGGCTGGCAGCCCGCGGCAAACCGGCAACTGCTGGAACTGGACGCCCATATCAACGACCCGGCCTTCGCTGCCGCGCTGGTGGAGAATTTCAGAGCGATTTCAGGGGCGTGACTATGCTGCCTGTCCGAGCAGGCGGCCATGATGGCGCAGCACCAGCCCCACCGCGCCGAGGCAGGCGCCGTCGGTAAAGGTGCTGGCCCGGAACACCGTCCGCGCCACGTCCGGTACGTCGTCGTGCTTGATCAGCGTGTAGCGCTCGTAACTGCGCGTCAGCGGGGCCATCAGCATGTCGCCGGTCAGGGCAAGCCGTCCGCTCACCACCACCAGCGGCGGGTTGAACACCGATCCGATCAGCCCCAGGCCATAGCCGCCCGCCTCGCCGGCCCGCTCGACCAGCGACCGGCAGAAGACGTCGCCGCCCCGCGCCATCTTTACCACGTCGGTAATTCGCAGCGGCCGATCGAAATGCGCCTCCGCTTCCGACAGCAGGTCGCGGAAGCTGGCGTAGACCTCGATGCAGCCGCGGTTGCCACAGCGGCAGAGCGGCCCGTTGGGGTCCACCACCACATGCCCGAATTCGCCGGCCCCGCCGGCCACGCCGCGCAGCACCCGGCCGCCCGACACGATCGCGCCGCCCACCCCAAGGTCGAGCGTGTAGACCACGAAGTCGTCGTGCCCCTGCGCCGCGCCCCATGTCATCTCCGCGATGGCCGAGCAGTTGCTCTCGTTGTCGCAGAAGATCGGAACGCCGTCGAACAGCGGCCCCAGCAGTTCCTTGATATCGACGCCGGCCCAGTCCGGCATGCCGCCGGCGCGCAGCATCTTGCCGTTGACCGGGTTCACCGGTCCGCCCACCGCCACCCCGACCCCAAGCAGGCCGCTGGGCGATTGCCATTGATTTTCATAGGCTTCGGCGACAAGTCGGCGGATAAGGTCCGCCGCCATGGCGGGGGTATAGCCGTCTTCCATCACCACGATCTTGTCAGCGAGGACTGTGTGCGCCACGTCCGCGACGATGAGCTGGATTTCCGTCTGCCCGATCAGGATGCCGACGCAGGTGCCGGCGCCGGGGTTGAGCGTAAGGGCGGTGGCGGGGCGACCGACACCGCCAGCCGACTCGTTGCCGGCATCCAGCACCATGCCGGATCGGCGCAGTTCCGCCACGGCGGTGGAGACCGTCGACTTGGCCAATCCGGTCAGGCGCGACAACTGGGCAGCACTCATGGCGCCGCGCTCGGTGAGCATCCGGACGATGCGTCCGGACGGCGTGCCCAAAGCACTGTCATCCAGAAGTGATTTAAGTTCGAACTTGTTCACATCACCGCTCCCCTCAGCGCGTTGACAAGAAGAATAAGTTCACCATAGAACTAATGCGACCGGTGGCGGAGGATGCACACCGGCACGAGAAAAGCGCAAGTGGCCACAGGGGCCGACCATAAGAGTCGGAATGGGGCACGGGCGCACTGGGAGAGAAAAGACATGAACTTCAAGTCGAAGGTCGCGCTTGGCGCGGCCGCAACGATTACGGCTGCCCTGCTGTCGGGCACCGCCATGGCCGAGCCCAAGGTGCTGATGCTGCACCAGTGGGCGTCGGGCAACGACGCTGCTTCCATTGCCAAGCTCGGTGAGATGTTCACCGCCAAGGGCGGCACCTGGGAGCAGACCGCCATTGCCGGTCACACCGCCAACACCCTCGCCAAGCTGCGCGCCGACGTCGTCGCCGGCAACGCCCCGGCTGCCGTGCAGCTGAAGGGGCCGGAAATCGCCCAGTGGGCCGCAACCGGCGGCACCGCCGACATGGATGAACTCGCGACCACCGAGGGCTGGGATGCCGTCGTCGCTCCCGAGTTGCTCCCGGTGATGAAGCCGCAGGGCAAGTGGGTCGCCGCGCCCATGAACATCCACCGCATCAACTGGATCTGGGGCAACAAGGCCGCCATGGAAAGCGTCGGCGTTGCCGAGCTTCCCAAGACCTGGGCCGATTTCAACGCCGCCTGTGACAAGGCTATTGCCGGTGGCAAGGTCTGTCTCGCTCACTTCAGCGCCGACTGGTCCGACGCGACCACGTTCGAAACCGTCGTCTACGGCCAGGACATCGACCTGTACCGCAAGGCCTTCGTCGAGGGTGACGTCGACGCCCTGCGCTCGCCGGAAATGATCAAGGCCTTCGACCAGATGAAGCTCATGGTCTCCAAGTACATGGACCCGGCTATCGCCGGCCGTGACTACGACACCGCAGCCAACATGATGTCCAACGGCGACGCGCTGTTCTACATCATGGGCGACTGGGAACTCGGCCGTCTCGTTTCGCTCGGCAAGACCCCCGGCTCCGACATCCTCTGCGGCCAGTCGCCGACCGACTGGGATGGCAACGGCTTCATCCTGAACTCGGACTCGGTGGTGTTCTTCAACCAGAACAATCCGGATTTCCAGGAAGGCCAGAAGCTGCTCGCTTCGACCATCCTGAGCCCCGAGTTCCAGACGGTGTTCAACATCGCCAAGGGCTCGATCCCGGCGCGCCTCGACGTTGACCTGACCCAGGGCTTCAACGCCTGCCAGCAGCAGAGCCAGGCCGAGCTGAAGGGCTCGATCGAAGGCGGCACGCTGGTGCGTTCGATGGCGCACAACATGACCGTGCTGCAGAAGTACCGCGGCGCCATGATGGATCTCATCACCGAGTTCGTGAACTCGCCTGAGATGACGTCCGAAGAAGCGGCCAACCTGATGGCCGACGGCGTCGAAGCACAGATGTAATCAACGAACCGGCCGGCTGCGGAGTACCTCCGCAGCCGGTTTCTGTATTCTTGCGGAGGGTGGTCCGTTGAGCAGCGCCGGATATGCCGCCATGGCGGGCGGAAATTCATTTTGGGAGAAGCTGAAAAGCTGGACGCCGATCTTCGTGATCGCGCCGGCTGTCGTCGCTTCTTTCGTCTACGTCTTCGTGTTCTCCGGCTGGACGATGTATATCTCGCTCAGCGACTCCACCCTGCTACCGACCTACGGCTTCAAGGGGCTTGAGAACTACGCGAGCCTGTGGGCCAACCGCCGCTGGGGCGTCGCCTACAGCAACCTCTTCTTCTTCTCCGGCATCTTCGTGCTGACCACCATGGCCGTCGGCCTGCTGCTGGCGCTGCTGCTCGACCAGAAGATCCGCGCCGAGAGCTTCTGGCGCACCATGTACATGTACCCCCTCGCGGTCAGCTTCATCGTGACCGGTACCGTGTGGCAGTGGCTCTACAACCCCACGGGCGGCATCCAGTTTCTGGTTCAGTCGATGGGCTGGACCGATTTCGAGTTCGCCCTGACCACAGACCGCAAGAACGCCATCTGGGCCATCATCATCACCGGCATCTGGCAGAGCGCCGGCTTCACCATGGCCCTGTTCCTCGCCGGCCTGCGCTCGGTCGATGGCGATATCATCAAGGCCGCCTCGATCGATGGCGCCTCGACCTTCCGCATCTACCGCAAGGTGATCCTGCCCTCGATCACCCCGATCTTCCTCGCCGTCGCCGTCGTGCAGTTGCAGTCGGCCATCAAGACCTTCGATCTTGCCGTGGCCCTGACCAATTCCGGCCCAGGCATCTCCACCACATTCCCGGCCACCTACGTTTACGACCTGATGTTCCAGCGCGGACAGATCGGCGAAGGCGCGGCGGCGGCGATGATGATCCTCGCAGCCCTTGCCGTGGTCCTCGTGCCCTATTCGATGTACCTCGGCTGGCGTCGTCGCAGGGAGGTTGTCCATGTCTGATGCAACTATTTCATCCGCTCCCGCCCTCGACCTCGAGGCCGGACGGGCAGGGCGCCGGCACCTGATCAGCCGCATCGTGATCTACGGCCTGCTGACCTTCTTCGCGATCATCTACCTGATGCCGCTCTGGGTCGTGTTCTTCAACTCCTTCCGGCCGCTGGCCGAAATCTCCGCGAACGGCCTCATCGCCTTCCCGCAGAGCTTCCGGCTCGATGCCTGGCCGCAGGCCTGGAGCGAGTTCTGCATCGGCGGACAATGCGCCGGCATGCAGCGCTACTTCTGGAACTCGATCATGATGGTCGTGCCCGCCACGATCATTTCGACCGCCATGGGCGCCATCACCGGCTACGTGCTGTCGAAGTGGAAGTTCCGCGGCTCGGAAATCGTCTTCGGCATGATGCTGCTTGGGGTGTTCATGCCCGGCCAGATCGCACTGCTCCCCTGGGCCTTCATCCTGGGCAAGATCGGCCTCGCCAACTCCGTCTATGGCCTCGTGCTCGTGCACTGCATCCAGGGTCTGGCGTTCACCACGCTGTTCTGCCGCAACTACTTCGTCGGCATCCCCGACGATCTGGTGAAGGCGGCCCGTATCGACGGCGCCGGCTTCTGGCGGATCTTCTACCGCATCATCCTGCCGATTTCCCCGCCGATCCTCATCGTCACGGTCATCTGGCAGTTCACCGGTATCTGGAACGAGTACCTGTTCGGCGTCGTGCTGAACTCCGGTGCCAACCAGCCGATCACTGCCGCGCTGGTCGCTCTCTCCATGAGCGGGACCACCGTGCGGACCTACGACGTCATGAGTGCCGCCGTGCTGATCGGCGCGCTGCCGCCGCTGCTCGTTTACTTCTTCGGCGGCAAGTACTTCGTCCGTGGCCTGACCCAGGGAGCCATCAAATGATCGCAACCTGTCAGGCGACCGGCGCGATCAAATAAGTTCGGAGGCGTATTTCAAATGGCATCTTTGACTGTCCGCAACCTCCGCAAGAACTTCGGCGCCGTCGAAGTTCTCAAGGGGGTCGACATCGAAGCCCAGACCGGCGAGTTCATCGCCCTGGTCGGGCCTTCGGGTTGCGGCAAATCCACCCTGCTGGCCATGATCGCCGGCCTCGAGACCGTCACCTCGGGCGAGATCTGGATCGGTGACCGCATGGTGAACTCGGTCGCGCCGAAAGATCGCGACATCGCCATGGTGTTCCAGTCCTACGCGCTCTATCCCACCATGACGGTGCGCGAGAACATGGCCTTCGGCATGGAAAGCCGCGGCATCCCCAAGGACGAGCAGAAGGCGGCGATCGCCCGCGTTGCTTCTCTCCTGCAGATCGAACCGCTGCTGGCGCGCAAGCCCGGCCAGCTGTCGGGCGGCCAGCGTCAGCGCGTCGCCATGGGCCGCGCCCTGGTGCGCGATCCCAAGCTGTTCCTGTTCGACGAGCCGCTGTCCAACCTCGACGCCAAGCTGCGCGTCGACATGCGGACCGAGATCAAGAAGCTGCACCAGCGCGTCGGCAAGACCACCGTGTACGTTACGCACGACCAGGTCGAAGCCATGACGCTCGCCTCCCGCATCGCCGTGATGCACCAGGGCCAGGTGCAGCAGTTCGACGAGCCCGATACCATCTACAACCGGCCCGCCAACATCTTCGTCGCCGGCTTCATGGGCTCGCCCTCGATGAACTTCATCCAGGCCGAAATCACCAGCGCCAGCGGCACGCCGTCGATCACCTTCCCGCTCGCGGGCGGCGGTGTCGCCAATCTGCCGCTCCACGATGGCGTGGCGGACCGGGCCACCGGCCGCAAGGTCGTGCTCGGCATTCGTCCGGAGCATCTCAGCCGGCAGAGCCCGAACACCGTCGGCAAGCCCGGCATGGCAACCATGTCGGCTCCGGTCGAGGTGGTCGAGCCGACCGGCGCCGAGACGATGGCGGTGATGAAGTTCGGCGAACTGGAAGTGGTTGGGCGGTTCTCTCCGGACGAAGCGCCCAAGACCGGCGAGAACATGCCGTTGGCTGTCGACATGAGCCGCGCCTGCCTGTTCGATCCGGCGACCCAGAAGCGCATCTGATCGTCTGCCTCCAGCGGGCTCCTTCTGCCGAGGGAGCCCGCAGTCTATTTCAAGGGTCCAGAAAATTCCTGCTTTCGCACAATATCCGAGCCTTGCCGGGCGGGTGGTCTTCGTCACGGGCGGCGCGAGCGGCATCGGTGCCGACATCGTCCGCGCCTTTGCCGGCCAGGGCAGCAAGGTCGCCTTCGTCGATATCCTCGAGGACGATGGCAGGGCACTCACAGCCGAAACCGGCGCCGAATTCATCCGTTGCGACGTCACCGATATCCCGGCGCTCAAGGCTGCCATCGAGGTCACCGGCGAGCGGCTTGGCCCGATCAGCGTGCTCGTCAACAACGCCGCCAACGACCAGCGGCACGAGATCGATGCTGTCACCGAGGACTACTGGGACGCCTCGCTCGGCCTCAACCTGAAGCCGCAGTTCTTCGCCGCCCAGGCCGTCCGCCCGATGATGAAGGCGCTTGGTGGCGGCTCGATCATCAACTTCTCTTCGATTGCCTGGCGCGGTGGCGCCTCGAACATGCCGGTCTATGCGATCGCCAAGTCCGGCACCATCGGCCTCACCCGTGCCCTCGGCCGCGGCTTCGGCGAAGACAATATCCGGGTCAACTCGATCGAGCCGGGTGCGGTGATCACCGAGCGCCAGAAGCGCCTGTGGTTCCCCGATCCCAAGCAGATCGACGCCGTGGTCCAGCGCCAGGCCCTGCACCACGTGCTGCTCGGCGAAGAAATCGCCCGCACCGTGCTGTTCCTCGCGTCCGACGACAGCCGGATGATCACCAAGCAGTCGATCACCGTCGATGCCGGCCTGCGCTAGATGAGACGGCGTTGATGCTTAAGGCGAGGGTGCATTCGGCGACGTGCCGTGCAAACTGCACCGCTCAAACAAGCATTCTGCCTGGGGGGATTGCATGAAACTCACGACCGGCCTCAACCCGTACGGACTGACCTACTACCTCGGTCTGCAAGGCGCCGGCACGCCGCGGCACAACCCCAACGGGGCCGGCCTCGAGGGCTTCATCAAGCTCACCGAGGAACTCGGCGGCAAGGCCATCGAGCTGTGGGAGGGCTGGTTCAAGACCATGTCCGACGCCGAACTCGCCGCGCTGAAGGTTCGCCTCGACGCCTTGGGCTGGAAACGCGTGCTCTCGTCCGGCCTGCAGCACGGCGACATGGACCTGCTGATCCGCTGCGCCAAGGCGCTCGACGCAAAGTATATCCGCGTCGCGCTGACCCCCATCCTCTGCGGCGACCGCGCTGCCGCCGGCCAGCAGTGGCACGACCTCGTGCACTCGGTGCGTGACAAGCTCGAGGCCGTGGTGCCCAAGCTCGAAGCGGCCAATGTCACGCTGCTGATCGAGAACCACCAGGATTTCACCTCGCGTGAACTGGTCGGCCTCTGCGACGAATACGGCGAGCATGTCCGTATCGTCTTCGACATGGCCAACACCTTCCCGGTGGCCGAAAGCCCGCTCGATTTCGCCCGCGTCATCGCCCCCTATGTGCGCCACTGCCACGTCAAGGACTACCGCGCGGTCATCGAACCCGATGGCTTCCGCCTCGTCCGCTGCCCGTCGGGCGATGGCTGTGTGCCGCACAAGGAAATGTTCGACATCCTCGCCAGGCACAATGACGAGATGGTCGCCTGCATCGAAATCGGTGCGCTCGATGATCGTCACGTCAAGCTCTACAGGCCCGAGTGGTGGCACGGCTACGCCCCCAAGCAGGCGGAGAAACTCGCCGCCTGCCTGCTCGCCGTGCAGAAGAACCGCTTCGAGCCGGGCGAGGAATGGCGCACCCCGTGGCAGCTCGATGCCGACGACCAGCTGATCGATTACGAGCTGGGCCAGTACCGCAAGAGCGCCGCCAACCTCAAGGCCCAGGGCCTGATGTAGTCAGGCCACACGCATAATGACGGGCCCGATGTAGGTCGGCCCGACCCAACGCAAGTTTTCAGAAATTGGAGGCCACAAGTGGCAAAGGATCTCGCAGGTAAAATCGCTCTGGTAACGGGCTCGGGACGTGGCCTCGGCAGCGTCATGGCGCGCAAGCTCGCAGCCCGCGGCGCCGACGTCGTGGTGCATGACCTCAAGTGGGACTCGGCCGCCCAGTACGGCGAGGCCGACAACCTTGGCGCCATGATCAAGACCATCGAGGGCCTCGGCGTCCGCTCCATGGGCGTCACCGGCAATATCGGCGATCGCGACGCGGTCAGCGCCATGCGCAAGGAGATCGAGGAGAAGTTCGGCCCGGTCGAAATCCTCGTCAACTGCGCCGGCGGCGACATCGGTGCGGCTGGCGGCAAGCCGGTGCCCAACAACATCCTCGGCATCACCTACGAGGATCTGATGGTCCTCACCACCAACAACCTGATCGGCACCATGCTGGTCACCCAGGCCTTCGTGCCGCAGATGGTCGAGCGCCAGCACGGCATCGTCGTCAACATCGCTTCGGTCGCCGCTCATATCGGCGTCTCCGGCGGCGGCATCTATGCGACCCTCAAGGCGGCCGTCACCCACTACACCCGCTGCCTCGCCGAGGAAGTGAAGGAGCACGGCGTGCGCGTCAACGTCGTGAGCCCCGGCCCGTCCAAGACCGCCCGCTTCCAGGCCACCCGCACCGTCGATCCCGACAAGATGAACTCCAACAAGGTCTCGCTGGATCGCTACGCCGAGCCCGAGGAAATCGCCGACGCGGTGGTGTTCCTCTGCTCGCCCGAAGCCAAGTTCATCCACGGCCAGCTCCTCCGCGTCGACGGCGGCCTGCAGCTCTACGCCGGCTGATACCTACTCGCCAAACACGGCGCCGATGTCACGGGCACTGTGCAGTACGCGCTGCACAGTGAGCACTTGGTCAATCACGTCGTAGAAGATGACGTAGCGGCCAAACGGCACCGAGCGCAGGCCATCGCCGAGCTCGGGCCGCTGCACGCCACCGAGAGGTGCGTTCAGCAGGCGCCCGCACCGGTCAGGCAGTTCCCCTACGAACAAGCGAGCGGCACGCGGACTGTCCTCGGCAATGTAGTCGCCGATGGATTCGAGATCGGAAAGGGCCAGCGGCGAGAATGCGAGCCGCACGACCGTCAGGTCCCGGTGCTGTAGCGACGCTCGAGACGGTCGAAAGCATCCTCCGCCGGGATGGATGGCCCGCTATCCCGACCGCGCTGGATCTCCTCGCGCAGTGCTTCGAGCCGGACCTTGCGCAGTTCTTCGCGCTCCTCAAGCAAACGAAGACTGTCCCGCATCACCTCGCTGGCGGTGGCATATCGGCCGCTGCTCACCAGTTCGCTGATCAGCGATTCATAGTGCTGTCCGAGGCTGAAGCTCGATGCCATGTAGCGACCTTTCGTGTCTTACAATTTAGCAATTTGTGAGATCCCCCGCAACGCGCTCGTCCTTGCCCGCTTCGATCGGCCCCGCTAACACCATCCCATGCTCACCTTCGGCCTCCTCATCGCTGCCGCCTGCCTTGCTGTCGCGTTCGCAACGGCGCTTCTCATCCGTAGGCGCGCCGCTGCACTTGGGCTGCTCGCCGAGGTCAACGAACGCTCCTCGCACGCCATCCCCACCCCATCTGGCGGCGGCGTCGGCATCGTCGCCGCCACGAGCCTGGCGGGCCTGCTGCTCGCCTGGTCCTACCCTTACGAAGTCCTGCCCGTGCTCATGGCTGGCGTGCTGATCGCCGTCCTCGGCTACTGGGACGACCGGCAACCCATTCCGGCCAGGTGGCGGCTCGGCGCGCACATCGTCATCACCGGCGCGGTTGGCAGCCTCGTGCCGCTCGATGCGATCGCAGCCCAGATCGGCGTGCCACTGCCCGGGCCCGCAATCTTCGTGGCGCTGGTTCTCGGCGGCGCGCTGTGGATCAACCTCTACAACTTCATGGACGGCATCGACGGCCTCGCTGCCTCCGAGGCGATCTTCCTGCTGCTGGCGGCCCTCGGTCTCGCCTGGTCCGCCACCCCCGAAATCCTCGCCCAGGGCATGTTCTGGTGGATGGCCTGGCTCGCCGCCGCCTGCCTCGGCTTCCTGCTGCTGAACTGGGCGCCCGCGAAAATCTTCATGGGCGATGCCGGCAGCACCTACCTGGGGCTGATGCTGTTCTTCTTCGCCCTCGCCACCACCACCAGTGGCTGGCTGAGCCTCGTGCAGTGGCTGATCCTCGCCGCCGCCTTCCTCGCCGACAGCCTGACCACGCTGGTCCGCCGGGCGCTGAACCGCGAGCCGGTGTGGCAGGCCCACAAGCGCCATGCTTATCAGCACCTGCAGCGCCGCCTTGGCTCGCACGCCCGGGCAACGCTGCTCTATATCGGCATCGATATCGTGCTGCTGCTGCCGCTGGCCTTCATGGCCGGCGTACTCCCGGGCCTTGGCTGGGCCTGCGCCCTGATTGCCTACGCGATCCTGATCCCTGCCGCGATCGTGGCCGGGGCAGGGGCGCCGCTACAGCCAGAGGCTGATAAAGAAAGCGCCCGCGCCGACAATCGACAGTGACGCTGCCGCCGTGGCGATCAGCATGTTGCGCGCATAGCTCAGGTGTTGCCGCTCTTCGCTGCGGCTCAAGGCGCGCACGTCAAAGCGCGCAACGTCGGAGTCGATCATTGCCGGAAAGCCCCTCAGCCCTCGTTGGTGACTGAAGGGTGCGCGCGAGCGGTCGATCCCGCCAGCGCAATGCAATTTCATGCTTAATTCTATTCAAATGCCGTGGGTGCTCACCGGCGCTTCCACGAGCTTGTGACTCAATTGCCGCGATGATGTGCAAAGCGCCTGAGGCAACCCGTTTGCCACCTTGCTACCGACACCTTCCTGAGAGCAAATTCGCGTCAGCCTGGCCTTGGATACGTTCGCCTATGTCTCTGTCTCGCCGCAGCCTGCTCATCCTCGGGAGTGCCTTTCTCGCCGGTTGCAGCGCCACCATCCCGCCACCGCCCGGCGCCACCAACCCGACCGTTCTGACACGCGCCGCCATCCTGGCTGCCATCAACGGCACCCGGCAACGCAACGGCGTGCCGCCTCTGCGCTATAATGCAAACCTCGAGGCTGCCGCCCGCTCGCAGGCCAACCTGATGGCGTCGAAGGATCAGTTGAGCCACGACCTCGGCGTCACGCTGCGCCAGCGCGTCAGTTCCGCCGGCTACGATGGCGCCGTGGGCGAGAACGTCGCTGGTGGCCAGAAGACGCTGGAGCAGGCGATAGAAGGCTGGCTCAACTCGCCCGGCCACCGCAACACGCTGCTCTCCACCCGTTTCGTCGAGTTCGGTCTCGCGGTCGCGAGGGTCTCGCCGGACCGCAAGTCGCGCTACGGCACCTACTGGGCCTTCGTTGCCGGCGGCCCGTTCGAGGCCTGGCGCTAGCGCCTAGACGGCGTCGCTCAGCGTGCGCTTCACCGCTTCGCGCCAGCCTTTGAGCTTGCGCTTGCGGGTCGCCTCGTCCATGCGCGGGTTGAACTGCCGGTCGAGCGCCCAGCGCTCCGCGAACCCTGCCATGTCGGGCCAGACCCCGGCCTTGTAGCCCGCGAGCCACGCCGCCCCCAGCGCCGTCGTCTCCATGATCGTCGGCCGGTCGACCGGCGTATCGAGCATGTCGGCGAGGAACTGCATCGTCCAGTCCGAACCCACCATGCCGCCATCCACCCGCAGCACCGTGTCAGTCGCGCCCTTCCAGTCCTTGCGCATCGCATCGATCAGGTCGCGCGTCTGGTAACTGACGGATTCGAGCGCCGCCCGGGCAAACTCCGCCGGTCCCGATCCGCGCGTCAGCCCGGTGATCGAGGCGCGCGCCTCCGCATCCCACCACGGCGCCCCCAGCCCGACGAACGCCGGCACGAGATAGACATTCTGCGTCGGGTCGGCCTTGGCCGCGAGCGCGCCGGCATCGGTCGATTTCTCGAACAGCCCGAGCATGTCGCGCATCCACTGCACCGAGGCCCCGGCGATGAAGATGGCGCCCTCGAGCGCATACGTCGTCTCGCCGTCGATCCGGTAGGCGATCGTCGTCAGCAGCCGGTTCTTCGAGCGCACCAGGTCCTTGCCGGTGTTCAGCAGCGCGAAACACCCCGTGCCATAGGTCGATTTCAGCATGCCCGGCGCAAAGCAGGCCTGCCCGATCGTTGCTGCCTGCTGGTCGCCCGCCGACCCGTAGATCGGGATCGCCGCCCCCAGCACATCGGGGTCGGTCGTGCCGAAATCGGCCGCATTGTCCTTCACTTCCGGCAGGATGGGGCGTGGGATGCGGAACAGCGCCAGCAACTCGTCGTCCCAGGCGTTGGTCCGGATATTGTAGAGCAGCGTGCGGCACGCATTGGTCACGTCGGTGGCGTGCGACTTGCCGCCCGTCAGCCGCCAGATCAGGTAGCTGTCCACCGTGCCGAAGGCGAGCTCACCCTTCTCCGCCCGCTTCCGGGCTCCCGGCACGGTGTCGAGTATCCACGCCAGCTTCGTCGCCGAAAAGTACGGGTCGAGCAGCAGCCCGGTCTTCTTGTTGATCCCTGGCTCGTGTCCCTGCGCCTTCAGCTTCTCGCAGGCCTTGTGGGTGCGCCGGTCCTGCCAGACGATGGCATTGTGGATCGCCTTGCCGGTTGCCCGGTCCCACACGATCGTCGTCTCGCGCTGGTTGGTGATGCCGATCGCCGCGATATCCTCGGCCTTGAGCTTCGCCTGCTTCAGCGCGGTCTTCGCCGACCAGATGCACGTCGCCCAGATTTCCTCGGGCACATGCTCGACCCAGCCATCCTGCGGAAAGTGCTGGGTAAACTCCATCTTGCCGATGCCGGCGATCTGCTGCCGATCGTTGAAGACGATGGCCCGGCTCGACGTTGTCCCCTGGTCGATGGCCAGAATATTGCCGCTCATGCCAGTTCGATCCCCCTCGTTTTTTCCTCCATGTAGCGCGCCAGGCTTGCCTTGTCTTCCGCGCCAACGCGCAGTCCCAGCTTGCTGCGCCGCCACAGCACATCCTCGGCCGTCCGCGCCCACTCGCGCCCGATCAGGTAGTCGACCTCGCGGGCATAGAGGTTCGAGCCGAAATGCTGCCCCAGCTCTTCCATCGTGGTCGCGCCCGCCACCACCGCCGGCATCAGCGTCCCATAGGCCCGCGTCAGCCGCCGTACCAGCCCGCCGTCGAGCCGCGGATAGCTCGCCGTGTGTGCCCGCACCAGCGCCTCGAACCCCGTGGCAGGGAATGTCCCGCCCGGCAGGCGACCGGTCTTGGTCCAGCGCGCGCCCTTGGCGCCGATCAGCGTCTCGATCTTGTCGACCGCCTGCTCGCTCAACCGCCGGTGTGTCGTCAGCTTGCCGCCGAAGATGTTGAGCAGCGGACCATCCCCTTCGCCGTCCACCTGCAGCACATAGTCGCGCGTCGCCTCCTGCGCCGCCGTCGCGCCGTCGTCGAACAGCGGCCGCACCCCCGAATAGGTCCACATGATATCGTCGCGGGTGATCGGCTTGGCAAAATACTCGTTGGTGGCCGCGAGCAGGTAGTCCGTCTCCTCGTCGGAGATCTGCACGTCGCGCGGATCGCCGGAATAGTCCTGGTCGGTCGTGCCGATCAGGGTGAAATCCCCCTCGTAAGGGATAGCGAAGAAGATCCGCCCGTCGGCGTTCTGGAAGAAATAGCAGCGGTCGTGGTCGAACATCTTCTTCACCACGATGTGGCTGCCCTTCACCATCCGCACGTTGTGCGCGTCGTTCCGGCCCACTGTCTCGCGGATCACCGTATCGACCCACGGCCCGCCGGCATTCACCAGCATCCTGGCCGACACTGTCTCCCGCCCGTCAGGCCCGGCCAACTCGATCTGCCAGAGCCCGCCGTTGCGCCGCGCCGAGACCACCTTGGTCTGCGTCACCACCCGCGCGCCCTTGTCGGCCGCATCGCGGGCGTTGAGCGCCACTAGGCGCGCATCGTCCACCCAGCCATCCGAGTATTCGAACCCGATCGTGTATCCCGGCTTCAGCGGCTTCCCCGCTACATCCTTGCGCAGGTCGAGCGTCTTCGTCGCTGGCAGCAGCTTCCGCCCGCCGAGATTGTCGTAGAGGAACAGCCCGGCGCGCAGCAGCCACGCCGGCCGCTGTCCCTTCTCGTAGGGCAGCACGAAGCGCAGCGGCCAGATGATGTGCGGCGCCGAAGCCCACAGCACCTCGCGCTCCGCCAGCGCCTCATGCACCAAGCGGAACTCGTAGTGCTCGAGGTAGCGCAGGCCCCCATGCACCAGCTTGGTCGCCGCCGACGAGGTGCCCGAGGCAAGGTCGTGCATCTCGGCCAGCATCACCGCATAGCCGCGCCCCGCCGCATCGCGGGCGACCCCCGTTCCGTTGACGCCCCCGCCGATGACGAACACATCGTAGGGCACTGCTGCACTGGTCATTTCGGCGGGGTCTCGAACAAAAGCACTGCCGCTGATCTAGGAGACAAACCCCCGCCGGATCAACGTCATATTGTCCCGGCCACGACCACCGGGGCACCCCCTTGCCGCCCCGCTGGCGAAAGGCTGAGATGCGCCGCCATTGACCGGCGCGCGCTTGAGGTGCACTAGGCGCCTAAACCCTCTGCCGGTTCGCCATGCTCGCCATCGTCAACGTCATCCTGCCGGTCTTCGCGCTGATGGTGCTCGGCTATTCGGCCGTCCGCTTCCGCCTGTTCCCCTCCGAAGGCGTCCGCGGCCTCGTGATGTTCGTGAACAATTTCGCGACGCCCTGCCTGTTGTTCTACGCCATGGCGACGTCCGATTTCTCGACCACCTTCAACTGGTCGGTCATCGGCTCGTTCTACGCCGGTGCGCTCGTGGTGTTTGCGTCCGGGATCCTGATTTCGCAACACCTGTTCAAGGACCGCCCGGGCGAAAGCGTCGCCTCTGGCTTTTCGGGCACCTTCACCAACACGGTGCTGATCGGTATCCCCATCCTGCAGCGTGCCTATGGCGACGATGCGCTGGTGACGGCGTTCTCCATCATCGCCTTCCACGCCTCCATGCTGATCACGCTGGGCATGCTGGTGATGGAGTTCGCCCGCCGCGACGGTGCGCCGCTGCACAAGACGCTGTGGGTGGCCTTCCAGCGCATCATCGCCAACCCGCTGCTCTGGGGCATCGCTCTCGGCGTCGCGGTGAACCTCCTCGATATCGGCCTCATCGAGCCCGTGAACGCCTTTGTCACGATGATGGCCGCGGCCGTGACTCCCGCCGCCCTGTTCGGCCTCGGCGGCGCGCTCAACGAATACCGCCTGTCCGATAGCTGGGCCCAGTCGCTCGCCATGTCGCTGCTCAAGTTGCTGGTGCAGCCGATCATCGCCTACCTCCTCATGGTCTACGTCTTCCACGTCGATCACGAGGTTCTGCGCTACGGCGTCCTGCTCGCCGCCATGCCCACCGGCATCAACGCCTTCGTCTTCGCCACCTACTACAACCGCAGCGTCAACGTCGCCACCAACACCATCCTCATCTCGACGGTGCTGAGCGTAGTGACGGTGAGTATCTGGCTGTATCTGCTGGGACTATAGGGTCCGGGTTCCTGGCGTGCTTATTCAAGCCCGTTGAGGAATACGTGGAGCACAATCGATGCTGCCGTAAGGACTACGGAGAGTCCGATCGTCGAGATCATGAAGACGAACGGGCTGATCGGCCGGATCCAGATCGCGAACGCCGTTGCGATCGCTAGCGCGCCTCCGATGCCGGTCAGCATATGTTGCATCCCGACAGCCTACTGCCCCGCGACCGTCAGTTCCACCACCGGCGCCGCAATCACCGGCACGCTCCGCACCGGCGGCACGCTCCCGGCATCGAGCCCCACCGCCACCCGCACATGCTTGTCCGTCGGGCAATAGCCGAGCGTCGGGTCGAACCCGATCCAGCCCAGCCCTTCGTCCCAGGCCTCGGCCCAGGCATGCCAGTAGGCGTCCTCGCCATGCTCGGCCACGTAGCCAGTCACATAGCGCGCCGGAATCTCCAGCCCGCGTGCCGCGCCGATGAACGCATGGGCGAAATCCGCCGCGGCTGCCGCTGTCACCGCTTCACCCTGCGATTGGCTCTGCGATTGGCCACCCTGCGACTGGCTCTGCGTCTGCTGTGGCGTCCCGCCGACCACTTCTTCGACCCGCGCCATCAGGTCGTGCAGCAGCGCGATGCGGCCCTGGCCGCCCTTCGGCCCGGACCTGAATTTCGAGGTAATCGCGCCTGCAGCCTTGGCCAAGGGCGATGGCCGGCGGTAGAGCGTCGGTGGCGGCTCGCCGGCTACCCGGCCGATCACCCCGTTGCGGTCGATCGTTTCCACCACGCCCGATACCGATACCACGAGCTCCGCTTCCGGCCGGTGCTGGCTCACCAGCTGCGCCCGGTTGCCGAACCCGTCGAGAAAGCTCGCCGCATCGGCAAACCCCGGCATATCGATCGCCCACTCGCGAACCGTCTGCGCCGGTCCGGCCTGCGGCGTCAGCAGCACGTGCTGCACGCTCCGGACAATCCCCGGTCCCAGCGTCAGGCTCAGCTTGTGGCGTATGGTGATCAGCATCAGTAGAAATTGTAGCTTTCGGCCAGCGCTTCGGTGATCTGGTTGTTGCGGTGGATGAATTCCGTCAGGAACTCGTGCAGCCCATACTCGAAGATGCGGTCCACCGTAGCATCGGCGAGCAGTGCCGTCACCGAATCCGCCGCGTCGTGCCCCTTTGTGCGGGTCCCGTAAATGTCCTCGAGCATGTCGATCGTCCGGTTGATCCAGTCGACGCAGAAACTCAGCGACCGCGGCATTTCGGAGCGAAGGATCAGGTAGTCGGCAATGTTCCAGGCCTTGTAGCGGTCATGGTAGACGTGCCGGTAGCTGCGATGCGCCGACGCCGCGCGCAGGATCATCGTCCACTGCGCCACATCTACATCGCTGCCGACGAGCGAGGCCCGCGGCAGCAGCACGTAGTACTTCATGTCGAGAATGCGCGCCGTGTTGTCGGCCCGCTCGACGAAATTGCCCAGCTGGCTGAACGCATAGCCGGAATCCCGCAGGAAGGTCGAAAGCAGCGCGCCGCGGTAGCGATGGCTCACCTGCTTGATCCACCCAAGCAGTTCCTGCAGCTTCGCCCCGTTCACGTCGCGCGGCCGGATGGCGGAAAACTCCAGCCAGGCCGAGTTGATCGACTCCCACATGTCGAGGGTCAGGGCGGTGCGCACCGATCGCGCATTGGTCCTTGCAGCCAGCAGGCACGATCGCACCGAGGAGTAGTTCTCCTCGTCGAACAGCATGTAATGCGCCACCGCATTCACGTCGGCCTGCTTGTACTTGAGGTTGAACCCCTCATCGACTTCGGCCGCCTGCATCATCGAGATCAGGTGTTCCGAGGCCGATCCCTCGCGCCGCGAGGTCAGGCTCATGCGATAGCCCACCTCGAACATCCGGGCCATGTTCTCCGCCCGCTCGATATAGCGGCTGAGCCAGAACAGGTTCTGCGCGGTCCTACCGAGCATGGCCGGTCTCCCGCAAGGCACCACCGCGCAACATGGCCTTCTCCCCTTGTGGGAGAAGGTGCCCGAAGGGCGGATGAGGGGTCGGAAACGCGCTCTGATCCATCCTCATTCCTCCAGCACCCACGTATCCTTCGTCCCGCCGCCCTGCGACGAGTTCACCACCAGCGATCCCTTCTTCAGCGCCACGCGGGTCAGTCCACCCGGCGTGATGCGGATATCGTCGCCCACCAGCACGTAAGGCCTGAGGTCAACGTGCCGTGGCGCAATCCCCCGGTCGACGAAGGTCGGGCACGTCGAAAGTGCCAGCGTCGGCTGCACGATATAGTTGTCCGGCCGCGCCAGGATCTTGCGGCGGAACTCCTCCCGCATCGCCTTGGTGGAGGCCGGCCCCACCATCATGCCGTAGCCGCCCGAGCCGTGCACTTCCTTCACCACCAGTTCCTGCAGGTGTTCGAGCACATAGGCCCGCTGGTCGAGGTCGGTGCAATTGTACGTCGGCACGTTCTTCAGCAGTGCCTTCTCACCGAGGTAGAACTCGATGATCTCCGGCACGTAGGTGTAGACCGCCTTGTCGTCGGCGATGCCGGTACCCGGCGCGTTCACCAGCGTGACGGTGCCGGCGCGATAGGCATCGAACAGCCCCGGTACGCCCAGCATCGAATCCGGACGGAAGGTGAGGGGGTCGAGAAAATCGTCGTCGATCCGGCGGTAGATCACGTCCACCCGCTCAGGTCCCGTGGTAGTCCGCATGTAGACCTTGCCGTTTTCGACGAACAGGTCCTGCCCTTCGCAGAGCTCCGCCCCCATCTGGTCGGCGAGGAACGAGTGCTCGAAATAGGCCGAGTTGTGGATGCCCGGCGTCAGCACCACGAGGTTCGGCGCGCCGTTGACGCCCGCTGGCGCCACCGATTCCATCGTCCGCCGCAACGTCTCGGGGTAGGTCTCGACCGAAGCCACCTTGTAGCGCTGGAACAGCTCCGGCGCCAGTTGCAGCATCGCCTCGCGGTTTTCGAGCATGTAGCTCACGCCCGACGGCGTGCGCAGGTTGTCCTCGAGCACATACCAGTCGTCCGGCCCGACGCGAACCATGTCGACGCCGATAATGTGCGAATACACCCCGCGTGCCGGGTCCAGCCCCATCATCTCGGGACAGAACGCCGAGTTGTTGAGGATCAGTTTTTCCGGCACCCGCCCCGCCTTCAGGATTTCCTGCCGGTGGTAAATGTCATGCAGGAAGGCGTTGAGCGCCCGCACCCGCTGCTCGATACCCTTCGACAGCTTCCGCCACTCGATCGCCGAAACGATCCGCGGAATGATGTCGAACGGGATCAGCTTCTCGCTGCCCTCGTTGCTGCCATAGACGGCGAAGGTGATGCCAAGGCGCCTGAACAGGCTCTCGGCGTCGTTCGACATCAGGCTCAAGGCTTGAGGCGGCTGCTCCTTCAGCCATTCTTCCAGAATAAGGTAAGGCTCGCGGACCGACCCATCCGCATTATGCATTTCGTCGAACGGCGTTGCGCTCATTCACTCCCGCTTCGGGCTCTGCGGCCACCCACTGCACTAGTATTGCTACACATTTAAGCGTGCCGAACAAGCCAAGTTCCGTTCACGGGCCATGTTTGTTTGCCGACCAATGTCGCCTTCACCCCTCGCGCGATTCCCCCTACAAAGGCGCGCAAGCAAAAGGGACGGAACGAATGGCCGATGAAATCCTGCAGACGCACAAGCTGCTCGACCGCTGCGAGAAGGCGCTTGCCGAGCGCTTCACCGTGCACAAGCTGCACGAGGCGGCCGACAAGGACGCGCTGATCGCCGAACTCGCGCCGCGCCTCCGCGCCATCGCCGGCGGCAATGTCAACGCCGGGCTGATGGACAAGCTCCCCAAGCTCGAGATGATCGCCAATTTCGGCGTCGGCTATGACTCGATCGACACCAAGGCGGCCAAGACGCGCGGCATCCGCGTCACCAACACCCCCAACGTGCTGAACGACGCCATGGCCGAGATCACCGTCGGCCTGATGATCGCGCTAGCCCGAAAGATTCCGCAGTCCGACCGCTTCGTGCGGGATGGCAAGTGGCTGAAGGGCAGCTACCCCCTGCAGGTCGAGCTCAACGCCAAGACCGTCGGCATCCTCGGCCTTGGCCGCATCGGCAAGGAGATCGCCGTCCGCCTCCAGGCCATGAAGATGCGCGTCGTCTATCACGGCCGCAGCCGCCAGCCCGATGAGCCCTACATCTACTACGACAACCTCGCCGACATGGCCCGCGACGTCGACTGGCTGGTGCTGATCGCGCCGGGCGGCAAGGCCACCGAAAAGATCGTCAACCGCCAGGTGCTCGAAGCGCTCGGCCCCGAGGGCTACCTCGTCAACATGGGCCGCGGCACGCTCGTCGACGAACCCGTGCTGGTCGAGATGCTGCAGCAGGGCAAGATCGGCGGCGCCGCGCTCGACGTGTTCGAGAACGAGCCGACGGTCCCCGAGGCGCTGTTCGGCCTCGACAACGTCGTGCTTTCGCCCCACCAGGGCAGCGCCACCCACCAGACGCGCAACAAGATGGGCGACCTCGTCGTCGCCAACCTTGTCGCCCACTTCGCCGGCGAACCGCTTATCAGCGCCGTCGTCTAGAATTTGGATCGCCCCCGGGAGAGGGCCTCAGGAGGAACTATGCAGATCAATCTCAACGACAAGGTCGCCATCGTCACCGGCGGCGGCCGCGGCATCGGGCGCGTCATCGCCCGCACCTTCGCCCAGGAAGGGGCAAAGGTCGCGATCATCGATTTCAAGCAGGACCTGCTCGATGATGCCACCGCGGAGTGGCAGAAGGCCGGCTGGGACGGGCTGCAGGTCAATGCCGACGTCCGCCACAAGGACCAGGTGGCAAGCGCGGTCGCCGAGATCGAGGCGAAGTACGGCCGCGTCGATATCCTCGTCAACGATGCCGGCGTCGCCTCGGGCGCCAAGGTTACCGAACTCGCCGAGGAGACCTGGGACGCCAATTTCGACACCAACACCAAGGGCACCTTCCTGATGTGCCAGGCCGTGGCGCCGATCATGAAGCGCCAGAAGTGGGGCCGCATCCTTAATGCCGCCTCCTACGCCGCCATCACCCCCTCGATCGGCAGCGCCGCCTACGCGAGCTCGAAATACGCCGTCGTCGGCTTCACCCGCGTCATGGCGGGCGAACTCGGCCCCTACGACGTCACGGTCAACTGCTACTCGCCCGGCATGGTCCCGACCCTGATGAACCGCTTCGCCGACGCACCGCCCGACCGCAAGGAAAAGCTGCTCGACACCCTCACCCTGCGCCGCTGGGGCACTCCCGAGGATGTCGCCAACCTCCTGGCCTTCCTCGCCTCCGACCTCGCCCAGTACATCACCGGCGCCCACATCGACTGCTCCGGCGGCAAATACGCCACCCAGTTCCCCTCGCTGGCGTACGAGCAGGTCTAGCCTTCAACGTCGACCGGGTACCTGACGAGCAACGTTCCACTGCGGTGTCATCCCCGCGAAAGCGGGGACCCACCTCGAAATCTGCGCTGGTGTTGACATGGGTCCCTGCTTGCGAGGGATGACACGTCGGGGCTGCGACAAATCCTTGGGACCCGTCCGGCTGTCAAAGGATTTGCGTTTCTTCCTCTCGCGCCGCAACACTTGGCGCGAGGCAAATCGGAGACGGCAATGACGGCTGAGTGGTGGCGCGGCGCGGTGATCTATCAGGTCTACCCGCGCTCGTTTCAGGATACGAACGGCGACGGGGTAGGGGACCTGCCCGGCATCATGCGGCGGCTCGACCATATCGCCAGCCTCGGCGTCGATGCCATCTGGCTCAGTCCCATCAACCAGTCGCCCCAGGCCGACATGGGCTACGACGTCTCTGACTACAAGGAGGTCGATCGCCTGTTCGGCAGCCTCGAGGACTTCGACGACCTCATCAAGCGCGCCCACGCGCTCGGCCTCAAGGTCATCATCGACCAGGTGATCTCGCATTCCTCCGACCAGCACCCCTGGTTCCGCGAAAGCAAGCTCAGCCGCAACAACGCCCGCGCCGACTGGTATGTCTGGGCCGACCCGAAAAAGGACGGCTCGCCGCCCAACAACTGGCCATCGGTGTTCGGCGGCCGCGCCTGGGAGTGGAACCCCTCCCGCGGCCAGTACTATTTCCACAACTTCCTCGGCAGCCAGCCGGACCTCAACTTCCACAACCCCGAAGTGCAGGACGCGCTGCTCGACGTGCTGCGCTTCTGGCTCGAGCGCGGTGTCGACGGCTTCCGCCTCGACACCGTCAACTACTACTTCCACGACAAGCAGCTGCGGAACAATCCGCCCGCCAAGCGCCCGAAGCATTTGCCTTACGCCGTCAATCCCTACGACATGCAGGAGCACCGCTTCGGCAAGAGCCAGCCCGAGAACGTCGAGTTCCTGAAGCGGATCCGCACGCTCCTCGACCAGTTCGAGAACCGCACCACGGTCGGCGAGATCGGCGACAGCCACAAGGGCATGCAGCTGATGGAGGAATACACCTCCGGCGGCGACAAGCTGCACATGGCCTACACCTTCGATATGCTCGGCAAGGAATTCACCGCCGAGCATTTCCGCGAAAAGCAGCGCAAGTTTTTCGCCCACGCCCCGAACGGCTGGCCGTGCTGGGCCTTCTCCAACCACGACGTCAACCGCCACGTCTCGCGCTGGTCGCCCTACGCCGCCGATCAGCGGGCCCTGTCACGGCAGGCCGCTGCCATGCTGCTGAGCTTCAAGGGCTCGATCTGCCTCTACCAGGGCGAAGAACTCGGCCTGCCCGAAGCCGACCTGCTGTTCGAAGAGCTAACCGACCCGCCGGGCATCCGCTTCTGGCCCGAATACAAAGGACGCGACGGCTGCCGCACCCCGATGCCCTGGGACGAGGGCGAGGCGCCAAACGGCTTCTCGTCGGGAAAACCCTGGCTGCCGGTCAAGCGGGAGCACTCGATGCTCAACGTGGCCCACCAGGAAGCCGACCCGGCCTCGACCCTGCATTTCTACCGGCAGATGATCGCCTTCCGCAAAGCCCATCCAGTGCTCACCGACGGCGACATCGAGTTCTTCAAGGTCGCCGAACCGCTGCTCGCCTTCCGCCGCTTTGGCTCCAAGTCGAGCAACGAGGCAATGACCTGCCTGTTCAACCTCTCCGCCGAACCGATCACCGTCACCCTGGCCGGGGCAGACGGTGTCGAACCGCTGGCGATGTCGCAGGGTGTCGAGGCGAAGAAGTCCAAGCTGACCCTTGCCGCGAACGGCTTCGCCTTCCTGCCCAGCGGGGATGTGACGCCGAAGTTCGGGGGCCGGCGCGCCAGGTAGGCGCGCCCGCCTTTGCCCTACCGCGTGTTGTGCAGCATGCCCTGGAAGGCGCGGTAGCTGCCTTTCGGCGTCCGCTTCTGCGTTTCGTAGTCGACCTCGACAATGCCGAAGCGGCTCTGGTAGCCCTCGGCCCACTCATAGTTGTCGAGCAGCGACCAGGCAAAGAAGCCGCGCACGTCGGCGCCCTGGGCCTGCGCGCGCACCACTGCCTGAAGGTGGTCGTCGTAGAACTTCACCCGCCGGGTGTCGTCGGTTTCGCTCATGCCGGTCTCGGTGATGTAGAGCGGCAGCTTGGTGTATTCGCGGCTGACGCGGACCAGCAAGTCTTCGAGGCCCTGCGGGTAGATTTCCCAGCCGAGGTCGGACTTTTCGAGCGGCCCCTTTTCCTGGCCGATGCCGATGAGGGCGCGGCTGGGGTCGGCCTTGTAGAGGCCGCGCGTGTAGTAGTTGATGCCGAGCCAGTCGAGCGGGCGGGACACGGTCTCCATGTCGCGCTCGTATCCCTCAGGCAGGAACGGCGCGAGGATCGCCGTCAGTTCCTCGGGATACTCGCCCTTGAACACGCCGCCGAGGTACCAGCGGTTGAAGATGGCGTCGCCGAGGCTGGCGGCCGCGAGGTCCTCGGGCTTGTCGGTCAGCGGCTCCGACTTTTCGAGATTGAGCACGATGCCGAGGTTCTTCGCCCCCTCGGCCCGCAACGCGTCGATGGCGCTGCCATGGGCGTAGAGCACATGGTGCATGGCCCGGGCGGCGGCGCGGACGTCGCGGTATCCCGGCGCATGCACGCCGAGGAAATGGCTGAGCCAGGCGACGCACCACGGCTCGTTGATGGTCGCGGTGGCGTGCAGCCGATCGCCGAAGTTTCGGGCGACCAGCGCGGCGTAGTCGGCGAACCATCCGGCGATGTCGCGGTTCATCCAGCCGCCCTTGTCCTGCAGCGCGCTCGGCAGGTCCCAGTGGTAGAGCGTGGCGAACGGTTTCAGGCCGCGCTCCAGCATGCCATCGATCAGCCGGTCGTAGAAATCGAGGCCAGCCTGGTTGATTTCACCGGTGCCGTTGGGAATGAGGCGCGGCCAGCTCAGCGAGAAGCGATAGGCTTCGAAGCCGCCGTCGCGGATCAGGTCGAGGTCTTCGGGCCAGCGGTTGTAGTGGTCGGTGGCGGTGGTGCCGTCATGCGCCTGCTTCACGTTGCCGGGCGTCTTGGCGAACGTATCCCAGATGGCGGAGCCGCGGCCATCGGTCTGCCCACCCTCGATCTGGTAGGCGGCGGTGGCGGTGCCGAAGGTGAAATTGGGGCCGAGGTCGTGGCGGGTCGTGGTGAACATGGAGGCGCTCCTCGCTTGGCGTGTTGACGCGCATGTCGTCGGTTCAGGAGGCCGATTCTCGACGCCCCAGCGTTATGCAATCGATTTCATATACAGGTGACGAAGGTATGTCACGCCGGGGTGATCAGTCCGGCAGGCCGGACCAGCGCAGGTAGATGCGCTCCGGATCGCCCTCGTCGAGGCCGGCGAACTGGCCGGTGTAGACGAAGCCCAGTTGCGGCAGCAGGGCCCGCATCGGGGTGTTGGACTCGTTGGTCGAGGTCCAGAGCTTCTCGTCGGCCGGCACGAGGCCGATGCAGTGCTCCACGAGCGTCCGTCCGATGCCCTGGCGGCGGGTCAGCGGCGAAACCACCAGCATTTCGATGAAAGCCGATCGGAAAAAGCTGCGGGTGAAGGCGGTGTAGCCTGCCGCCATGCCATCCTGCCAGAGCACGTGGCACTGGCCCGCCTGCACCCACTCGGCGATGGCCTCCTGACGCTCGCGGCCGGCCGGGGCGATGCCGATGACGGCGTCGATCTCGGCGGGCGTCGCGAGGCGGATCTCGCGCATCAGCGCTTCAGTGCCGGCACGGTGGCGATCAGCTTTTTTGCGATGGCGCGGAAGGCCTGGGCCTCGGGGCCGTCGGGACGGGTGGCAACGACCGGCCTGCCGGCATCGGAGGTTTCGCGGATCGACATGACTAGCGGAATCTCCCCGAGGAACGGGATGTCGAAAGTGTCCGCCGCCTGCCGCGCCCCACCATGGCCGAAAATGTCGTAGCGTGTGCCGGTATCGGGGGCGACGAAATAGCTCATGTTCTCGACGAGGCCGAGTATGGGCACCTCGGTGCGCAGCAGCATGTCCATCGCCTTTTTCGCATCGATCAGCGCCAGATCCTGCGGGGTCGAGACGATGACCGCGCCGAGCAGCGGCACCTGCTGGACCAGCGAGATCTGGATGTCGCCGGTGCCCGGCGGCAGGTCGACGACGAGCACGTCGAGGTCACCCCAGTCGCTCTCGCGCAGCAGCTGGCGCAGCGCCGAGGTGGCCATCGGGCCGCGCCACACCACCGCCTGGTTGGCGGTCAGCATCGAGCCGATCGACATCGCCTTGAGGCCATAGGCTTCGTGCGGCGAGAAGATGCCATCGGCGCGGACGGCCGGCTTGCCCTCGAGGCCGAGCAGTTTCGGGATCGACGGGCCATAAAGATCGGCATCGAGAATGCCGGTGCGGAGGCCCTCGGCCGCAAAGCTGAGGGCAAGGTTCACCGCGACGGTCGACTTGCCGACGCCGCCCTTGCCCGAGCCGACTGCGATGATGTGGCGGATGCCGGGGACGGCTTCACGCGGGGCAGGGCCAGGGCGCCCCTGCGCCTTGGCCTGGCCGGTGGCGGCCTGGTTGCGGTCGGAGGTGAGCGACACCATCACCTTGCGGCCTTCGGCGACGCGTTCTGCTGCGGCCTGTGCGGCAACGCGGGCGGGGCCGAAGGCGGCCTCCATGCCGGGAGCCACCGAGATGGCGAAGGCGACGGCGCCGGTCGTGACGATGATTTCGCTGAGCCCGCCATAGCCGGCAAGCGCCCCGCCGCCGGGGATTTCGACGGCGTTCAGCGCGGTGCGGACTGCAGCGGCGATGGATTCATTGGCCATTGGGTCGGGTCCGTTGTCGCGGGTGGAGCGTGTTGCTCCCCCCTTCCGCCCTGCCGGGCACCTTCCCCCGCGAGCGTGAGAAGGATCGATGTTGGCCGCGGGGTGGACTGAACGCCATCCTCTCCCGTTTACGGGGGAGGGGGACCGCCGAAGGCGGTGGAGGGGGGAGCAACAAGCGCCGCCCCTTGCCTTGACACCCTGCCAGCTCAGAGAATGCTCTGGCCGGTGCCCTTCCAGTCCTTCACGAACTGCTCGAGGCCCGACTTGGTCAGCGGGTGGTCGGCGAGCTTGTAGATCACCGCCGGCGGGATGGTGGCGACGTCGGCACCGGCCAGCGCGGCTTCGGTGATGTGGTTGGGCGTGCGGATGGAGGCCGCGAGGATTTCGGTCGAGAAGGCGTAGTTGTCGTAGATCTGGCGGATGTCGCGGATCAGCTGCATGCCTTCGAGGTTGATGTCGTCGAGGCGGCCGATGAAGGGCGAGATATAGGTAGCGCCGACCTTGGCGGCGAGCAGCGCCTGGTTGGCCGAAAAGCAGAGCGTGACGTTGGTCTTGGTGCCTTCGCCGGTGAGGATCTTGCACGCCTTGAGGCCGTCGACGGTGAGCGGCAGCTTCACCACCACGTTGTCCGCGAGCTTACGCAGGACGTGGGCTTCCTTCATGATGGTTTCGAAATCGGTGGAGGCGACTTCGGCGGAAACCGGGCCGGGGACGATACCGCAGATCTCCTGGATGACTTCCTTGAAGTCACGGCCGGATTTCGCGATCAGCGAGGGATTGGTGGTGATGCCATCGAGGAGCCCGCTCTCCTGCAGCTTCTTGATGTCCTCGATCTCGGCGGTATCTGCGAAGAACTTCATCTTTGTCCCCTCCAACGGAAACTGGCTTTGTGCCCCTAACCTAAGCCCTTTGGGGCCGGCTTCAAGCGGGGCTGTACTGAAGGATCAGCGGATGGCGGCGAGCAGCTTGTCGGCCAGTTCGCCGACGCGATCCTCGGGGATGCCGGCGACGTTGATGCGGCTGTCGTTGATCATGTAGATCGCATCGTCGAGCTTCAGTTTCGTAACGACGTCCTCGGGCAGGCCGAGCAGCGAGAACATGCCGGAATGCTCGGCGATGAAGTCGAAATCCTTCGAGTTCGAGCGCTGGCGGATGGCGTCGGCAAGCTTGACGCGCAGGCGCTGCATGCGCTCGCGCATCATGGTCAGCTCGGCCTCCCACTCGGCGCGCAGCTCCTTGTCCTCGAGGATGACGCGGACGATTTCGGCGCCGTGGTCGGGGGTCTGGCTGATGGTGCCGCGGATGATGTTCTGCATCTGCGACGAGACCACGTCGGCAGTCTCGCTGTCTGCCGCAATGGCGATGGCGACGCCGGCACGCTCACGGTAGAGGCCAAAATTCTTCGATGCCGAGAAGGCGATCAGCGACTCCGGTACCGAGGACGCCACCTTGCGAACCCCATAGGCGTCGGCCTCGATGCCGTCGCCGAAGCCGAGATAGGCGAGATCGACCAGCGGGAAGGCGCCGGTGCGCTTCAGACTCTCGACCACGATGTCCCACTGCGCCGTGGTCAGGTTGGCGCCGGTCGGGTTGTGGCAGCAGCCGTGCAACAGCACGATGTCGTGGCTGGTGAGCCCGTCGAGCGTTTTCATCATCGCGTCGAAATCGACGGCGCGGGTCTTGGGGTCGAAGTACGGGTAGTAGTTGACCGCGAGGCCGGCATTCTCGGCGAGCGGAATGTGGTTCGGCCAGGTCGGGTCGGAGATGAAGATGCGGCCACCCGGACGGGCCCGGCCGAGCACCTGCAGCAGGATCATCAGCGCGCCGGTGCCGCCAGCGCCGTTCACGGTGCGGATGCGCGACTTGTCGACGACGCCACCCAGCGCCAGGTCGACGATGGCCGAGGAGAACTCCTTGTTGCCGACGACGCCCTTGTAGGTCTTGGTCTTGGCGCCATCGAGGATGCGCTGCTCGGCCTTCTTCACCGAGGTCATGATCGGGGTGTTGTTGCCAGGGTCCTTGTAGACGCCCACGCCGAGGTCGATCTTGCCGTTGCGGGGATCGGCGGCGTACTCGGCCATCAGCACGAAAATCTTGTCGAGCGTGGCCTTCTTGAGCGTCTCAAACATTCTGCAGGTTTCCGGGGGAGATTAAGGCGGGGGAGTTATAGGCGGTGGGAGGCGAATTGCAACGGGCGGCGACGGGTTGGCGCCGAGGTCGCCGGGGTCCTCCCCCGTGGCTTCGCCACAGTGGAGGACCACCGGCAGCCTCAGCGTTTCAAAGCTTCGATCAGCGCGGGCACGATCTCGAACAGATCCCCCACCAGCGCATAGTCAGCAATCTTCATCAGCGGCGCCTCCGGATCCTTGTTGATGGCGATGATCTTCTTCGCCCCCTGGATACCGGCCAGATGCTGCAGCGCGCCCGATACGCCGATGCCGATATAGAGATCAGGCGCCACGATCTTGCCGGTCTGGCCGACCTGCCAGTCGTTGGGCGCGTATCCTGCATCCACCGCGGCCCGGGTAGCGCCGACGGCGGCGCCGAGGGCCTTGGCGAGGTCAGCAACCAGCGCGAACTTCTCCGCCGAACCGAAGCTGACCCCACCGGCCACCACGATCTGCGCGGTTCCGAGATCAGGCAGGTCGCCCTCCGTCCGGTAGTCCGCGAGGAACTTCGTCACCGTACCGACCGTCGGCAGCAGCGGCTCGATCGGCGCCGCGTTGCCCGTTGCGGCGGGGCGGAAGGCCGAGGCGCGGATGGTGAGCAACTGCTTCGGCTGGCCCGACGACACCGTCTCGATGGCGTTGCCGGCGTAGATCGGCCGATCGAACCGGCCGGGTCCGTGGATGGCGATGACGTCGGTGACCGGCATCAGGTCGAGCTTTGCCGCGAGCCGCGGGATGGCGTCGCGACCGGTCGCGGCAGCGGCAGCGACGATGTGCGTGTAACGCTCGCTCAGCGGCAGCAGCAACCCCACCAGCGCGTCGGGCGCGAGCGCGGCCAGCGCGTCGCTATCGGCAACCAGAACCCGGGCGACCCCGGCGATCTCCGACGCCTCGGCTGCAACACCGGAGACATCGTGCCCGGCGACGAGAACATCGACTGTTCCGAGTTGTTCGGCAGCCGCGACGATCCGCGCGGTGGCGGGCGACAGATGGCCGAGATCGTGTTCGGCGAGAACAAGGACGGTCATCAAAGCGCCTCCAGCTCGGAGAGTTCGCCCTTCAGCGCAGCAATCAGCTCGTCGGCCGAGCCAACCAGCTTGCCGCCGGGCCGTTCGGCCGGCGGGCTGACCTTCTCTATGGTCAGGCGCGGCGTAACATCGACGCCGAACTCCGCGACGGGACGCACCGCCAGCGGCTTGCTCCGCGCCTTCATCACCATCGGCAGGGCGGCGTTGCGGGGCTCGTTGAGGCGCAGGTCGGCCGTCACGATGGCCGGCAGCGGCACCGATACCGTGGCACGGCCGTAGTCGACCTCGCGGGTCACCTCGAGGCCGCCATCCACCACCGTGATCTCCGACGCGAAGGTGGCCTGCGGCCAGTCGAGCAGGCCGGCGAGCATCTGGCCCACCTGGTTGGAATCGTCGTCCACCGCCTGCTTGCCGAGCAACACCAGGTCCGGCGCTTCCTCGGCCACCACCGCCCGCAGCAGCTTGGCCACCGCAAGCGTTTCGACGCGGGCCTCGGTCTCGATGAGAATGCCGCGATGCCCGCCCATGGCCATCGCCGTCAGAATGACATCGGTCGACTGCTTCGGCCCGATCGAGACAACGACGATCTCGGTCGCTGCCCCAGCCTCGACTAGCTGCACGGCGGCTTCGACGGCATGCTTGTCGAAAGGGTTCATCGACATGCGCACATTGGCGGTTTCGACGCCCGAGCCATCGGGCTTCACCCGCACGCGAACGGCGTGGTCGATCACACGCTTGACGGCAACGAGGATTTTCATCGTGTCCTCCACGCCCGGAGTGGTAAATTGACAGGGCAAGTGCCGGGTGTATTTGCAAAATTGCCCGGAGTGGGCAAGTTCGGGGGAAGCAATATATGGTCAGTCCGATGCCACAACAGGAGAAAACCATGCCCCTGTTGATGGCGGTGCTCCTGGCGTTTCTGCTGGGCTCTGCCGGATCGGCGCGCGCGATTGATTTTGGCAGCGATCCCGACGCGCTTCGCGACAGCGTGGCGGCGCGTGGCAGCGCAGTCGCGGAGGCCTGGTTCATCCTGCCGACCGGCCGGTACGACCACTTCGTCCACGACAACAGCGCCGAGGCGGGTGGGCTCCGGGCCCGCATGGCCGACGGCCGGATCGTTTCGCTGGTGTTGCCATCGACCGTAGTCTTCGAGGACTCCATCGTTCGGCTCGCCGATCTCGACGGCGACGGCACCGAAGAAATCATCGCCGTGTTGAGCTCGCTGTCCCAGGGGGCGGCGCTGGCGGTCATCGGCATCGACGGAGACCGTCTCGGGATTATCGCTGCAACGCCGTTCATCGGGCAACCGCATCGGTGGCTCAACCCGGCGCAGATCGCCGATTTCGATGGGGACGGCCGGCTCGAGATTGCGCTGGTGCAGATGCCGCACTTGGTGAAGCGACTGGAACTGTGGCGGCTGGAGGGCAGCACACTGCGGCGGGTGGCGCAGGTCGACGACGTATCGAACCACGCGATCGGTACGGAGCAACAGAGCCTGTCGCTCGCAAGGGACATAAACGGCGACGGCGTTCCCGACCTGGTCATTCCGTCCGGGAGCCGGGAGGCGCTGCGGGTGATTAGTTTCACGGAAGGTCGTGTGACCGAGCTGGTGCAACTGGCGCTCGATGGCGCTGCGGTCGGCGACCTCACCTACGAGGGCACGTTCTCGGTACGACTGGCCGACGGTCGCACGCAGCGGGTGGCCATCCCCTAGCCCGTGGGTTGACCCTCCAACGGGCAAACGGCACAGTGGCGGCTTAACAGCACCAGAGCTCTTTATGCCCGTCATCAACCGCATCGCCGAGTTCTCCGAGGAGATCGTCGGCTGGCGCCACGATTTCCATGCCCACCCCGAAACGCTCTACGACGTCCACCGCACGGCTGCCCGGGTGGCCGAACTGCTGCGCTCGTTCGGCGTGGACGAGGTAGTGGAAGGGATCGGGCGGACGGGCGTCGTCGGAGTGATCAAGGGCCGTGGACCCGGTGCCAACATCGGCCTGCGCGCCGACATGGACGCCCTGCCGATCCTGGAGCGCTCCGGCAAACCCCATTCCAGCACCGTCCCCGGCAAGATGCATGCCTGCGGCCACGACGGGCACACCGCCATGCTGCTCGGCGCGGCCAAGTACCTGGCCGAGACCCGCAATTTCGACGGCGACGCGGTGCTGATCTTCCAGCCCGCCGAAGAGGGCGGCGCCGGCGGCAAGGCCATGGTCGATGACGGTATGATGGAGCGTTTCGCCATCGCCCAGGTGTTCGGCATGCACAACATGCCCGGCATCCCCAAGGGCAGCTTCGCCACCCGCCCCGGTGGCATCATGGCGGCGAGCGACCGCTTCGACATCGTCATCGAGGGCAAGGGCGGGCATGCCGCCCGGCCGCACTTCGCGGTCGATCCTGTCTCCATCGCCGCGCAGCTGATCGTCACCTTGCAGACGCTGGTATCGCGCAACGTCGATCCGATGCGGTCTGCGGTGCTGAGCGTGACCATGTTCCACGCCGGCGATGCCTTCAACATCATCCCGCAGCGCGTCGAACTGGCCGGCACCGTGCGGACCCTCGACGAGGACGTGCGCGGTCTGATGGAAACCCGGCTCAAGGCGGTGACTGTCGGCCTCGTGGAAACCCTCGGCGGCAAGGCGGCGGTGACCTACCACCGCGGCTACCCGGTGACGGTGAACGCACCCGAAGCCGTCGATTTCGCCGCCGGCATCGCGGCTTCCGTAGCCGGAGACGATCGCGTCGATGCGAACACCGATCCCTCCATGGGCGGCGAGGATTTCTCCTACATGCTGCAGGCCCGACCGGGCGCCTTCATGTTCCTCGGCACCGGCGACGGTCCGGAACTGCACTCCGACACCTACGACTTCAACGACGACGTGATCCCCGTCGGCGTCAGCTACTGGGTCCGGCTGGTCGAAGGCGCTTCGGCAAAGGGCTGAACGTCCCCTCACCCGGCGCTGCGCGCCACCCTCTCCCTCAAGGGGAGAGGGGAAACGGTGCCTCCTTGGATGAGGCGGAGCGCCGTCTCCCTTCTCCCCTTGAGGGAGAAGGTGGCGAGGCCGAAGGCCGAGACGGATGAGGGGACGAACAACCCCAGCTTAGCCCATATGACGATTTGCCCACCCGGCTACAGCCCCTAAAGTCCGCGCCATGCCTCACTCCGCTTCCTCCGTCGTGATCGCGCGCCGGACCCTCCTCACCATCGCAATCTCGGCAGCCGGCGGCGGCATCGCGGCTGCGGTGGGCCTGCCGGCCGGGTGGCTGATGGGCGGGGCGCTGGCTGTCGCCATTGCCGCGCTTTCGGGCGTCAGGGTGATGCTGCCGAACTGGCTGCGCGACGCCACATTCGTCGCCACCGGCCTCTCGATGGGCGCCTCCGTCGCCCGCGACTCGGTGGCCATGATGATCCAGTGGCCGGTGACGCTGGCGGGGCTGGTGCTCGAACTGGTCCTCATCATCTCGATCACCGGCTATGTGCTCAGGAAATTCTTCGGGCTCGACCGGGGCACCGCCTATCTCAGTTCGTTCCCCGGCCACCTCAGCTTTGTCATGTCGATCGCGGCGGCAGGGGTCGGCGACAGCCGGCAGATCGTCATCATCCAGGTCATCCGCATCCTGCTGCTCACCATCTGCGTGCCGATCGGGGCGCTGTTCCTGCCGATCGGGCACTTCGAGGGGCTGGTTTCCACCGCTCCGCCGATGGAGGTGATGACGCTGCTGCCGGTGGCGATCGGCTGCGCCATCGCCGGGTTCATCCTGACCAAGCTCCGCGCGCCGGCCGGCTACGTGCTCGGCGCCATGGCGTTCTCGATTGCCGCCAAGCTCGCGGGCTGGTTCGAAGGGCAGATCCCGCCGCTGCTGCTGACCATCACCTTCATCATGGTGGGCGCCATGATCGGCGTGCGTTTCAACGGCATCACCCGGCAGGAGTTCTGGCGGGCGGCGAAGGGCGGCCTTGCGGGCACCGCGATCACCGTCGCCATCAGCACCACCGTGGTGCTGGCGATCACGCCGCTGGTGGCGATGCCGTTCGGGCAGATCTGGCTCGGGCTGTCGCCGGGCGGGCTCGAGGGCATGGGGGCGCTGGGCATCGCGCTAGGGTTCGATACGGCGTTCATCGCCGCCCACCATGTCAGCCGGCTGCTGCTGCTGACCTTCGCCATTCCCTTCGTGACGACGCTGGTGCGGGAAAAGCCACCGACCTGAAGGCAGGGCCAACCCTCATTGTATCGCCCAGATCGCGCGCTTAAGTCACGGCAGCCTCGGAGTGCCGACAATGCTGCATCGCCTCATCATTTCCGTCTGCGCCCTCGCGCTGCTGGCGACGCCCGCCTGGGCAGAGGGCCGGGCGCGCTGCGATGCCGACGACAACACGCCCGGGCTGCACTTCGAGTTCAGCATCTCGGGCGGCAACGTGAAGCGCGACCGCGACACCGACAAGCAGCTGTGGAAGATGCAGCTTCGGCAGCATGGAATAGACGCACGGGACGTCACCCGCACCGATGATGGCTGCCTCGAGGCCTTCGTGCAGAACTCCGATGGGTCGTGGAACACGCAGTACTACGACGAGAAGACCTTCCGGCTGGTGCAGGACTAGCGCCTGGTCGGCACCCTGCCTCGATTGACTCCCATCCCGCCCCGCGCCAAACCCAGCCCCAACCTCGTGCCACTACCGGAGACCCCCATGAGCCTCGTGCCGCCCGCCGCCTCCCTTGGGATGACCGAGCAGAAGTCCGTGCCGCCGACCCCCATCGATCAGGATTGGTGGCGTGGCGCGGTGATCTACCAGATCTACCCGCGCTCCTTCCAGGATCACAACGGCGACGGCGTCGGCGACCTCGTCGGCATCACCGAGCGCCTCGATTATGTCGCCGGCCTCGGCGTCGATGCCATCTGGCTCAGCCCCTTCTTCACCTCGCCGATGCAGGATTTCGGTTACGACGTCTCGAACTACCGCGACGTCGACCCGATCTTCGGCTCGCTCGGCGATTTCGACCGGCTGCTCGAAAAGGCCCACGCCCTGGGCCTGAAGGTTATCATCGACCAGGTGATCTCGCACTCGTCCGACAAGCATACGTGGTTCCAGGAATCGCGCATGAACCGGACCAACGAGCGGCACGACTGGTATGTCTGGGCCGATCCCAACCCCGATGGTACGCCGCCCAACAACTGGCTCTCGATCTTCGGCGGGTCCGCCTGGACGTGGGACAGCCGGCGCATGCAGTACTACCTGCACAATTTCCTCGCCTCCCAGCCCGACCTGAACTTCCACAACCCCGCCGTGCAGGACGCCGTCCTTTCCGACTTGCGCTTCTGGCTCGAGCGCGGCGTCGATGGCTTCCGGCTCGATACCGTCAACTTCTACTTCTGCTCGCTCGGCCTCGAGTCGAACCCGGTGGTCAAGCCGGAGGACTTCAACGCCTCCACTGCCCCCGCCGTGAACCCCTACAATTTCCAGGAGCACGTCTACGACAAGAGCCAGCCGGAAAACCTCGCGTTCCTGAAGCGCCTGCGCGCCCTGATGGATCAGTATCCCGGCCGGACCACCGTCGGTGAGATCGGCGACAGCCAGCACCAGCTCGAAGTCATGGCCCAGTACACCTCGGGCACCGACAAGCTGCACATGGCCTACACCTTCGACTACCTCGGCGGCGCCTTCGATGCCGGCCATTTCCGCAAGGCCATCGACCTCACCGAGAAGGATGCACCGGAAGGCTGGATCTGCCTCGCCTTCTCCAACCACGACGTCGTCCGCCATGTCAGCCGCTGGGCCGCCCATGCCAACAAGGACGCCTTCGCGCGGTTGACCGCCACCATGCTGCTCACCATGCGTGGCTCGGTCTGCCTCTACCAGGGCGAGGAACTGGGCCTGACCGAAGCCGAACTGTCCTTCGAGGACCTGGTTGACCCCTACGGCATCGAGTTCTGGCCCGAGTTCAAGGGCCGCGACGGCTGCCGCACCCCGATGGTCTGGCAGGCCAATGCGCCGATGGGCGGCTTCTCCACTGCGCAGCGGGCCTGGCTCCCGGTGCCCTCCGATCACCTGCTGAAGGCGCCCGACCTGCAGGAGCAACAGAACGACAGCCTGCTGCACCACTACCGGGCGACGCTGAACTTCCGCAAGCAGCACCCCGCTCTGGTCAAGGGCGCCATCGCGACACTCGACGCCCCCGCAGGCGTGCTGATGTTCACGCGCGAAGGCAGCGGCGAGAAACTGCTCTGCGCCTACAACATGACCGAGAACGAGGTCAGCGTGCCGCTACCGGCTGGCCTCACTGTCCGGGGCGTCGATGCGCCGGGCAGTGTCGATGGCCCCGTCGATGGCAGCCTGAGCCTGCCCGCCTTCGGCACCTTCGTCGGCGCCATCGCCTGACGGTGCTGCCGGCTCAGGCGCGGCGCCGGCTGACCCCTCTTCGGGCATCGGCGAGGGGGATGCTTCTTCACCGCTCAGCGGGGCAGGGGGACTTTCCGGCAGTGTGATGATGGGGGCGCCCACATCCACTGCTTCCGTCACACTCTCCGGCTCTGGCGTTGCCGTCCGGTACCGGAACGGGCTGCAACGGTTCGCGGGGTTCCGCCCCGATCGCCGCCTCTGTCGGAACCGGAACCGGCACCGGGTCGGACAGCACGACCGGCGCGATGATGATTCTGGCCGACAGTCCGTGCACCGCCGCAGGCTCAGCATCGACTACGGCCTCTGCCTCGCGCTCCGGCGCCGGCGGAGGGGCGCCATCCGGCAGGGTGGTGAGGGGAGGCTCCACAACCGCGGCGCCCGCGCCTTCACTGCCTTCGGCGACGGCGGGCTCTGACTGCTGCCCGGGATCCACTGGCAACTCGCCAGGCTGATCGGTTGGTGCGGCGCGACCCTCCGCCCCCTGTTCGGCTGCCGGGGCAGGCGAAGCGACCGGGGCAGCCTCGACCACCTGCTCACCCCTCGGCAGTTCATCCATGTGGTGAACCGGTGGTGGATAGCGCATCGACACAAGGCGGCGGGTGATCTCCTGCTGCGGTGCCCCGGCCAGTTCGCCCGGCTTGCCGCCCTCCACGATGTGACCACCGTCGAGCACCAGAAGCCGGTCCGCCGCCGCCTGCAGCACGTCGAACTCGCGCGATGCCAGGATCGCCGTCAGGCCGAAATCCGCCCGGGCCCGAGCGAAATACACCAGGAACTCCCGCGCCTCGGCCGGGTCGAGGCAGGCCGTTGGGTCGTCGAGCAGCACCAGGGCCGGGCGCCCCACCAGCGCACGGGCCAGCGCCATTCGCTGCAGGTCGGCCGAGCCCAGGGCATCCGGCAATCGCGCCAGCAGGTCCGGTTCGAGACCCACGGCCCGCACCGCATCGACCAGCCGGTCCGCCTGCTCCTCCACCAGCAAGGTCTGTTCCACCCGCAGCGGCTCGGTCAGCGACACGCCAACTGGCAGCGTCGGGTTGAACGCCTTGCGCGGGTCGGAAAACACATAGCCCACCAGCCCCTCACGCCGGCCGATCCGTCCGGCACTCGGCTTTTCGAGGCCT
>CAIMLX010000127.1 GCA_903842455.1 uncultured Hyphomicrobiales bacterium | reverse complement strand
GCAGCAGGTGGGCGCGGACGCACTCGTTGTCTCCAATCACGGTGGTCGCCAACTCGACGGAGCGCCATCGACGATTGCGGCGCTGCCTGCGATTGCGGCGGCGGTCGGTTCCAAGGTCGAGCTGCTGATCGATGGCGGCTTCACCACCGGTCAGGATGTCTTCAAGGGCCTCGCGCTTGGCGCGCACGGTGTCATGATAGGCCGTGCGATGCTCTACGGCCTTGGAGCGGCCGGCGGTGCGGGCGTAACCCGGGCCCTCGAGATCATCCACAAGGAGCTTGCCACGACCATGGGTCTTTGCGGGGTGACGCAGGTCTCCGACATCGGGGTGCAAAATCTCTTTCCGGCTGACCGGCCGTGAGCTCATTCAAGAGTACTCGGAGCACCAATCCCGAGCGTGCGGCGACGGTGTTGAAGGCCCGGAAAAAGGGGTAGAGGGAAGCGAATGCTGGAGGAATACGATCATATCGTGATCGGTGGAGGCGCTTCGGGCTGCGTCGCGGCGGCACGATTGGTGACCGATGGCGGTCGCAAGGTGTTGCTGCTCGAGGCCGGCCATTCGCACCACCACCCGCTGCTCGACATGCCGCCGGGGATCTTCAAACTGATCAACGGTTCCAAGTACATGACCTACCACCACACGGTGCCCCAGGATCATCTTAACGGCCGTGTGCACGATATCCCCCAGGGCAATGTATTGGGCGGCGGCTCATCGGTGAACGCACAGGTGTACATGCGCGGCCGACCGTCGGACTACAACGAATGGGACGAGCTTCTTCGCGGCAACAACGACGGCGCGCGCTGGGACTGGGCAACGGTGCTGGACCATTTCCGCGGTATCGAGGGCAACAACCGACTGGCCAACGATCTGCACGGTACCGACGGACCACTGCTGGTGTCGGATCCAGGACATATCGACGACGTGTCGCGCTGGTTCGTGCAGTCGGTGCAGCAAATGGGCGAGCCTTTCACCAACGATTTCAATGGCCCCACCCAGCGCGGCGTGGGCTTTTACCAGTTCATGAACCGGCGAGGCAAACGCTCCAGCTCCGCCTATGCCTATATCGAGCCGCTGAAAGCCGACCCGCGGCTGACGGTGAAGCTCCGCGCCGCGGTGCGCCGCATCAATGTCGAGAACGCCAGGGCGGTGGGCGTCACCTACCGCGACGCCTCGGGCGTCGAGCAGACGGCCTTCGCGAGCGGCGATATCATCGTTTCCGCAGGCGCGCTGGTCACACCCAAACTGCTGATGCTCTCGGGGATCGGGCCGGCCGCGCATCTCAAGTCGCACGGCATCGGGGTAATCGCCGATCTGCCGGGGGTCGGGCAGAACCTCATCGACCACCCGGAAGTGCCGGTGATCTCGCTCGCCAATGGCCCCTACGGCTACTACAAGCAGGGCGTCGGCTGGCGCATGCTGAAGAACGGGCTGAACTTCAAGATCTTCGGAAACGGCCCGATCCTCTCGGCGGGGTTCGAAGCGGGCGCCTTCATCAATCCGATCGATCGTGGCGGCGTCCCTTCGATCCAGGCCTTCTGCGTTCCCATCGTCTATCTCGACCGCGACCTGTTGAAGGTCTTCGACGACGGCTATGGGGTCACCATCACCACCGTGCTGGTGAAGCCGAAATCGCGTGGCTCGGTGGAGTTGCGCTCGGCCAACCCGGACGACATGCCGCTGGTCTCGCCCAACCTCCTCAAGCATCCGGAGGACATGAAGATCATGGTTGAGGGGCAGCGTTTCTTCCGCGAAGTGCTGCAGTCGGGCCCGCTAGGCAAGCGGATCAGCAAGGTCATCGCCCCCGCGGGGCCGGACCTCAGCGACGCCGCAATGGCCGACCATTGCCGGCGCTTTGTCAAGACCAACTACCACCCGGCGAGCACCGCGCGCATGGGCGCCGACGGCGACAGCGATGCCGTGCTCGACGCGCGCATGCGGGTGCGCGGCATCGACAACCTGCGGGTCTCTGACATGTCGGCCGTGCCCAATATCAACGCCGGTAACACCAACGCCCCGGCGATGATGCTGGGCGACCGCTGCGCCGACTTCGTGCTTGGACACGGCTAGGCCGGCGGACGGTAAAAAGAGCGGGAAGCACCCCACTCAACATTCAGAGGAGGACTTGCATGATCCTGGATCGGTTTCGCGTAGACGGAAAGGTGGCGCTGGTCACCGGCGGCACCCGCGGCATCGGGCTCGGCATTGTCGAGGCACTGGCCGAAGCCGGCGCCCACGTCATCCTATCCTCCAAGGTTCCCAAACCAGAGGTGATCGAACGGTTGCGAGCGGCCGGGCACCAGGTCGACTATCTGCAGGCCGACATGGAAGACCCCAAGGCCCCTGCCAAGCTGGTCGCCGACACCGTCGCGCTGGCCGGACGGCTGGACATCCTGGTCAACAATGCCGGGGTTGCAAAGCACGGCGACACCCATAGCTTCGCAGAGGCGGACTATCGCCGGCTGATGGACATCAATCTCGATGCGGTGTTCCGCGCCTGCCAGGCGGCCCTGGGGCCAATGCGGCAGCAAAGAAGCGGCGTGATCCTCAACGTCGGCTCGATCTCCGGGCTGGTCTCCAACATCCCGCAGTCGCAGGCGGCCTACAATGCGTCAAAGGCGGCCGTGCACATGCTGACCAAGAGCCTCGCCAGCGACTATGTCGGTGACAATATCCGGGTGAACGCCATCGCGCCGGGCTACGTCGACACCGACATGACCTCGGGTGGTCTCCGCGACCCGGTCTGGGGCCCGGTGTGGAAGGAGATGACGCCGATGCGGCGCGCCGGCACGCCAGAGGATATCGGCGCGGCGGCGCTCTATCTGTGCTCCTCGGCCTCAGCCTACGTTACAGGCGAGGTGCTGGTGGTGGACGGCGGCTATACGATTCGCTAGCCGCCGCCGGATGCAAGGACGGCAAGGGTGCAGTCGCCATTGAGCGGGGTCCGGCCCGAAAGGTCGCGGACTTCGCGACGGCCGCCGTCTCTTACGCTTCGAACCCGCGCCGGCCAAGCGGGGCGCCTCGGCCGGTCTGTTTCAAGTGCCGCAAGCCCAAAGATAGCGATGTCGAGATCGGCCTCACTGCCACAGATCTTGTGGTCTGGCGCTGTCACGCCTGTAGCTGCCAAGGCTAGATCTCCAACTGGCAGGGCACGTTCTGGGACCTGAGCTGCAGCACCCCAACCCGATAGCAGGTCGTGTCCCGGGACGTGGTGTAACTGAGGTGTCAAGCCGCTCGGCAGCGCGCCATTACGAGCGCCGTAGCGAACGAGCGGCTGGGTGGTCATCGACGGATTTCCGGTAGGGTCGGGTTGCTCACACCAACCTGATACTG
>CAIMLX010000126.1 GCA_903842455.1 uncultured Hyphomicrobiales bacterium | reverse complement strand
CCGCCGGTGACCTCAGCCAGTCGATCGGCGCCGTGGTCAGTCGCGGCACCACCCTGTTCGAACTCGCCCCGCTCGACGCCTACCGAGTCACTCTCGCGGTCGACCAGAGCCAGATCGGCGACGTGCAGCTGGGGCACCCGGGTTCCGCGCTGTTCGCCGCGGTGCCCGATCAGCCGTTCGACTTCATCGTCGACAAGATCACCCCCGTCGCCGAGGCGCGCGAAGGGCACACCGTGTTCCGCGTCGAAGGCAGCCTCACCGGCGCGTCGGAGCGCCTCCGGCCAGGCATGGATGGCGTCGCCAAGATCGAGGTCGAGCAGCGGCTGCTGATCTGGATCTGGGCGCGCTCGTTCCTCGACTGGGCCCGCGTCGCGTCCTGGCAGTGGCTACGCTAGCGCAAGATGGCCAAGTCGCCCTTTTCGCAGAACTGGTATCGCGTTTCCGACCTCACCCCGCGGCTGCGCTCGCACGCCACCATCCACCGCCAGCGCTTCCGCGGCGACACCTGGTACATCCTGCAGGACAACCAGTCCGGCCGCTATCACCGCATCTCGCCCTCGGCCAATCTGATGCTCAACCTGATGGATGGCCGCCGCACCGTGCGCGACATCTGGCAGGCAGTCGCCGACCGGGCGAAAGACGAGCCGCCGACGCAGGACGAGACGATCCAGCTCCTCGGCCAGCTCCACGCCGCCGACCTCCTCACCGGCGAGACCCCGCCCGATATCGCTGAACTTGCCGAGCGCGCCCGCGAGACCGCCGACCGCGCCCTGATGCAGAAGCTGCGCAACCCGCTCGCCCTGCGCATGCCGCTGTTCGACCCCGACCGGATGCTGAACGCGCTCGTCCCGCTGTTCCGCCTGATCTACACCGTGCCCGGCTTCCTGCTGTGGCTCGGCGTCGTCATTGCCGGCGTGGTGCTGGCGGTGATGCACTGGCAGGAGCTTACCGCCGACGTCGTCACCCAGGCCCTCTCGGCGCAGAACCTGCTGATCCTCGCCGCTGTCTATCCGCTGATCAAGCTGGTGCACGAACTCGGCCACGCCTCGGCCACCAAGGTCTGGGGCGGGCAGCTGCACGAGTTCGGCATCATGCTGCTGGTGCTGATCCCGGTGCCCTATGTCGATGCCTCGGCGTCGGCGGCGTTCCAGCAGAAGTGGAAGCGCCTCGTCGTCTCGGGCGCCGGCATCATGGTCGAGCTGCTGCTCGCTGCCATCGCCATGATCGTCTGGGTGAATGCGGAGCCCGGCATGGTCCGCGCCATCGCCTTCAACGTCATGCTGATCGGCGGCCTCTCGACCTTGCTGTTCAACGGCAACCCGCTGCTGCGCTTCGACGGCTACTACATCTTCGCCGACCTGATCGAGATCCCCAACCTCGGCACCCGCTCCAACAAGTATTTCTTCCACGTCGTGCAGAAATACCTGTTTGGCGTCGAGGACCAGGATAGCCCGGTGACCCACCCCTCCGAGCGCAAGTGGCTGTTCGGCTACGCCGTGCTCGCCGCCATCTACCGCGTGGGTGTGTCGCTGGGCATCGCGAGCTTCGTTGCCACGCAGCTGTTCTTCGTCGGCATCGCCATCGCCATCTACACGCTGTTCCAGAGCTTCATCCTCCCCGCCTTCAAGGGGCTGGGCTTCGTGTTCTCGAACGGCCGGCTGAACGGCCATCGCACGCGCTCGGTGCTGGTCACCACCGGGGCAGTGGGCCTGATTTTCGCAATCCTGTTCGCCATCCCGCTGCCCTACGCGACCGTGGCGCAGGGCGTCGTCTGGGTACCCGAGGGCTCGATGGTCCGCTCCGGCACCGATGGGGTGGTGCAGCGCGTCGCCGCGCTCGATGGCGCCACCGTGCTGCCCGGCACCCCGCTGGTGCGGCTCGACGACCCGATCATCGACGCGCAGGTAAGCGTGCTCGAGGCGCAGCGCGCCGAATACACCTCGCAGCTCGATGCGGTGCGCGCCATCGATCCGGTGCAGGTGCGCCTGATCGAGGGGCAGCTCAACCACATCGAGGGCCGCCTCGCGGCGTTCGCCGAGCGCAAGGCCAACCTCGACATCAACTCGCCCACCGATGGCCGGCTGCTGCTGCAGGATGGCAACGACCTCGTCGGCCGCTACGTGCGGCGCGGCGATCTCGTCGGCTATGTCGTCGGTGCCGACGATCCGGTGCTCCGCGTCGTCGTCCCGCAGGCACAGATCGACGTGGTGCGCGCCCGGCGCGGCCCCATCGACATCCGCTTCGCCGGCGACCTCGAGACCATCAGGCCCGCCGAGATCCTGCGCGAGGCTCCGGCGGCGCAGCGCAACATCCCGTCGGCCACGCTGACGACGGAGGGCGGCGGCGAAATCCTGATCGATCCCCGCGATCCCAACCGGTCGAAGGCCCTCGAAGGCTTGTTCTTCGTCGACCTGCGGATCGCCGACGGCAAGCCGGTGGATCGGCTCGGCGAGCGTGTGTTCGTCCGTTTCGATCACGGCACCGAGCCGATTGCCTTCCGCCTGCTGCGCTCCCTGCGCCAGATTTTCCTCTCCCGTTTCGGGTTGTGACCATGCGCCTTGTGCTGCCGCTCCTCATCCTGCTCGCCGCGCCTGCCGCCGCGCAGGACTCCTTCGACTGCGTCACCGATCCCTCGGCGACCCTCAAGCTCGGCAGCCCGGTCTCGGGCCTGCTTGCCGAAGTGCTGGTCGAGCGCGGCGACTACGTTACCGCCGGGCAGGAGGTGGCGCGGCTCGAATCCGGCATCGACGCGGCGACCGTCGAGCTCGATGCGCTGCAGGCCGAATCCACCGAACAGCTCAACTCCGCCCAAACCAAGCTTGAACTCGCCCAGAGCCGGCTGGCGCGCACCAAGGCGCTGGCAGAAACGGGCGTCGCCACCAACGAGCAGGTCGAGCTGCAGTCCGCCGAGGTCCAGGTCGCCGAGCGCGAGCGCGACCTCGAGGTGCAGAAGCGCCGGCTCGCCGCCCTCGAACTCGACCGCTCCAAGGCACAGCTCGCCCGCCGCACCATCCGCGCGCCGATCTCGGGCTATATCGCCGCCCGCGGCCTCAGCGCCGGTGAGTATGTCGACCAGAACGCCGCCATCGTCACGCTGGTGGCTCTCGATCCGCTGCGGGTCGAAACCTTCCTGCCGGTCTCGCTGTGGCAGAAGGTGCTGCCCGGCACCGTCGCGCAGGTGTCGCTCGATGAGCCGGTGGCCGGTGTGCACCCGGCAACGGTCAGCGTGGTCGATCGCGTCTTCGACGCCGCCAGCGGCACCTTCGGCGTCCGCCTCGACCTCCATAATCCGGACGGCACGCTCCCCGCCGGCCAGCGCTGCACCGTCGCCTTCGACCTGCCGGGCGAGCCGTGAGCCACACGCCAACAGCCGCCTTATTCACCCTCCCCCTTGCGGGGAGGGTAGCGAAGCTTGGCGCCTTGCGCCTAGCGCAGCTAGGGAGGGGGTACGCAGTAGCTCCGAAACTGGCATCGGTGAACACCCCCCTCCTGGTTGCGCTAGGCGCTGAAGCGCCAAGCTTCACCACCTCCCCCGCAAGGGGGG
>CAIMLX010000125.1 GCA_903842455.1 uncultured Hyphomicrobiales bacterium | reverse complement strand
CAATGGGCCGACACGCTCCGTTATCTCGCCGTACTGTCGCGGGCGTGGAGAACGGCCGGAAAGCTGACGATCCGCTCGGTGATCTCACGCCCGCGCAGCTTGCCCAGCAGCATCTGTCCCGCCTTACGCCCCATCTCGAGCGAAGGCACGCCCAGGCTCGTCAGGGGAGGGTCGAGATGGGCCGCAACCGGGATATCGCCGAAGCCCGCAATGGCAATGTCCGTCGGGACGTTGACTTTCCGGCGGCGGGCTGCCGATAGGGCGCCCGCGGCGAGGATGTCGCTGCCAAAAAGGATGGCGTCGCAACCGGGCAGGCGATCCAGCACTTCATCGAACGCGGCTGCCCCGGCGTCTGGCTGCCAGCCCTCCGTCAGGCTCAGAACGAGCTCGCAGTCGCGGCCGACCTCCTTGAGGGCGGCCCGGAAGCCTTCCAGGCGCCGCCGACCCCGGTCGAACAGCAAACCGGCATAGGCAATCCGGGAAAATCCGCGTTCGGCGAAATGCCGCCCCATGGTTCGACCGGCGTCTGCCTCCCACATGGTCACCAGCATATCGATCGGGTCCATTCGCTGGTCCCACATTTCGACGACGGGGATGCCGGCGGAGGAGATGATGCTGCGATCGAGTTCCGGCTTCAGCAGGTCGGTGAACAGCATTGCTGCGGGGCGAAACGGCGTCATCGACGCAATGAGGCGGCGCTGCTCCTCGGCGCTTTCTCCGACGCGCGCCGTGAGGAGCTGGTAGCCGTTGTCCTCGAGTACCTCGGTGCAACCGAGGAGAACGTTGGCGAAGTGCGGGTTGCGCACATTGGAGGAGAAGACTGCCACCACGGACGACCGGCCGGAGCGCAGGCTGGAGGCGAAGCTGTTGACCACGTAGCCGGTCTGGGCCACGGCCTCGGCAACCTTCCTGCGGGTGTCCTCCTTGACCTTTTCAGGATAGGAGAGGGCGCGCGATACCGTGATGGGCGAAACCCCGGCGACACGTGCGACGTCTTCCACACGAACCGGGCGGTTCGTGTTCTTCTTGCCATTGCCGTCCAAAAAGTCCCCCGACTTTCAATGCTCCCCGCAGCTTTACTACGGAACGCGAAAACCCCAGTATCCAGTTGCGGCGACGCCCTCCGCAATCCTGATAACTTCATTCCATTTTGCGGTGCGCTCGGAACGTGTCATCGATCCGACCTTGATCTGATCCGACATCAGCCCGACCGCCAGATGACTCAGTGTAACGTCCTCGCTCTCACCGGATCGACCTGACTGTATAGTATTCCAACCCAGCGAGCGAGCGAGGCTGCTCGCTTGAATCAATTCAGTTACCGTGCCGCACTGGTTAGATTTGAGCAATACCGAATTGCAGGCATCGAGAGCCGCCGCGTGGGTAATCCGGGCGCTGCTGGTGGTCAAATAATCGTCGCCGACGATCTGTACAGACGCTCCAAGACGGCCGTTGATCTCGACAAAGCCTGCGTCGTCGTCTTCCGCAAGCGGGTCCTCGAGCGAGACGATGGGGTAGGCGGCTACCCAGCGCTCGAGCATGTCGATCATCCCTGCCGTGTCGAGGGATTTGCCTTCGAGGGCAAGGGTGTAGCGGTTGTCGGCGTAGAAGGAGGAGGCGGCGATGTCGAGTGCGATGCCGACGTCGCGTCCGGGCCTGAAGCCGGCGGTTTCGATAGCTCTGACAAGGAGTTCGAGGCCGTCCTCGTTGGCGCGGAAGTCGGGCCAGACGCCACCTTCGTCGGCCACACCGTTCAACTTTCCAGCGGCCTGCATCGACTTGGCGGCGGCGATGTATATTTCGCCGATCCACTCGGTGGCCTCGACGAACGAGGTCGCGCCGGTGGCGATGACGAGGTAGTCCTGCACATCGATGCGGTTGCCGGCGTGGCGGCCGCCGCCGAAGATCTGGATCATCGGCGCGGGGATGTGCGGGGCGTTGGCATCGAGCCCGGCGAGGGTTCTAAGGTGTTGCCAGAGCGCGAGTTTTCGCTCCGAAGCGGCGGCCCAGGCGATGGCCGAGGAGGTAGCGACGAGGGCGTTGCCGCCGAGCCGGGCTTTCTGGTCGGTGCCGTCGAGGGCGATCAGGGCCGCGTCGCACTTGAACTGGTCGAGGCCGTCAAGTCCCTGGAGTTCCGAGGCGATTTCGCCGTTCACGGCCTTGATGGCGCCGTTGACGCCGTAGCCGCCCAGCCGCTTGCCGCCGTCGCGGCGGTCGAGCGCTTCGCGGCTGCCGGTGGAAGCGCCGGAGGGGGCGATGGCGCGGCCGGTGGCGCCGGAGGCGAGGTGTACCTCGACCTCGATGGTGGGGCGGCCGCGCGAGTCCCAGACCTGGCGGGCCTTGGTCGATACGATTTCAGACACGGAATTGACCTGATGTTGAATGGTTTCTGAACGAATCCTGAATGGCTTCCAACACCGTTGAGACGGTGGTTTCCGGCTGCCGGATCAACGGGATGGCGAGTTGGCGGACCGTGTCGCGAGCACTGTTCACCAGATATTCGACGGGCGATTTGCCATCGACGCGGGCGAGCAT
>CAIMLX010000124.1 GCA_903842455.1 uncultured Hyphomicrobiales bacterium | reverse complement strand
GTCGGGGTCAAAGATGCGTGGGCCATGATGGTCTCCTATCCGGGTTGCTGCTCGATGGGGTGATGGGCGGGGCATGCGGGGCTCATGGATCGAGCTCCCGTAGCCAGTCGGGGATGGGTGAACCTTGGGAACCTGCCGCGGGAGGTTCACACGGAGGTTCACACCGACAAGCCTCTGAATTCACGGGACTTTGTGAACCTCGCGAACCTTGTGAACCTTTTCCGGCATCATCCTTCGCATGTGCGTGCGCGCGCGTGTGCGTAAGGGTTGGGAGAGGTTCACAAGGTTCACAAGGTTCACATTTGCCAGCCCGATCAATGGCTTGATGGTGTGAACCTCGGTTTTGGAGGTTCACACACGCGCCCCGAGGTTCACACGCGCCGGGTCCTCGTGCGCCGGATTGCGGACGCGACGGCTGCTCGGAGACCTTCAGCTGCCACTTGACCGCCCGCCGAAACGTGCCCGCCTGCACCAGCCTGACGGTCAGATCGCCCACCCGGAACACGCGGTCCCGCATCTTCTTGATGGCGATCCCGAAGCTGGTCTTCTGCGCGCGGTCCGTGTGGCCGGTGATCGGCGGAGCGGGATCGCAGAACAGGGCAACGTCGAAGAGGTCGGCCGCACCCACCTCGGCGGTTCCGAACCGGTCCCACCAGGCGGCGATGAAGGCGCTCCAGCCTGCGCCCTCGCTGTCGGAGGCCTCCATCATCTCGTCGAGATTGCCGAGGAAGCCGGGAATGCCCGCGACCTCGAGCACGCCGCCCACGACATGCGCCCAGTTCTCGAAGGAGCCGATGGTGCGCGCGCCGCGCGGCTTTCCGGCGGCGATCCAGGCCTGGCAGAGCGTGAGGCAGGCGGCGACCAGCCGGGCGCGGTTCGCACGCACCCATGTCATCAGATCGGGATGGCGGAAGCCGGTGCGCTGCCACGGGCGCTCCTCGTGAGGGTCGAGCCGGATGCGCAGGAGGCGGCGCGCCATCTCGTTGGAGAACTCGGGGTTGTTCCCGGTGGCGATCCAGAGGCAGCGGATCGGCAGCCGCGCCATTTCCGATGCGCCGAGGATCCGGTCCTCCCAGAACGGCGCGGTCAGCGCGGCCGCGACGGCGGAGCTGTCCAGCTTGGCGCGCAGGTTGTCGATCAGCACGATGGTGGGGATCTGGCGCAGCTTGGCGGTGACGCGCTTGCGCCATTCGTCGTCGTCGCCCCCCTCGGTCATGACGCTCGCGCCCGAGCCGGTAAGGATGGTGGCGACGGCATCGACCATCAGCGTGGCGCCGGAGCCGGGGCTGGGCTTCTCGATCAGGTGCAGCGGCGTCGGCCCGTCGATCATGCCCCGCAGGAAGCCGAGCAGCAGCAGCGCGATCACATGTGCCATCTCGGCGGGACCGACGAACGGGAAGTCGCCGAGCAGATCCTCGCAGAGCAGATTGCGGGCGGCGGCAACCTCGGCGGTTGACGGCTTGGCCGGAATGGTCGGCACCACGAACCCGGGTGTCGGGGCATAGAGAAGCCGCGCGTCGGGATGATATCCCGGCGTAGTCAGCAGCGTGCCGCCGCGCCCGAACACGGGCGTGTTGACGATGCCCACCAGCACGGGCAGCGCGGGGTCTGGTGTGGCCAGCACGGATTTTACCACGGCGATCGGCGGCGGAGCCGCGACCAGCTCTCCCTTGCCGTTCAGCTTCTTCCAATGCGCCAGCCGCGCAAGCATGTGACGCAGCCGTTCCTCGGTGATCGCGGTGGCGACCGGACGGCCCTCGTCGTCGGGCACCACCCATGTCGGCTGCCCGGCGAAACGGAACACCCATGGCGTCCGGTTCGAGGCCATCAGCAGGCTCCAGACCCGCTCGACCGAGCGGGCCAGATCGCCTTCGTCGGCGCGCAAGGTGGGGATGGCCTTGCCACTGCCCTGATAGTTGACCGGCCGGTGCTGCCCGATCAGCAGCGTGGGCTCGGCCTCGGTGATTGCCCCCGCATCGGCGATCAGGGCGGCGACAGCCTCGGACCCTTCGCGCAGCAGCAGGTCGTTGAAATCCTCGCCTTCCTCGGGCGGCAAGACGACGGCCACGTCGCGCCCTTGCGCGCGCATGCGCCGGGCGGCGGCCTCGGCGGCCCGCAGACCGGCCCCGGAGGTGTCGTTGTCGGCCAGGATCAGGACGCGCCGGACGCCAGGCGGCAGATCGACCTGTTCGAGGCCCGATGTCGACAACGTCGCCCAGACCGGCAAATCGGGGCATGCGGTCATCACCGCGAGGCCGGTCTCGATGCCTTCGGAAAGCGCAAGCCGATCGCCGTCGCCGAGATCGGCGAGACGCACCGCGCCACCAGCCACTCGGCCAAGCATCTTCTTTGGCTTGTCGAGCGGCGCCTTGGTGACCGCCACCTCATCGGTTGCGAGGTAGCTGCGGTGCAGGCCGATGACCGCGCCATCGCGGTCGCGGACCTGTCCAAGCATGGCCGGATAGCCGGTCTTCGTCTCCCAATGGGTCAGGTCAGGGTGAAACAGCAGATCGGCGGCCTCGGGCACCATCAGGCCGCGTCCGGTCAGATACCGCGCGACCGGAGAGCCGGTGATCGTCTGCGCACCCGTCAGGATGTGCGCGATCTCCAGCGCGGGATCGCGTTTCAATGGGGGCGGTGTCGGCGGTGCGCGGCGTTCCGGTGCGCCTGGCGCAATGCCCGCAAGTTCTGCTGCCTTGACGATCAGCGCGCGGCCGTCGAGACCGGTCGCTTCCTCGATGGCGCTGATCGGGCCGCCGCCCTGATTGCCGTCGAAGTCGATCCAGTCTCCGGCGTGCGCACCGCGCAGGGTGATGACACAGGAGCCGGTATTGCGCGGCGCGTCGCCCCGGATGTTGGCGAGCCGCCACTCGTCGCCCGACCTGCGCCCGCGCGGAAACAGGCGTGACACCCATATCTCGGCGGTCTCGCGAAGGCGCGCCACCACCAGATCGAGATCGTAGCGCAGAGGCTCGCCGCCGAGCGGTTTGGCGTCGTTGAGGTCAAGCAAGGATCACCAGACCTTTCTCGGCCCGCGTGATCGCGGTGTAGAGCCAGCGGTTGCGGTCGGCGGCGGTGCGCCCGAAACCGTCGTCGAACACGACGACGTTCTCCCATTGCGAGCCCTGCGACTTGTGACAGGTGATGGCGTAGCCCCAACTGGACTCGATCAGCCCGCGCCGGATCTGCCATTCACGCCGCCCGCGCTCTGGGTCGTAGGCGACATGATCGGCATACTCGCCGCGCCAGAAGCTCTGTGGCCCACAGAGGCTCACCCCGTCCTCGGTCTCGACCATGGCGCTGAAGGCGAAGGCGTCGTCCGGATCCTGCCGCACCTCGGTGAGTGTCAGGAACATGCCGTTGATCAGCCCGAGATCGTGGCGGTTCTTGAGGCAGATGATCTTCTCGCCGTGGCCTGTCGGATAATCGGCGCCGAACCCGGCCGCGCGTTTCATGGCGATGTTCAGCCAGCGCCGCGTCGCGTTGGTGCCGCAGATCACCTGGCCGCCCTGCAGCATCTGCGCGGGACCGACCTCGTGGCGGGACATCTTCCAGACATGTTCGTCATGCGCGCCGGGTGGGATCGGCAGCCCCTCGCGGGCCAGCGTCGCGAGCCGCAGGATGGCGCTGTCGCCTGCCTGGCGGTGCACCTCGGTCAGCATCACGTCCGGGGCGGTCTCGGTGAAAAAGCCGGTGTCCTTGACGGGCGGCAGCTGCCCCGGATCGCCCAGCACGAGGATCGGCTTGCCAAAGGCCATGAGATCGTGGGCCATCTCCTTGCCCACCATCGACACCTCGTCGAGCACCAGAAGGTCCGCGTCGCGCAGGATCGACTGCTCGTTGATCAGGAACTTCGGCTGGTGGATGTCCTCGAGGCGCAGTTCGAGCTGGGCGATGCGCGTCATTGCGAAACCACGCTCGGCCGGACCCATGCGCGGCAGGTCGCGCCGCAGCGCCGCCAGATCCTCGGTCGCGCGCGCGATCTCTTCGGGCGTCGCCTCGGAGACGCGGTAGATCAGGCTGTGGATGGTCTGCGCGGGCGTGCCCTTGCGCGTCATGACGAGCGCCGCCTTGCCGGTGAAGGCGGCGAAAAGCACGCCGCCAAGACCGCCCGGGGTCATCGGCTCAAGCCCCAAAGCCTCGACCGCCATGGCGGTGATCGTGGTCTTGCCGGTCCCGGCATAGCCGAACAGGCGGAAGATCTGCTGTTCGTGCCGCCGTGTCTCGTACCAGTCGCGGATCGCGGCGATGGCGCGGCCTTGGTTATCAGAAAGGGTGATAGTCATGCCCGGTCCTCCCAGCAACGCGTCGCGAAGGGGCAGAACCGGCAGATGAAGAAGTCGGGACTGGTCGCGATGCGGGGCAACAGATCGCCCGCGTCGGCGGCGCGCAGCACGTCGACCGCCTTGTCCGACAGCGCCTGCGCGGCGGCCGGATCGAACAGCACATGCTCGTGGTAGAGCTCGCAGGTGTCCTTGTTCAGCGCGGTGAAAAGCGCGGACCCGAGGCCCAAATAGCCCATGTAGATCTGCATCTGGCCGAAATAGACCGGCTTCGAGAGCTGCACGCCTTTTTTCGCGGTGTCCGACCAGGCCGAGGCTTTCAGCGCCTTGTGCTCCCAGAGCACCGGCCAGGCGAGGCCGATCTCCGGGCCGCCGATGATCACGCCGTCAACGTGGCCGCGTATGCGTCCGCCCGCCGTCTCGAAACCGAACTGGCCGCCCGCTTGCGTCTGCGTGCGCAGATCGAATCCGGCCTGCCGGAGCCAGCGGATCGCCAGATCCTCGAAGACATGGCCGGCCGCGAAGATGCGAAGAATGCGCCCCTCGAAATCCTTGCCCGGATCGGGCGGCGTGTGGGTGACCTCATAGACCAGCCGCCGCGCGCAGGGTTCGCCGATCCGGCTGGCGCCCAGATAGTCGCGCGGGCGCTGGCCCTCGCGTTCGGCCTCCAGCGCTGCATCGATGCGGCCGTTGATCCGCGCGCCGAGGGGTTCGGGATCCGAGGCGTCGCGCCCATAGACGAAGCCGGAGCTGTGGTTCAGATCGATCATGGGCGTAGGGCCTTCTTCTTCTGGCCCTTTGTCCAGGCGCTCTGGTCACCGGCCCGGCTTTTGCAGTATTCGACAAAGTCGGGAGCGTTCAGGTTCTCCTTCTGAGTTCCCCACTTCAGATTGTCGGGACGGTTGTTTGCCGCGTTTTCGTCGAGATGCATGACCAATGCTCCCTCGAAGGGCGCCGGGCCATGGAAAGCCTCCGCGATCAGCCGGTGCACCTTGTAGGTCTTGCGCTTCACCGGGACGCAGAACCGACCGTCCGTCTTGTTCCACACCCCGAAGTGCGGCTTGCCGCCATTGGGTCTCACGCCGCCGCTCGGCATCGGGTAGCGGTACGGGGTGACCATGACCCGCCCTTCGCTACCAACGAAGATGCCGGGAACGCTGGGGACGTCGCGCCAGATTTCGCCTGAACTCATCTCCTGCTCTCCACTATCAAAAAGGAATTTCGCCGGCGTCGGACTGGCGCTGCATCGAGGCCTGAAAGCCGTCGACGCAGGCCTCGATCACGCGGTCGATGTCCGCGGCCGGGCGGTCGAAGAAGGGCGCCATCAGGCCCATCTCCGTCAGCGCCTCGGCGAGCATCCTGCGAGCCTCCACGATGGCGCGCGTCTCCATGTCGGTCTTGTCGATCATGCCGTGGTTCCTTTTGGCGTTGGCCGAGCCCGCCATCAGGCAAGCCATCGAGCAGAAGCGGTAATGAGGGTGACGGTCCCAGCGCAGGCCGTGGCAGTAGCCGAAGCCCCGGGCCTCGCGACCGCAGTGAGCGCAGGGCACGCGCCGGGCGAGGTCCGCGCGCGAAGGAGGGCTCCGCCCGTTCGCGGCTGAAACGCTCCCCCGGAGCCTTTCCGAGACGCCACTCACCCCATGATCAGCAGATCCAGCGCGTCGCGCTCCTCCTTGTCCGGGGCGGCGGTCCGGCGCTCGGAGGACAGCACGATGAACCGGCTGATGGCGCTCATTGCCATGCATTCCAGATCGCGCCGGGTCAGGCTGGCTATGGGGCGGTCGAGACGCCCGCGCGCCTCGAGCCAGCGTCCCATCGCCAGTGCCGCCTCCGTGGTGACATGCGCCTGCCATTCGTCCGGGCTCACGGGTTCAGCCAGGCCGGGCCGTTGCCGGGTTTGGCGACGGGCGGGGTCTGGGTGGCGGGCTGGGCGGGAGCCGACGGCGCGCCCCAGGCAGGCGCCGCCGGCGCGGAGGCCGACTGCGGCTGGCCCCATGCCGGGGTCGCGGGCTGCGCGGCGGCGGCGGCGGGCCGCGGCTTGTTCGACGGCTGGGCGGGCACGGGCTCGCCCGCCATCACCTTCTGCCATTCGGGCGCGGTGGGTAGCACGACATGGTCGAGCTTGTTGGCGTCCTTGTAGGCGGGGTTGCGGCTCGGCTCGATCTGGATCTTGGCCACGAAGCTGATGCCGTCGAGATCGGCAAGCCCGCGCAGCACCCGCTTGGCCTTAGCGGCGTCGCTAATGTCCTCGGGGTTTAGACCCAGCGCGCTGTCGATCATCGCGCGGAAGGTTGATTTCGAAATCTTCCAGCCGATCGACTGGCCCTGCTCGTCGAGCTTGCCGCCCTGCACGGTGAAGTTCTGCCAGAACTTGCGCCGGACATGCGGGCCCTCGGCAACGGTGAACTCGGCGTCGAGCATCAGCACGTCGCTGCCGGGCTGGTTGGAGGCCTTGAGCAGCCCTCGATCCGCATCGCTCAACCCGTCGGTACCGCCCTTGCGCAGCGTCATCACCACCTTGGCGAAGGTGCCGTCGGGGATCAGGTCGCCGGACTGCTGCGGCTCCACGTCGTTCATGTCGAAAGTCATGTCGTTATCCTTTCCAGGGTTGATTGATCTTGGTGAGGAGCGCGCCGAGATCGGGCGGCTCGGTCAGGTCGAGCCTGCCGCTGCGGTCCTTGGCCGGCAGGCCGAATGGATTGCCGGATTGGCAGACAAGGCGGCGCGCGCCGCCCTTGTCGGGATCGTGCCGCCAGGTCAGGGGCGCATCGGGGCCCGCACCGGGATCCTGCGTGAACAGGCTCATGGTCAGCACTTGGTCGACGATGCCGGGGAGTTCGCGGGCGACCTTTCCGCCATCCATCTGCGGCTGCCAGGTCACCCGGTTCATGTCGTCGACGACCTTCTCGAGGATGCCGACGAAGACGACGGTGCGGCCGGGCGCATGCTGCAGATGCTTCAGAAGACCGATGACTTCGCGCGCCAGAAGTCCGTAGGCGCCGCGCGTGTCCAACTTGCCGGTGCGTTCCGACAGCGCCTCGGGCCGGGTCTTGGCCCATGCCATGGCCTGGCGCGTCAGGTCGGTAATGCTGTCGACAAAGATGATGCGCTTGGTATCGATCTTTTCGGCCAGCTCGGGATGCTGCGCCCGCAGATGCGCATGGTGCGCCTCCGAGAAATGCTCCTCGGGTTGGGCGGCCGGGTTCGCGCCGCCGATCAGGCAGGCGATGTCGACCGCGTCGGAAAAGCGCCGGATCGGGATGCTGTCGCCCGGCCAGTCCTGAACGGACTTGAGACCCGCCTCCAGGTCGATGCAGAGCGTCTCGGCGGGCGGCAGGGTCTTCAGCAGCGTGGTCTTACCCGCGCCGCTCGGCCCGAACAGCGCCATGGTGGTCTTGCCCTGCGCCTCCCGCAGCCGGTCGTCGGCGGAGATGATGCGCAGGCTCATTGATCGCCCCCCTGCGGGACGATCTCGATCTTCAGCGTGCCGGGCCGGACGGTGCGCGCGGGCTCGAAACCGGCGCGGATGGCATCGGGCCAGGCGACGTATTTGCGCTCGGGCACCTTGAAGGCGATGTCGACATACTGCGCGGGATCGTCGCCTGCGGCGCGGATGCGCTCGACCATGGCGGCGAGGCGATCCTGATCCCAATCGACCCGTTTCGGCAGATCGGCGACTACGGTGAAATCCCCGTCGTCGAAGCGGATCGTGCCGGTATCCGTGCCCGCCGCCTGCCGTTCCTCGGCGGCGCGGGTGGCGCAGCGGACCGTCAGCGCGCCATCGAGGCGGGCCTTCGCGGCCTTGTCGCGCTTGATGCGCTCCTCGACGTCGCGTTGCAGGATGGCCAGCAGTTCGACGGGCAGCTGGGCGATTTCCTGCAGTTCGAGGCCCGGCAGGTCGTCGACGGTGGCGTAAGGGCACATGCGGCACTCGAAGTGATTGCGGTCCCTGGCGATGCGCGGCAGCAAGTCGCCCGCATCGGTGGCACTGAGGATGCGCACGGCAGGGTCGCTCATCCGCTGCGCCAGCTCGGCGTTGAACGGCACCAGCTCATGGTAGAGTTCGGCCGTGTCCTTGTTGATGGCGCGGCCGGCGATCACGTCGCCGACGATCTCGGCGACAATGTCATTCAGACGCATGGTTCCCATGATGGGCCTCCTGTTCGTAAAGGGTGCTGAATCCGGTGAGCCAGGCCGCCGCACGGCGGATCGGCACGGTGTCGATGGCGTGGCGCGACGCCGGCGGGATGCGGCGCACGGCTTCGGCTGCATCGGGCTGTTCGCC
>CAIMLX010000123.1 GCA_903842455.1 uncultured Hyphomicrobiales bacterium | reverse complement strand
CTCCGCTGCGGCTTCGCGCTGTTTCCGGCGGTAGCAGTTTCGGCAGCGGCCAAGGGGCGTCTCCTCAGGAAACTCAGGTCCAGCCCGCGCCAAAGGTGGGCGGCCGGGACGGTCGTGGAGTAGCGGGTGGAGCAGCTGCCCCACCCGCCGGATTGCATCAGGCAGCGATGAACTCGTTCCAGCGCTTCACCATGTAGCGGTCCTCGTCCATCACCGAGTTCCAGCAGGCGACCTTGCCCATGCGGTCTTCGAACGAGCCGCCGTCACGCACGGCGCCGGCCTTTTCCATCACGGCGCCATCGGGGGACAGGATGTCGCCGACCGCGGCCTTGCCCTCGATCCAGAAGCCCCACTCGTCTTCGCTCATGTACTCCTTGGCGGTGTCCATGGCGGCCGAGTAGTAGCCCTGGCGGTTGAGGTAACCGCCGACCCAGCCCGAGGTGTACCAGTTGATGTACTCGTAGGCCGCGTCGAGCTGCGCACCGGAGAGGTGGGCGGCAAGGCCGAGGCCGCCGCCCCACGAGCGGTAGCCTTCCTTCAGCGGCTGGTACTTGCAGGCGATGCCCTTCGAGCGGACGGCGGCGACGGCCGGCGACCACATCGACTGGATGACCACTTCGCCCGAGGCCATCAGGTTGACGCTCTCGTCGAAACTCTTCCAGAAGGCGCGGAACTGGCCGGCCTGCTTGGCCTTGATCAGGAAATCGATCGTCGCGTCGATTTCCGCCTGGGTCATGTTGCCCTTGTCGGCATAGGTGATGTTGCCCATCGCCTCCATGATCATGGCGGCATCCATGATGCCGATCGACGGGATGTTGAGGATCGAGGTCTTGCCCTTGAAGGCCGGGTCCATGATGTCGGCCCAGGTGGTGATCTCGCGGCCGACGAGGTCGGGGCGGATGCCCAGCGTGTCGGCGTTGTAGATGGTCGGCACCATGGTGAACCAGCCGGTCTCGCCGGCGGCGAAGGTCTTGTCACCGGGCTTTTCGACATAGCCGACGGTGTGCGGCGCGGTGCCCTGCGCGATGACGCTGTCAGGCGTCAGCTTGCCGTTTTTGAACAGCGGCACGATCTTGTCGTAGTACTTGAGCCTGGAGGTATCCATCGGCTGGATGACGCCCGACGGGAACACCTTCTTGAGGATCCAGTATTCGATGTCGGCGATGTCGTAGCTGTCGGGCTGGGTGACGGCGCGCTGTGCGGCGGCGTCGGAATCGGTCGCCGTCATCTCGAGCGTGATGCCGAGGTCGGCCTTGCACTTTTCGGCGATGGCGTTGAGGTTCGACACGCCCGTGCCGAACTGGCGCAGCGTGATCGGGTTCTGCGCCCACACGGTGGGGAAGCCACCGAGAATGCCGGCGCCGGCGGCAGCGCCACCCAGCGCCGCGGCGCCCTTGAGCAGTGCGCGGCGCGAGAGCTGCGCCGCCTTGATGGTCTGGTTCGTCCCTGTCATAGCCTTAACCCCTGTTGCTGGCTTTTCGTTCAAGTCGCGGAACGACCGAGGACAATGGCGTCCCCGGCGTCCCAACTCAGTGGCACCGCGTCGCCGACGCTGACGGGCTTCTCAAAGAAGCTCCGCTCGTCGACGATGGCGGTGAAATCCTCGATGCCGGCGCCATCGACCGAGAGCTTCACGGACGAGCCGCGGTACTCGATGTTCGAGATGGTGCCGGTGAAGCCGAGGCCCCTGGCCTCGCTTTGTCCGAGCCGGACACGGTCGGTGCGGACGGCGATGTCGATCGGTTGTCCGTCGGCTGGTGCTGCTCCTGTGGCCGCGAAGCTGCCGCCATTGGGAACGGCAAGCTGGGCGAGCCCGTCGGTGGTGCCGGCACTGCGCCCGGAGACGACGTTGTGGTCGCCCATGAAGCGGGCGACGAAGGCGGTGGCGGGCTTTTCGAACACTTCGCGGGGCGACGCCGCCTGCTCGATCCGGCCGGCGTTCATGATGACGATCAGGTCGGCGAGCGCCATCGCCTCTTCCTGCGAGTGCGTGACGTGGACGAAGGTGATGCCGAGCTGCGTCTGCAGCTTCTTGAGCTCGGCCCGCATCCGGATCTTCAGGAAGGGATCGAGCGCCGATAGCGGCTCGTCGAGCAGCAGGGCTTCGGGATCGGTGATGAGGGCGCGGGCGAGCGCCACGCGCTGCTGCTGGCCGCCGGACAGCTGGGCGGGACGGCGCGTCGCATAGGCGTCCATCTGCATCAGGTGCAGCATTTCGGCCGCCTTCTTGCGGCGCTCGTCCTTGGGCACGCCCTTCATGCGGAGCGAGAAGGCGACGTTTTCGACGAGGTCGAGATGCGGGAACAGCGCGTAGGACTGGAACATCATCGACGTGCCGCGCCGGGCGGGCGGCAGATGGGTGACCATGGTGTTGCCGAGCAGGATGTCGCCGTCCGACACCTCCTCGTGCCCGGCGATCATCCGCAGGGTCGAGGTCTTGCCGCAGCCGGAGGGGCCAAGCAGGCAGCAATAGGTGCCGGCCGGAATCTTGAGGCTGATGGCATCGACCGCGACCGCCGAGCCGTAGCGCTTGGTCACTGACGCAAGGTCGATTTCCGCCGCTTTCGACATGCCGCACTCCGCGTTCACACACGCAGAGCAATGCATTCGCCGTGCCAGTTCACCTCGGGGCGGTGCAACCTGCTGGAATGACTGGCTTTCTATCGTGGATCGCAAATCGCCGATTGAATGTGCGGTGCAACGAAATGCCTATTTTTGAGGCTAGTGTTTTCAATCGCCGCCAACTTTGTATGCAATCTGGTGACCAATGTGTGTGCGAAGGTCCACTTGCGAAGCGCGATGATCGGCGTATGGATGGTGCGGTACGAGGACCAAGATGAGCATTGCCGACTATCCTTTCGCGCCGCTGGGTGGCGCCGAGGACCGCGCCATGGCGATCCGCGAGCAGTTGCGCGAGGCGATCATCGACCGCCGGCTGGCGCCGGGCACCAAGCTGGGCGAGGCCGAGGTCGGTGCGCTGTTCGATGTCAGCCGCACGGTGGTGCGCTCGGCGCTGCAGATGCTGAGCTTCGAGGGGCTGGTCCGTTCGGAGCGCAACCGCGGCTCATTCGTCGCCAACCCTAGCCCCGAAGAAGCCCGGCAGGTGTTCGACAGCCGCCGGCTGATCGAACCGGCGCTGGCCGCGGCAGCCATCGAGCGCATCCGTCCCACCGATGTGGCCCGCTTCCGCGAGCTGCTGGCGGAGGAAGACCGGCTGATGGGCGAACGGGGCACGTCGGTGCGCCGCGCCGAGATCCGCGCCTCGGGCGACTTCCACCTCGAACTGGCACGGCTGGCGGGCAATGCCGTGCTCGAGCGGTTCATGGAAGAGCTGGTGGCGCGCTCATCGCTGGTGATTGCGCTTTACGGCCGCACCGGTGCGTCGAGTTGCGGGCATGCCGACCACGGCAGCATTCTTGCAGCGCTGGAAAAGCGGGATGCGGCGCTCGCGGCGAGCCTGCTGGTGCACCACATCGACCACATCGAGGCAGACCTCGACCTGCGGCCCGCCGGTGGGCTTGGCCTGCGCGAGGCGCTGGCGAGCGACTAGAGCCTCGGGCGGCCGAGGCCCTGGGGGATCGCGTGATCGTCAGGCGTCACGCGATCCGTCATGTGGCAGAGTTCAGTGCTCGAGGTCCATTTCGCTGGGAAACAGCGCCGCGAGGTCGAGGATGGCGATCAGCCGATCCTCGTTCTTGACGAGGAAGGCGACCTGACCGCCACTGGCCTGCTTCGACTTCACACCGGGAAGCGGGCGAAGATCGTCGCCCTGGGCGAAGATGATGTCCGACACGGTGTTGACCAGCAGCCCGACATCGAGGTGCCGCAACGACACCACCAGGACGACCTGGCCGGCTTCGCCACTGCCGCCATGCGAACCAAGCATCCGCTGCAGATCGTAGACCTGGACGATCGAACCCCGGATATCGAGGACGCCGATGGCGCCAAACGGCTGGGACGGCAACTCGGTCGTAGGCGACCAGCTGCGGATCTCCCGGACGCTCATGATGTCGATGCCAAAGGCGCGGTCGCCAGCCGTGAAGGTCACGAACTGGTTTGCCGTTGTGGTTTCCACCACCGATACGCCGACCGGCGCATCCCGCATTTCATGCAGCGATGCCATTAGAATTCACTCCAGTCTTTGTCGATGGCGGCGTTGCCATTGCTGAGGTAGGAGCGGGCAGCGGCCGACGTCCTCGGAGGAGGGCGTTTGACTACAGCCGGCCTGACATTGGCGCTGGCGATGGCGACGCGGCGCTCGGGAGCGCTGCGCTGCGAGCCGTCAAGAACGAATACCTCGACGATCTTGTCGAGTTCGCTGGCCTGGCTCTCGGTCTGTTCGATGGCGGCATTGGTCTGTTCGACGAGGGCCGCGTTGTGCTGGGTCATTTCGTCCATCTGGCGGATCGCCGTCGAATCCTCGGAGATCGCGTCGGATTGCTCCTGGCTCGCCGCAGAGATGGCGGTGATTAGGCTCGCACTCTCCCGGACGCCGGCCAGCATCTGGACGAGCTTGTCGGTCGCCTGCGCCACCAGGCGGCCGCCGCCCTGGACTTCTGCTGCGGACTGCTCGATCAGCACCTTGACTTCGCTCGACGCGCTGGCCGCCGACTGGGCAAGCCGTCGGACTTCCACCGCCACCACCGCGAAACCCTTGCCGGCATCGCCGGCACGCGCCGCCTCGACCGAGGCATTGAGCGCGAGGAGGTTGGTCTGGAAGGCGATATCGTCGATCAGGCCGATGATGTTGGAAATCTTGCCGGACGAAACGCTGATGCGCTCCATCGCGTCGTTGGACTGCCGCATCACCTCGCCGGCCTCTTCCGCCATCTGCGACACGCCATTGGCTCGGGTGCTGGCCGACCCGGCGCGCTTGGCGTTCTCGACGACGGTCGTCGCCAGCTGCTCCATCGCGGCGCTGGTTTCTTCGATGGCGGCCGCCTGCTTGGTCGTGCGCTCGGCAAGGTCATTGGCGCCCGAGAGGATCTCGCTGGTGGCCTGCTTGAGCGAACCAGAGGTCTGGCGCAGCTGCCCGACGATGTCGCCGAGCTTGTCGGCGACATCGTTGGCGCCGTTCTTCAGCTTGGCGAACGCGCCGGCATAGTCGCCCTTGACCCGGGTCGTGAGCCGCGCCTCGGCGATCTCGCCGAGCACGGTGATGGTTTCGTCGAGGCCGGCGTCCACTGTCGTGACGAGCGAGTTGACGCTCTGTGCCAGGGTGTTGAGCTCTGCATCGGGGAAGGTGGCTTCCACGCGCTTCGAAAAGTCGCCGGCTACGGCCGCATCGACCACGCTGCCGAAAGCCTGCTGAAGCTCGGCCATCATCGTTGCGCGCGCTTCCTTGTCGCTGACGAGGCGACGAGCCTCCTCGCGGGTCATCTCGGCGATCTTCAATCCGTTGTCGCGGAAAACCAGAGTGGCCTGGGCCATCTCTCCGACTTCGTCCTTGCGCTCGACACCCTCGACTTCGGTGGACAGGTTGCCTTCGGCGATCTTGCGCATGGCCGTTGTCAGCCGGCCGACCGGACCGGAGATGCCGCCGCCGATGAGCAGCGCTGCACCGCCGCCGGCGATGATTGCTGCGACCAGTCCGCCGATGATCGAGGTGACAGCCATCGATCGGGTCGACGCGCTCTCGGCCTGCCGGGAAACCAGCAGCGCTGATTCGGTGTCGGTAAACTCCGACATGATCGCGCGGAACTGGTCGAAATAGGCCTTTCCGCCGGCGTTGGCAGCAAAGGTCACCACGTCGTCCATGGTCGCGGTGACGCCAACCGTGCGCCGCATGGTAACCTGGGCCTCGGCGACGTTGGTCTCCCAGTTCAGAATGACCTCGTTTGCCTGCTTGAGGCGTTCCACCTGGGGCGGGTTGTCGCTGACCGTCTGCTGCAGCAGCTGGATGGTCTCGGCGAACATCTTCTTGCCATTGACGTAAGGCTCGAGGAAAGGGCTCCTCGCCGGAGATGGCAAAGCCGCGCATGCCGGATTCCATATCCGCCGCGGACGCCACGATGACTTCTGCCGTCGAGAGCACCTCGTTGGTGTGACTCACCCAGCCTTCAACGGATTCAACTTGCGCGAATGCCCATAGCGAGACGCCGGCGATGGCGGCCGCCATCAGCAATGGCACGCCCGCGACCATGAAAATCTTGGTCCGGATTTTTAAATTCGACAGTCGCATGTGAGTTTCCGCTTCCTTCTGGAGCCACCCAGAGTCGGTAGGCGGAAAGCATTTAACTTCGATGAACTAATTTATAGACTTGCCACGATATCCAGCGCCGCCGGGCGCGCCAATCTGGTGCGCCCGGCCCGTGCGTGCGATCTGGGGCTGTCAGCGCTTGTCGAGGCCGGGGTCGCTGTCGGTGCCGGCGGCATCGAGCGCCGCCTGGACGAAACTGCCGTCGGTGATGTCGGTCACGGCGACCTGGGCGAAGTCCTTGAACTCGGGGTTGGCGTAGACGAAAGCGACCGCCTTGCCGAGCTCATCGGGGTTGAAGCAGCCATTGACGCACCAGCGGCCGGCGATGGTCTTGACGGTGCGTTCGAGGTCTTCCCGCTTCAGGTCGTCACGGGCGGCGGCGACGGCATCGACCCACTGCTCGGGATTGGCGTCGAAGGTGCGCGAGATGTCGATCAGCGCGGCGACGAAGCGCTTCAGGGCCTCGGGCTTTTCGGCGACGGTGGTGTCGAGCGCGGCGACGAACTTCGAGAGGCCTGGGGCCGTCTCGGCGAAGTCGTTGGCGCTCATCAGTACGCTGATGCCGGGCTGGTCGGCGATCGACAGGTAGGTGCCGTAGGAGACGGTGGTGGCATCGACCTGGCCGGCAGCGAGCGCCTGCACGCGGGCCGCCGGGGCGCCGATGGCGACGAAGTTCGGGGCGTCCTCGGCGATGCCCGAGCCGCGCAGCACGGCGAGCGTCAGGTTGTGGTCGAGGCTGCCATTGTCGGCGATGGCGTAGGAGCGCCCCGCGAGGTCGGCGAGGGTCTTGATGTCGGATTTCGCAGCGATCATGAAGGCCGCGCCAAAACCGCCCGAGGTGAGGCCCTTGAGCTTGATGCCGTTGTCGACGCTGAGCCGGATGGCGGCGTCGATGCCGATATCGGCGATATCGACGGCACCGGAGGTGAGGGCGGCGACCGACTGCGGCGTGCCGTCGAGTTCGACGATCTCAACCTTCAGGCCGTGCTTTTCGTAAAAGCCGAGGCGGGCGGCGAGCTTCAGGATGGAGTTGGCGGTCGGGTTGATGTCGACCTCGCCGGTGGCGAGCTTCAGCTCCAGCATATCCTGGGCATGGCTGCCCGAGGTCATCGCGAGAAGTGCAAGGCCGGCAAGTGCCGGCAGGATCGATTTGAACATAGTCCCCCCTTGGGTCGTTGTCGTCAGTTGGTGCGTGAAAAGAGCGGGATCGGGCTGAACTCGTCCCGCAGGATCGCCGAGGCCTGATCGTGCTGCATCCAGCCGTTGATCAGGGTCGAGTAGATGCGGCGGTAGTCGGTGGTGAACCTGAGGTTGCCGTCGTCGAGATCGGTGAGGCTCGGCATCTGTCCGTACTGCCCGCCGGTAACCGGCTTGCCGATGACGAAGGCGGGACCAGCGGTGCCATGGTCGGTGCCGAGGCTGGTGTTTTCGGCGACGCGGCGGCCGAACTCGGAGAACACCATCACCACCACGTCGTCGCCGCGGCCGAGACGCTCCATGTCGCGCACGAAGGCAGCGATGTGGTCCGACGTGTAGCTCCACAGCCGCGCATGCAGGTCGCCCTGGTAGACGTGGGTGTCGAAGGCGTTGTTGCGGTAGGGAACGTAGTAGACCTTGGTGGGGAAATCGGCTGATATCAGCGCGGCGACCTTTTCCAGCCCCCACGGCACGAGGCCGTAGTCGACGGGCGACTCGTAGGCATTCCAAGCGTCGCGGACCAGCTGTTCGGAGTTGTTGGCGCTGCGGGCGATGTCGAACAGGAAATCCTGCGACGGGTTGGCGCTGCCGTTGCCACGCGCATCGATGGCGGCAACCGCCTGCTTTTCCTCAAAGAACATGCGCCGCGTGAAGTTATCCGGATCGTTGAACACCAGCGGCACGTGGTTCATCGCGCGCACGGCGAGCGACTGGCTGTCGTCGATGTTGACGAGGAAGTTCTTCGTGTGCCCCAGCGGATCGATGGCGTCGGCCATCCGGCCGAGCCAGCCATACTGCTCCCCGGAATTGGGCGCGCCGGTCTGCCAGAACGCCATCGAGGAGAAGTGCGAGAACGAAGGCTGGTCGTAGCCGACGCCGTGGACGATGCCCATCAGCCCGTCCTTATAGAGCCGCTCGAAGCCGGTCATCGTCTTCTGGAAGCCGAACTGATCGTCGAGTTGCAGCACCTTGTCCTTGCGGATGCCGAGGTGCGGACGGGCGTTGTAGTAGGCGTCGTCGCCATAGGGGATGACGGTGTTGAGCCCGTCATTGCCACCCGACAGTTCGATGATGACGAGGATGCGGTCATGCGCCGCTGCCTGCTCTGCGGCGACTTTCGACCAGACCGGCGAGGCGCTGATGCCGCCCGCCTCCCCCAGCACCATGGACGAGAAGCCGGACTGGACGAGACCCGCCTTGTCGGCCCCCGAGAGTTTCGATGTCTTGCGCATAGGGTCTCCCCGCTCAGGCGAGCTGGTATTGCGGTGAACTCATGATCAGGTGGGCGACGACGCGGAGGCCGTGCTCCATGTAGGTCGCCGCCGCCTGCAGATCGGTCGTGCCGAGCTCGTCGGTGAGCGTGCCGATCAGGGCGTCGCGGGCCGGCGCCGACAGCTCGACGCGCAGCAGCTGGTTGATGAGCAGGTCGACAGCCTCGCCGGTGGTCTTCGCGCCGGCTTCCAGCACACTGTGGCTGAGGCTGAACTGGGCGGCGGCGCGCGGGATCGGCTTCAGCTTTCGCACCGCCTCGGCATAGCCGACAAGGCTGGCGTAGCGGGTGTTGAACGTCTCCTGGATGCCGGCGGTCGCCGAAGGCGCCGCCCCGTCCTCAAGCGTCGCGGCGGTGATCTCGAGGCCGTTGATGATGTTGCGGTTGACCCGGCGGATTTCCTCGCCCGGGTTGTGCAGCGGGTCGGAGAACTCGATGATGTTGGGGAACATCACTTCACGGGCGAAGTTGGCGCGCTCGAACAGCAGGCCGGGTGTGATCCACGAGCGGCCCTGGCTCCAGCCGGCGACGGTGGGCGGATAGAGCAGGATCTGCCCCAGCGTCTTGCTTGCGGTGTAGGGGTCCGGGATGCCGGGCAGTTCACCCAGCCCGAGCTTGCGGTAGGTGGAGACTATGAGCTCGGTGGGTGACTTGATGTGCGTCGCGATCGAGGGCTCGGCGTAGAAATCCTCGGAGAGAAAGATGGTGCGGAGGAACGGCGCGATCTCGTAGTTGGCGTCGCGCAGCAGGGTGCCGAGGGTTTCGGCGAAGGCCGGCGAAACCTCCTCGCGAACGAAGAAGCGGTAGAGCTTCGATGCGATGTAGATCGCGGTCTGCTTCTGCTCGAGGATGATCCGGAGGATATCCTCGCCGGCAAAATTGCCCTCGCGGCCGAGGAAGCGCTTCGGGCCGGCATCGTGCTTGTCGGGGTCGATGACGAAGCTGAGGTCGTCATTGCCCCAGCCGGTAAAGGCGCGGGCCGCCTCGCGAATGTCGTCCTCGGTGTAGTTGCCCACGCCCATGGTGAACAGTTCCATGACCTCGCGGCCGAAATTCTCGTTGGGCGCGCCCTTCACGTTCTGCGCCGCATCGAGGAACACCAGCATGGCCGGATCCTTAGCGACGGCGACCAGCAGGTCGCCGAAATTGCCGCTGGCATGGGCGCGAAGGGTTTCGATCTGCAGCGCGATCTTGCGGTAGTCGCGCAGCTTTTCCTCGGACGTGGCGAAGTGGCCGTGCCAGAACAGCGTCAGCTTTTCCTCGAGCGGGCGCGGCGTGCGGACCATGCGGTCGACCCACCAGAAGCCGAGGCGGCGGGTTTCGAGCGTGGTGGCGCGGAGCCAGTAGAAGAAACGGTTGGTCACCGGCTGCAGCGGCCGGCTGCCGGCGGGCTTGACCCTCACGCCCATGGACTCGCCGGTTTGTTCGGCGCGTTCGGTGGCGGCAGGTCGGCTGACCGGAAAATCCCGGAAGGACGGTTCCCAGAAGCCGGATTCCTCGAACTCGGGCAGCCGCGAGGCATCGATCGACTGATAGTCGAGCAGCGCCGCGACGGCGGCATCGGGCGTCATCGCGGCGAGCCAGTCGATCTCGCCGGGCGTGCCGCCAAAGCCCGCGCGCTCGAGCAGATGGGCGGCTCGGGCATAGCTCCAGTCGTCGCCGGCAATCGGTGACAGGCTTTCGGCGCGGGGGGCGCTCATTGCGGCAGTGACCCTGAAATCAACCGTGGTGGGAGATTCAGGCTACGTCGCCACGAGGCGCACGCGCGATCTATCGGTGCGATAGGTTTCGTCTATCGCTCTGGTTTTTCAATACTTTCTATTGGAAAAGCACCGGCCAGCTCCTCGAGCGCCTCGCCGTCGCGGGCCATGGCGTGAATGCGGTCCCACAGGTGGTTGCGCAGTGCCGCGAAGGCCGGGGTGGCACGCGGATCGTCCTCCCAGCGTTGCTCGGGAAGATCGACGTCGACGACCTCGTCGATGCGGCCGGGACGCGGGCGCAGCAGCACGATGCGCTGGCTCAGGTACACCGCCTCGTCGATGTCGTGGGTAACGAAGACGATGGCCATGCGGCGGCGCGCCCACATCTGCAGCAGTTCGCGGCGCAGCACCTCGCGCGTCATGGCGTCGAGGGCAGCGAAGGGCTCGTCCATCAGCAGGACCTTCGGCTCGACGGCCAGCGCCCGGGCGAGGCCAACCCGCTGCTGCATGCCACCCGAGAGCTGGTGCGGGAACGCATCGGCGAAATCCCGCAGACCGACGGCGCCGAGCAGCGCCAGCGCGCGTTGCCGGCGCTCCGCCTTGTCGTGACCGCGCAGCGCGAGGGCAAACTCGATATTGCCCGAGACGGTGCGCCAGGGCAGGAGGCGGGCCGACTGGAACACCATGGCGAGGTCGGGGCCAGGCTCGGGCTTCCGGCCCATGACGGTGACGCTGCCCTCTTCGGGCGTGATCAGGCCGTTGATGATGCGGAGCAAAGTGGTCTTGCCGCAGCCGGACGGCCCGACCAGCGAAATGAACTCGCCGGGGCGGACATCGAAGGACACATCGGACAAGGCGCGGACGAGACCGTCACCAAACAGCTTGCCGACATGCTGCAGTGCAATCAGTGGCTCGGTCACGTTGTCACCCGCCAGGCACCGATGCGACGCTCGGCAAAACGGAGGCCGGCGGTGATGGCGGTGCCGAGCGCCATCAGCACGATCACCACGGCGAAATACTTGTCCATCTGGAAGCGGTTGCCGGCCTGCGCAAGGAGGCCGCCGAGCCCGGATTGCGCCATGGTCAGTTCGGCGATGACCGTGCCGACGGTCGAGATGGCCGCGCCGATGCGGAGGCCGGAGAGGATGGAGGGCAGGGCGTCCGGCAGCATGACGTTCCAGAACAGCGTGGTGCGCCTCGCACCGAAGGCCCGGCCCATCTCCACCAACTCGCGGTCGGCGTTGGCGATGCCGGAGGCGGTGTTGATGAGGATGGGGAAGAACGCCGCGTTCCACACCAGCACCACCTTGGCCTCGGTATAGAGCCCGAACCAGACGATGATCAGCGGGATGAAGGCGGCGCCGGGGGTGGAGTTGAGCGCGTTGACGTATGGGTCGAGCACGCGGCTGACGGGCCGGAAGCCGCCGAGGATGGCGCCGCCCAGGCTGCCTGTGACCGCCGAGAGCAGGAAGCCGAACACCAGCACCGTCAGCGATTCGCCCAGCGCCTTCAGCATGGTGCCGTCCGACCAGAGCTTGATCGACTGTGCCAGCACGTCGTCCGGCCGGGGCATGAACAGCTTTCCCGATGTGGCATTGAGCACATACATGGACGCGATCAGCCCGAGGCCGAGGAGGATCTGGGCGCCGAGCACGAGAGTTCCCTCGCGCTGCCGCCGTTTGCGGCCGCGCGCCTCGAGCTCTGCCACCGAGACCGTGCCCGGGGCGGCTCTGACCGTTTCCTCGCTCATGCAGTATCCTCGTTTTCGTCACGGTAGCTGGCAGCAGCCGGGCCAGCAACGCGACGTGAGGGGTGTAGGCGCGAGGCATGCCAATCGCAAAGCCCGATAAATGCAATGTCTGCGATAGTTGGAACCGCTGACCCCGCTACTTCCGTCGGGTCAGCAGCATGGGACCGTACACGACCACGAACAGGGCGAATGCCGCGAGCCAGCCGGCGCCCGCCAGGCTCAGCACCAGGTGATAGTGCGCGCCGGTCAGTTCGGCGAAGGGGCGGATCACGGCTGCGAGCAGCAGCGCGAGGTAGCATAGACGCGTCAGCGGCGAGGCAGTCAGGGCCCGGCCCGTGTGCCCGAGGCTGGCGCGGGTCATGATCGCCACGGTCATGCCACCGATCGCGCCCACCGTCAGCAGGTGCATGGCCGAAGGCTGCGCCAGCCAGCCCATCGCCGCGGCCGCCACTGCGGCAAGGCCGATCGGGATGAAGGCATAGGCCACGTGCAACGCCAGCAGCAGCGGTTCGTCGAGGGTCAGCCAGCCGCGCCAGCGGGCCAGCCGGAAGGCCTGCAGCCCCGAGGCTGCGAGCGTCAGCAGTGCCGTCAGTGGATGCGCCGGGAGCGCGACCCACAGGGCGAGGGCGGGCAGGAGCACGCCGAGGGTCAGCATGTCGAAGCGGCCGAACGGTACCGGCACGACGGTCGATCCGGCCTTCACCAGCCAGTTGCGGGTGAAGCTCGGCACGATCCGGCCACCGATGATGGCGATGAGCATGATGTAGGCCGCAACCCCGGCACGCGCCGCCTCGGCAGCACTTCCGGTGAGGAGGACCGACAGGTGGAAGCCGCCATTGGCAAGCGACAGCGCCACCAGCCCGGTGAGAATCTTGAGGTTCTTCCAGTTGCGACCGGCGAGGATTTCGACCGCGGCGATGCCGGCGAGGGTGGGCAGGAAGACGCCGTCGAGCAGGGCGGCGCCGAGCGCACCGAGGGGACCGGGCCAGACGAGCGCCACCCGGCCCGACAGCCAGAGCAGCACGAGGCCCAGCAGTTGCGGTCCGGATACCGGCAGGCGGCCGGTCCAGTTCGGGATGGCGGTCAGCATGTAGCCGGCAAGGGCAGCGCTGGTGTAGCCGAACAGCATCTCGTGGGCGTGCCAGTTGAGCGCGCCATAGTCGCCGCCAATCTCCCAGCCGGCAGCGAGCGCGGCGATCCAGGCGGCCATCGAGAAAATCGCGAACAGCCCGGCGCCGAGGAAGAACGGGCGGAAGCCGTAGGAGAGCAGCGGCGGGCCACTGCGGGCGATGCCGCGTGGCACCGGCTGTCGCGCCTTCTTGAGTGGAGTCTGCGTCTCAGCGCTCATGGTGTCGGCTCCCGATACTGCCGGGCCAGATGACACGCCGGGAGGCATCGATCTTTGTGGGGGCGCAAGGACAGCGCGGGAAGAGCGGCCTACCGGTGGAGCATGGAAGAGGCCAACCCGATGCAGATACACGACATCGCCACGATGAGCCTGGCCGAGATCATGTCGCGCTGGCCACCGACTATCCGGGTGTTCCTCGAGCGGCGCATGCACTGCGTCGGCTGTCCGATCGCGCCGTTCCACCTGGTGGCCGATGCGGCCGGCGAGCATGGACTGTCGTATGATGTCCTGCTGGCGGAGCTGGAGGCTAGAGCAGGCAGGGACGCAGGCCGTCTGCCACCATGACGAGGCCGTGCGGATCGCGCACCAGCAGCTTCTGCCGGCCGCCTTCGACGAGGCCGGCGCCTTCCCAGGCGGTGAGGATGCGCGATACGGTGTGCAGCGTCGTGCCGGTCATTTCGGCGATGTCCTGCTTGGAGATCGGAAAGTCGATCCGCACCCCGCCTGGCTCCTTGCGCCCCGACTGGTTGGCGAGGCGCAGGACCGCGTGGGCGACGCGCCGCTCCACCTCTTCGGTGGACAGCTCGCGCACCCGCAACTGCGCTTCGAGCAGGCGGCTGCCCATGGTCTGCATCGCCTGTATCGCGAGGCTGGGGTGGCGTTCCAAGAGGCCGGTCCACATCTGCATCGGCCAGCACAGCGCGCAGCTTTCGGCGACGGCGGTGGCTGTTCCGGGATAGTCGAGCGTGGCCAGCGCCTTGGCGATGCCGAACAGGTCGCCCGGATTGACCATGCGGATGATGATCTGCTGCCCCTCGCTGGTCACCTGCGTGACCCGCAGGCGGCCGCGGACGAGGACGAAGAAGTGGGTGGCCTGCTCGCCCTGCTCGAAGACGGTGTCGCTCGCGCGATAGCGGCGGCCCGTGGCGGCGCCGACGATCTCGTCGAGCCCGGCGGTGTCCAGCGATCCGAACAGCGCCAGATGCTCGACCTCGGACCGTTCGATCTGGATGTGCATGCTGCGCCCCCCGCCCGCGACCTGCCTCGCGCACCAGTTCCTCGCATCGCAGCGAGGCTGGTGCCTTGATGAAGGTCAAGCGGCAGGGGGCTGCCCTGCAGGTTTACGGCAGCTGGGCGAGCATGGCTTCGATGCGCCCGCGCGGCTTCTTGGGCAGCTTGACGCCGAGGATCGCCGCCTTGTCGACCGGCGCGTCGCCGACCACAACCAGGCCGACCATGCCCATGCCAAGGTGGGGGGCGCACTTGATGCCATAGGCGCCGGGGACGGCGAAGGTCACGACGATCTGCTCGCCCATCTTGCCCTTGAAGGCCTCGGCGCCGGCGGGGAGGATGTCCGGGATGGTCTCGGCATTGTGTCCCTTGTCGGTGGGGAGGAAGGTGACGGTGTCGCCGACCGCCACGTTGACCAGCGCCGGCTCGAACACCATGGCGCCATCGGCACCCTTGTTGAGCATCTGGACATCGAAGTTGGCTGCGAAGGCCGGACCAGCCGCAAGGGTGATAAAGGCGGCAGCCGCAAGTTGCAGGATACGCATCTGTAGTCTCCATGGCCGGGCATCCGGGTGATGCCCGCCTGCGCCATGTCGCCCAGTTCGGACAAATGTTCTTTGATGTGGCGCAAATTTCGGTTCGGTTGCTCGAGCAAATAGTCGCAGTATTCCTTGATCCCGCGCAAATTCAGTCTCGGAAAAGCATCGTATCTCCACCATCGAAACGGGCGTCTTTCCGCCTGTCGATCCGTGGAGAATAAAATGATCCGTAATGACGATCTGGAGCTGTCGCGCCGGACACTGCTCGGGGCAGCAGCATTTGCCGGCGTGTTCGGCACGCTCATGGCTGTTGTACCGGCCGCTGCCGAGGATGCGGGCGTCACCACCGGTCCGGTCCCCGATCTCGCCGACCTGCCGCGCGTGCAGGTGGAACTGGTGAAACCGCCCTTCGTGCATGCTCACGAACAGGTGGCGACGGGTGGCCCCAAGGTCGTGCAGTTCACGATGGTCATCGAGGAAAAGCAGCTGGTCATCGACGACTACGGCACCACCGTTCCGGCAATGACCTTCAACGGCTCGGTGCCTGGTCCGCTGATGGTGGTGCACCAGAACGACTATGTCGAGCTGACGCTGATCAACCCCGACACCAACGAGCTGCAGCATAACATCGACTTCCACGCCGCGACCGGCGCGCTGGGCGGTGGCGGGCTGACGCTGATCAACCCGGGCGAGCAGGTGAAGCTGCGCTTCAAGGCGACGCGGACCGGCGTCTTCGTCTACCACTGCGCGCCGGGCGGCCCGATGATCCCGTGGCATGTCGTGTCGGGCATGAACGGCGCCATCATGGTGCTGCCCCGCGATGGCCTGAAGGACGGAGTCGGCAAGCCGCTGGCCTACGACCGGGTCTACTATGTCGGCGAGCAGGACTTCTACATCCCCAAGGACGCCGACGGTAACTACAAGACCTACGAGTCGGCCGGCGAAGGCTATGACGACATGCTGCAGGTGATGCGGACGCTGACCCCCACGCACGAGGTGTTCAACGGCGCGGTGGGAGCGCTGACCGGCGAGAACGCCATGCAGGCCAATGTCGGCGAGACGGTGCTGATCGTGCACTCGCAGGCCAACCGGGACACCCGTCCGCACCTGATCGGCGGCCACGGCGACTTTGTCTGGGCCACCGGCAAGTTCGCCAATGCCCCGCAGGTCGACCTCGAGACCTGGCATATTCCGGGCGGCTGTGCGGGTGCCGCGATCTACACGTTCCTGCAGCCGGGCATCTACGCCTACGTCAACCACAACCTGATCGAGGCGGTCGAACTGGGTGCCACTGCCCACTTCATGGTGGGCGGCGAGTGGAACGACGACCTGATGACCCAGGTCATGCCGCCGACGCCGATCGACGCCTGAGGCAGGCAATCCTGCGGCGGTCCGGAACCGGGCCGCCGCCCAACATCAAGGCTTCGAAATGGCTACCGCCCTTGCCCATGATGGCCGCGCCGCCCTGGCGCTGCCCGGCCTGCTGCTGGCCGCGCTCCTCGTCACGATCGGCCTGCAGAGCGGGGCGGTGAGCTTGTGGCCGGCTGCGGAAGCCAGCCTCGCTCCCGAGACGATCATCGTGGCGCCGCGCGCCTACGCCTATCGTGCACCGGGAGATTTCCTGCGCGACGGTCGGGTGGTGGACGGGCCGCTCGTCGCGGTTGCCGCACCTGTATCGCTCGAGATCATGACCTACCAGGTCAGCGCCGCCGAGTATGCGCGCTGCGTCGCCGAGGCGGCGTGCAAGAAGGCCGAGCCACGCCGCCGCGGCTCCGGCGACGTGCCGGCGACCGGCGTCAGCTACGACGACGCCATCGACTATGCCCGCTGGCTGTCGGACAAGACCGGGGAGGCGTGGCGGCTGCCCACGGTGGCCGAGTGGGTGTTCGCCGCCGGCAGCCGCGCGGTCGACCCCGCCCTGGCGCTCGAAGGCTCGGACAATCCAGCGGAGCGCGGGCTGGCGGCCTATGCGCGCGAAAGCGCGCTGGGCGGGGCTGCGGCCGCGCCCGTTGCGCGCGGCACCTTCGGCATGAACGAATTCGGCGTCGCCGACCTCGCGGGCTCGGTGTGGGAGTGGACGTCGACCTGCAGCAGCCGGACGACTCTCGGGCCCGACGCAGAGACAGTCAGCCATGTCGAGGCATGCGGCGTGAAGGAACTGGAGGGCCGGCACCGCACGCTGATGAGCGATTTCGTGCGTGATGCACAGTCCGGCGGTTGCAGCACGGGCGCGCCGCCCGACAACCTGGGCTTCCGGCTGGTGCGCGTTCCGAGCCCGCTCGAGGCAATGCTGCGCTGGCTCGGCCTGCGCTGACGGCTACGGGCCGGGGCGATAGGCCAGCGCCGGATCACGGGTCTCGATGCGGCCGGCGCCGATCAGGTCGAGGCAGTAGGGGATGGCCGGGAAGACAGCGTTGAGGCAGACCTCGATCGAGCGGGGCTTGCCCGGCAGGTTGACGATCAGGGTGCGCCCGCGGATGCCGGCGGTCTGTCGCGACAGGATTGCCGTCGGCACCGTCTCGAGGCTGATGCGACGCATCAGTTCGCCGAAGCCGGGCAGTTCCTTTTCCAGCACCTGCTGCATCGCCTCGGGCGTCAGATCGCGCGGTGACGGCCCGGTGCCGCCGGTGGTGAGGACGAGATCGGCGTGCTGGGTGTCACAAAGGTCGCGCAGCGCCCCGGCAACCGGCTCGACCCCGTCGGGGACGATCGTGCGGATGGCCTCGAACGGGCTGCTGATCGCCGCGCGCAGCCAAGCCTCGATCGCCGGCCCGCTCTTGTCCTCGTACTGGCCGAGGCTGGCGCGGTCCGAGACCGTGAGGATACCGATAGTGACCAAAGCTGGCCTCCGAAAACAGGTGGCGCGAAAGGACCATGCCGACGGCGCGGAAGCTATGCGGCTCGGGTTTGCGCCGCAAGGCATCGCGAGCCGCAGCCGTCAGTGCGGCGCCAGTCCCTCGAGCAGGTGGCGCAGCGCGCGGCCGTTCGCTCCCGCATCAGTGGACAAGGTCAGCCGGAAACATGGCCGGCTTCTGGTCAGGGCGGCGAAACGGGCCATTCGGGAGCCGGGGCTGCCGACATAGCGGAAGGGGTTGGATCGCAGCAGCTCGACCATCGCATCAGCGGGCGGGATCGGCGTGATCGACGGCGTGGCCGCATCCGAGATCACCGGCAGCACGATGGCATCGAGCGTGAGTTCGTCGACGAAGGCGCCGGGGAAGGTCGGGCGCAGGTCGAACTCGAACTTGCCCAGGTGGTTGACGCGGTGGCGGGCGACGCGCTGGCGCAGCCCCGCAATCCGGTCGAGGCCAGCGGGGTCCTGGCGTGCCAGCGGGAAGACCGAGCGGGCCACGGGCTGTTCACCGAACCCCAGTGCGACGAAGTCGTCACCGACCGTCTGGAGCCCTTCGGCGAGCCCGGCCAGCGTGGTGCCGGATTTACCCGATCCGCTCTGCCCGACCAGCAGCAGGCCGCGGCCGTCGAGGCCGACGGTGCCGGCGTGGGTGAGCGACAGCCCCGCTGATTGAAGCGTCCATTCGACCAGCAGCAGCCCGGCGTGCCAGGGACGCAGGGCGCCCTGTCGCAGTGAAATCTGCACGCCGGTGCGAGTGACGGTGTCGAACAATCGCCAGTTGCGATCCTGGTACGAGGCCCTGAGCCCCTCGCCGGCGAGCAGGGTATCGAGGTCGGCCTGGCCGAACGCCGGATCGGTCCACTCCGGGAGCACCGTCAGGCCGGGATGCTGGCCGGTGAGCACGAAGTGGGTCGAGAACGGCGGGGCGTCATTCCCCCAGCCGACGAAGCGGCCGCCATAGGGCGCCGCGAGCCGCGGATCATCGAGCTGCAAGGCGATGGGGGTACCGGCGGGCGCGATCATCTGGGTATGGAACGCCTCGGGATCGGCGCCGGACAGGCTGTCGAAAACGGATCGAATCCACGGCACGATCGTCGAACGGTCAAGGTGCTCCAGCGAACTGAGGCGCAGGGACTGCAATGGGGTTGGCCTTATGGGGTTCGTGGGAATCACGCTACCGGAGATGCTCCGCACATCGCATAGCTGAAGGCATGGAGCAGATCGACAGACCTATCGTGGAGACGCGCCACCTGGACGATGCCGTGGCGCGGCGCGTCCGGGCCTGGTTCAAGCGCACCGTCGACGGCCGCCGGCTCGGCATCCTCGACGGCAGCCGCGCCGTGCTGCTGCCTCATCCCGATCGCCGCGATGCCCTGCTCAAGCTCAAGGGCGCCGGGCTGCTGGGCGGGAGTGTCCGCTACGGTCAGTATCTGCGGACCGGGCCGATGGCGGTGACCTTCGATTTCGACGGCCGGATGATGGAGGATGTCGCCTCGGGACACGACAACGCCGTGCTCGGCGGCGCCTCGTTCCAGCAGGCCGCGACGGAGTATCGCGTCAGCGCGCTGCTGCGGGACGCCGGATATCCGGTAGTTCCGTGCCTCGGCTACGGCAACGTCACGACCTCCGACGGGGTGTCGTGGTTCTCCGTCTTCGAGTGGCGCAGGGAGTGGTCGGGAATCGGCATCTCGCCCGGCTTTCCCGCCGAGCGCTATCTCGCCGTCAATGTCGAGCTGGCGCGGCAGCAACTGGACATCGCCGTCCGGCAGCACCTCGTCGGCTATATAGGCTATATCCGGGACGCCGAGGGGCGGTTCATCATCAAGGACCTGCACCCGTTTCGCCGGCTCGATCCGGTCAACCATTCACAGCTGTCGTGGACGCTTGAAGTGCTGCACACGCTCTGGGTGCGCTGTTCGGCCTGCCGCTACTTCGCGAGGGCCGGAGGTGTCGAGATGGACGACGACGAACTGTCGGCGATCCCGCTCCGCGCGCTGGTCGCCGATGCTACCGCCGCGGATTACCAGGCCTTCGAGACGACCATCGTGAAGCCATACATGAGCGGGAAGCCGGAGGGGCGCTTCGACACGGCTGCACTCTGCCGGGACCTCGCGGCCGTGAGGGTGGCGGCGGCGGCGCTGGAGCTTTGTCCACAGGAGTATGCGCGGTTCACGGCTTGAGTGCTTCGTCCTGCAGCCGTTCCGCCGGTACGATGATCGCCTAGACTCGCCTGCCACGTTTCGAAGAGTTCCATGCACCCCGCGCCGATCAGCGTCGTCATCCCGGCGCATAACGCCGAACGCTACATTGCCGAGGCCATCGACAGTGTGGCGGCGCAATTCCTCCCGGCTGCCGAGATCATCGTGATCGACGACGGCTCGACCGATGGGACGGCGGAACTGGTCCGGCAGCGTGGCGACGCGCGGCTGGTGCGGCAGGATAATGCCGGTGTCGCGGCGGCGCTGAACCATGGCGTGCGCGTCGCGCAGGGCGAACTGATCGCCTTTCTCAGCGCCGACGATATTTGGTTGCCGCACAAGCTGCAGGCGCAGGTGGCAGAGGCCGATCGGCCGGGGCAGCTGGTGTTCGGTCACATGCAGCACTTTGTTTCGCCCGAGCTCCCAGCAGAGATCGCCCTGGGGCTGGTCTGTCCGCCCGATCCGATGCCGGCCTTCTCCGCCGGTACGCTGCTGACCCGGCGCGATACCTTCGCCACCGTCGGGCCGCTGAATGAGAGTTTTGCCGTAGGTGAGTTCATGGAGTGGTACGGTCGTGCTATCGACATGGGGGTGCATGCCACCATGCTCGACCAGGTTGTGTCCCGGCGGCGGGTCCATGCCAGCAACCACAGCACGACCACACTGCGGGACAAGAGCTACGCGCCGGTGCTGCACGCCATCATCGCCCGTCGCCGCGCCGAGGCGGCCCGCAAGTGAGCCCGAGTGCACTCGCCGATCCCGCTGCCGCACCACACGACAACCGATCACCCGCTGAGGAGCCCAACCCATGTCGCTCACCTATCTGGAAGTCGCCGTCCCCAGATGCTCGGCGGAGGATTTCGATGGCGAGATCGTCGCCATCAATCTCGATACCGGCCGCTACTTCAGCATGAAGGACACCGCAGCGATGGTCTGGCACGACCTGGCTGGCGGGCACTCCGTGGAAACGCTCCGCGCGGCCGTCGGAGGTGACCCTGCGCTCGTGGCCGCACTCGACCAGTACGTCGCCGAACTGTCCAAGGAGGGGCTGATGCGTCCGGCCGTCGAAGCCGCTGTTCCTGCGGCCTCGCTGCAGACGGCGCCCGGTATGGCGCACCCGACCCTCGAGTCGTTCGGCGACATGGAAAGCCTGCTGCTGCTCGACCCCGTGCATGAAGTCGATGACAGTGAAGGGTGGCCCCTGCCGCGCACCGTGTGACGCATACTCCCGGACCCGGCGCCATGGGCGACAACGGATTGCTGAGTGACCCGGCTCGCCTGCTGTTGCGGGCGATCTCCCATACCGGACCGGAGGCGGTCGCCGCGTTTTCCCAGTGGCGCGCCGTCGGGCCACTGGATGCGGCGCACGGCGAATCGCATCGGGTGCTGCCGCTGCTGGTCGAACTGATCCAGCGCGAGGGGCTGGACGACCCGGACCTGGCGCGCATGCGTGGCGTCGCCAGGCAGGTCTGGACGAACAACGTGCTGCGGCTCCGCCTGCTGTTCAGCACGCTCGATGCGCTCGACAGCCGGGGCATCGGCGCCGTGCTGATGAAGGGCGCGGCGCTGTTCGCCCGCACCCCCGAGCTGGAGCGGCGGCGCGTCTCGGCCGACTACGACATTCTGCTTCTCCCCGAGGACATTCCGGCGGCGGTCAGCGTGCTGCGCGAGGGTGGTTTCCTGCCGCCGGGCCACGCCTGGGAGGATTTTGGCGCGCCGCTGATCGACAGTGTCGATGCCGGTGTCGAGGTGAAGCGCGGCAGCCAGCGCGGGCTGGACCTGCACTGGCGGCCGCTGTGGAACATCCACGACCCCGACCTCGGCAGGCGGTATCGGCTCGACGCCCGCGACGCGGAACTGCATGGCCGCGCCGTGCGGATCCCGTCGGCGACGCATCAGTTGTTCTGCTCCATGGCGCGCTGCGAGCCATGGGACAGGATCGAGTGCTTCACCCGCGTTACCGAAGGCTATTTCCTCTTGGCATCGGCAGCCGGCGAAATCGACTGGGACGAGTTCGGCGCATTGACGCGTCGCTACGGGCTGGAATGCGCGGCCGCGGCCTATCTGGGCGAATTGCAGGCCCATGCCGAACTCGACCTGCCAGCGTCGGCCGCGGGCTTGGGCCTGTCGGCAGGAGAGGCCAAATACCGCGAGTGGCGTATTCGCGCGATCCCTCCGGGCCAGCGCAGCAGTTCGGAGCACGCTGCCCTGCAGCGGCAGGATTTCGCCTTTGGCCGGTCGGGCACCTTCATGCGGCCGCCGGGGCAAGCGGAGGAGCGCCTCCGCGCCGTCACCTGGCCATCTCCGCTGATGGACCGGCTGTGGAGTCTGGCACGGCAACGCGTTGCCGCGTGTCCGCCGGGCGATGGCCCGGTCTTCCTCGAGGGCTTCTCGTCGCCCGAGAAGGCGGGTCGCTGGAGCGAGAAGAAGTGGGCGATTGCCGTTGTGCCGCTGACCGACGCCCAGGCGGGTGGGGAACCGCTCCGCCTCAACGCCCACGCCTATCGCGGGCGCAGGAAGCAGGTGCGGATCGGGGCTGCAGGAGGGCTCGGCACCGTCCGTTGCCTGCTGCTTGGCCGCGACACCGAGCTCGGGCTTTCGGTGCGGTTGAAGCCCCTGCCCGAATTGGGCGGCCGCGGCCTCCTGCTGTTGTGGCTGCCCGATGCCGAAATGCCGGCCGAGGGCGGCGGTTCGACCGACAAGCGGCAGCTTGGCCTGTTCATTCGCCGGCAATGGGACCGGCGGACCGACGGCGTACGCGGGGCCGAGCGGGGCAGTCCTCATCGGCTGCGCCGGCTCTGGCTGCAGTTGCCCCTGCCTGAGAGCGTGCGACAGCGCCTGTCCCCGGCCGTCGCGGCCATCGCGCGCCAGGTGCGGCTCAGCCGACTGTCGCGTCCACTCCCAGCCTCGGCCATTGGTGCAGGCGATGTCGTCTTCTGCGGACAGCTGTCCGATATCGGCATGCGGGGTCGGGCGGCGAGGCTGGCGCTGGAGGCGGTGCGCCACTGGCCGCTCACCGTGGTGCCCCACGATCTGGGCGGCGATCCGGCAGGCGCCGCTGCCGCGCCGGGAGAGGGTGGGCTCTGGATCTGTCACGGCGATCCGACCGAAGCGGTGCAGGTCATGCTTTCAACGCCGCAGCAGCTCTGGGCGCGCCGCTACCGCATCGGTATCTGGCCCGACGGAGCCGTGGTGGCAGCGCCGGGACTCGAGCGGACCCTGCCGCTCTTTCACGAAATATGGGTGCATGACGATGCGGCGGTCGCGATGGTTCGCGCCCAGGGCGGCAGGGGGGAAACGCTCGTCCACGTCGTATCCCGGCCGGCTCCGGATGTCGGCATCGATCATCCCCGAGTGTTTCTGCGGGACCGGCCGTTCCGCTTCCTCGCCCAGTTCGACATGCGTGCGCCCGCGATGCATACGGGCGCCATCGCCACGATCCGCAGCTTCCAGGCGGGCTTCGACCGGACTTCGCGCTCGGCAAGCCTCGTGCTCTCCCTCGTCGGGGCGGGTAGCGATCCCCTGGCCGTCGCCGCGCTCTCCCGTGTCGCGGCGGGCCGGCCCAACATCGTCCTCGTGACCAAAGCGCTGTCGGACAGCGAGACACTCGACCTGGTCGCCGGGGCGGATTGCCTGCTGGCGTTGCACCGACCGGGCGACGCGATGCAGTCGATTGTCGAAGCGATGTGCGCCGGCACCCCGGTCATTGCCGCCAGATGGTCCGGCGCGCCTTCGGCCGCACTTGTCGTCGAACCAGTGCCCGACCCGATTGGGCCGGATCGTTCTGCTGCGGATGCCATGCTACGCCTTGTCGGCGACCAGTCGCTGTGGGCCGAGAAATCGCGTGCCGGAACGGTCCTGGCATCCCGATGGCGGGCCCAGTCGTGGCCAGTGGACCGCCACAGGCGGTTCGTGGAGACAAAGGCGTCGCCGGACGGCATGTCGTGATCCGACCAGATGTGACTTGACCAGACTGTCCCCGCAAAGCGACATGCTGCACGTATACCGGGGCCCTGCACGCAATCGAGACCGATGCAATCTTCCAACAATTCGCTTCTGCTGATTGGCGCGGGGCTCGCGTCCGCTTTGATCGCCCAGCGCGTTGTGGCGACGGGTCAGGCGGTCAACGTGACCATGGTCGAGGGGTCGGCCACGCCGTTTGGCGAGCACACCTGGTCGTTTCATCTCGCCGACGTCGGGGCCGGTGACCTCAAGTGGGTGGAGCCACTGATCGCGCATCAATGGGCGGGGCAGGAGGTGCGCTTCCAGAAGTACGCGCGGCGTCTCGCGTCTGGCTATGCGAGCCTCACCAGCCAGTCGGTGCTCGAGCACATCCGCTCGATCCCGTCGGTGCGGATTGTCACGGGCGCCAGGGTGGCCGCAATCGACCCGGCGGGCGCCACGCTCGAGGATGGGACGCGCCTCGAGGCGCATTGCGTCATCGACGCGCGCGGCTTTGCACCCCATCCTTCGATGGTGCTGGGGCATCAGAAGTTCGTTGGGCTCGAGATCGAAACCGAGACGCCGCATGGCATCAAGGAACCGGTGATCATGGATGCCTCGGTCGACCAGCTCGACGGCTACCGCTTCGTCTACCTGCTGCCGTTTTCACCGACCCGCATCCTCATTGAGGATACGCGCTACTCCGACGGCGACGCACTCGACCTGCAGGCGCTGGCCGCCGACATCAGCGCCTATGCGCAGGCGCAGGGCTGGTCGATCAAGCGCGTGGTGCGCGAGGAGCATGGCGTGCTGCCGATCTGCCTTGCCTATGACGCGGATGGGTACTGGGCCGGGCAGCGGCCTGACATTCCTCTGGCGGGCATGCGCGCCGGCCTGTTCCACCCGACGACGGGCTACAGCCTGCCCGAGGGGGTGCGGCTGGCGAACGTGGTTGCCGATCACTGGCAGCAGGGAACTGCCGAACTCGCCTCGGTCGTCAAGGGGCACGCCCTGAAACGCGCGCGGCAGCAGGGGTTCTACCGGCTGCTCAACCGCATGCTGTTCCGCGCCGCCGAGCCCTCCCGGCGACATCTTGTCTTGCAGCGCTTCTACCGGTTGCCAGAACCCCTGATCGAGCGCTTTTATGCGGGCCGCACCACCGTGTGGGATATCTGCCGCATCCTGATCGGCAAGCCGCCCGTGCCGGTTCACCGTGCCCTTGCCTGCCTGACGGAACAATCCTTGCTGAACGAGAAAGAACCGCGATGAACCAGAGAACGGCGGCGGTCATCGGTGCCGGATTCGGCGGCCTCGCACTGGCGATCCGCCTGCAAAGCGCCGGTATCGCCACGACCGTGTTCGAGAAGCGCGACAAGCCCGGTGGGCGGGCCTATGTCTACGAGCAGGACGGCTTCAAGTTCGATGGCGGCCCGACCGTCATCACCGATCCCGATTGTCTCGACCAGCTCTGGGCCCTCAGCGGCCGGCGCCGCGAGGACTATGTCGAGTTTCTCCCGGTCGCGCCGTTCTACCAGCTGTGCTGGGAAGATGGGCACCGGTTCGACTACGCCAACGACCAGGCCGAGATCGACGCGCAGATCCGCGCCATTTCGCCGGAGGACGTCGAAGGCTACCGGAAGTTCCTCGCCTACTCCGAGGACCTCTTCCACGAGGGCTACGAGAAGCTGGGCACAGTGCCGTTCCTCAACTTCTGGTCGATGATCAAGGCCGCGCCGCAACTGATGCGCCTCGAAAGCCATCGCAGCGTCTATTCCAAGGTCTCGCAGTTCATCAAGCACGATCACCTGCGGCAGGCGTTCAGCTTCCATTCGCTGCTGGTGGGTGGCAACCCGTTCGAGACCTCGTCGATCTACGCCCTGATCCACGCGCTGGAGCGCCGGGGCGGTGTCTGGTTCGCCAAGGGCGGCACGGGCGCGCTGATCCGGGCCATGGTGAAGCTGCTCGAAGACCTCGGCGGCAAGGTGCATCTGAGCGCCGAGATCGACCGGATCGATACCGAAGGCCACCGGGCCACGGCCATCGTGCTGCGGGACGGCTCGCGTCACCCCTTCGACCAGGTGGCGTCGAACGCCGACGTGGTTCACACCTACAAGCACATGCTGCGCGACACGCAACGCGGCGAAAGCAATGGCAAGTCCCTGGAAAAGCGGCGCTTTTCGATGTCGCTCTTTGTCATCTATTTCGGCCTCAAGCGGCAGCATCCGGAGTTGCGGCACCACATGGTGCTGTTCGGGCCGCGCTATCGCGAACTCATCCGCGACATCTTCAAGGCCGACGGGCTGGCGGACGATTTCTCGCTGTACCTCCACACGCCGTCGGTCACCGACGACAGCCTCGCTCCGCCCGGACAAAGCGCGCACTACGTGCTGTCGCCGGTGCCGCACCTCGGGACCGCCGATATCGACTGGGCGGTGGAAGGGCCGAAGTACCGCGACCGCATCCTGAAATACCTCAACGACCGCTACATCCCGGGGCTGCTCGAGGACCTCGTCAGCGTCCACCACATCACGCCGTTCGAGTTCCGCGATGATCTCAACTCACACCTCGGATCGGCTTTCTCGATCGAGCCGATCCTGACGCAAAGCGCGTGGTTCAGGCCGCACAACCGCGATGACGTCATTCCCAACCTCTATATCGTGGGTGCGGGGACCCATCCCGGTGCGGGTATTCCCGGCGTCGTCGGTTCGGCCAAGGCCACCGCCGGGCTGATGATCGAGGATGCGCGGCAATGACGGACAGCGTCGTCGCCCTGTCGGAGCAGTCGATCAAGCAGGGCTCGAAGAGCTTTGCCGCCGCGGCGCGGCTGTTCGATCGCGAGACGCGGGACGATTGCGTCATGCTCTATGCCTGGTGCCGCCATTGCGACGATGTGATCGACGGCCAGACCCTCGGCCACGACCAGCAGGCCGATTTCCGCGACGGCCAGCTGGAGCGGCTGGACGGGCTGCGCCGGCAGACGGAAGAGGCCTTGCAGAACGGTCGATCAGCCGATCCGATCTTTGTCGCGCTGAGCCGGGTGGCCCGGCGGCGGGCCATCCCTGCCCTGCATCCACAACAGCTGCTGCGCGGCTTTCAGATGGATGTGGAAGCGCGGACCTACGAGACCGTCGAGGATACGCTGGACTACGGCTACCATGTCGCCGGAGTGGTTGGCGTCATGATGGCCATGATCATGGGCGCGCGCGAGCCGGAAGTGCTCGACCGCGCCTCGGACCTCGGCAACGCCTTCCAGCTCACCACCATTGCCCGCGATGTCCTCGACGATGCCCGCAGCGGCCGCGTCTACCTGCCGGCCGAACTGCTGCGCGAGCAGGGCATCGACGCGGTCGACGCGGACGATGCCGCGCAATGGCCGCTTCTCCACGCGGCCGCGCTGCGGCTCCTCGATATCGCGGAGCCCTACTACACCTCGGCGCTGGCGGGCATGTCGGTGCTGCCGCCGCGGTCGGCCTGGGCCATCGGCGCGGCGCGGCGCGTCTACCGGGCGATCGGCGAAAAGCTCAGGCGGGGTGGGCCTTTGGCCTGGGAAGAGCGCGTGTCGACCAGCAAGGCGGAAAAGTTCGCAATGCTGCTTGCCGGTCTCGGTGACGTGGCGGCGTCCCGGGTCGCGCCCAGGTCGGCGCCGCGGATCGGCCTCTACCAGAGGCCGGTCTGAGGCTTACCGGCCGGCGGTCATGCCGCCGTCGTCTCCCCGGCTGGCCCTGTCGTGCGGCCGCTTGCTCTTGTCCAGTTCCTTCACCAGTTCATCGACCGGCGGGGCATAGATGAAACCGAAGCTGACGCAGCCGTCCTTGCCGTCGACCGCGTGATGCAGCCGGTGCGCCTGGTAGAGCCGCTTCAGGTAGCCCTTGCGGGGGATATACTTGAACGGCCAGCGCTGGTGCACCAGCCCGTCATGGGCGACAAAATACAGCACCCCGTAGACCGTGATCCCGACGGCCACCCACCACAGCGGCGGCCACACGAAGCTGCCGACAAAGAACAGGCCGATCGCGAATACCCCGAAAATGACGGTGTAGAGATCGTTCTTCTCGAAGCCGGGATCATGCGGCTCGTGGTGCGACTTGTGCCAGCCCCACCCCATTTCGCCATGCATGATGTACTTGTGCACCCACCAGGCGAAGACCTCCATGAAGGCCACGGTCCCGATCACGATGACAACCGGCACGACAAAGGCCAGAACGTCCATTCAGCTAATCCTCTGCCGATAGTCGGTCGTCATGCTCGCAGGCTATCCCTGAACTCCGGCAGTTTCCACCACGGGACCCAGGGACGCTCGTGATGCTCATGGTGATAGCCGAAGTGGAAGCAGGTGATCAGCGACAACAGCCAAGGCAGGTCGTTGCTGCGTGACCGGTGCTGGTCTGTAAACGGGGTCTCGTCCTGCCGGTGCGGCAGGTAGGTGCCGAAGTAGAACAGCTGCAGCGACGAGAGAATCGCAGGCAGGGCCCAGAACAGCAGGATGTAGGGGAAGCGCGGCCCCAGGATGAACAGATAGACCACCACCACGGCGGTCAGCACGCCCAGTTCCCGTACGCCGAAATAGGTGCGGAAGAACTTGATATACCACGGCCAGAACTGGTCGGGATGGTTGGCATCGAAGTCCGGATCGCGCTCGGTGCCGGCGTAGCGATGATGCTCGTGGTGGGCCTTGTAGAGCTGGTCGTAGGAAAAGCCGGCATAGAGGCCGACACAGATCCGGCCGATCAGGGCGTTGAGGCCGGCATTGGACGGGACCAGCGCGCCATGCATGCTGTCATGCGCCACGATGAACAAGCCGACCGAAAGCCAGGTCTGGAGCACGACCACCACCGGCGCCAGCAGCCAAAGGCCCGGCTGGCTCCAGTCGATAAAGAAGATCGCCACGATATGGACGGTCAGCCACGCCGAGAGGATCAGACCCGCGAGGCCCAGCCCCACGGCGACGTCCCTTCGGCTCAGGTTGACCGCTGCCCGGGGATTTGCCACTGCCATTTTCGGACTCCTCTAGAGGCGCAGGCGCCAGCGGGACACCAGTATCGCCACCATGACGCCGACGAGGCCGAGACCCGCAAGCGGCAGGAAGGAGGCACTCAGGTCTGCCAGCGTTTCGTTACGCCACAGTACTCCATGATAGGCCTCGATGGCCCACGCGTTGGGAGTATACCAGCCGATATCCTGCAACCAAGGCGGCATCATGAAGCGGGGCACCATCGACCCGCCGATCGCCGAGAAGACCAGGACAACGAAAGTCGACACCGTCTGGGCCTGCTGCTTGGTCCGGCAGGCTGATGCCACGGCGAGCCCGAGCCCAGCCGATGCGGCCGCCGACAGCACGGTGATGAGCAGCCAGACCGGGAGGACCTCCACCACGTCGACCTGATAGGCCAGTGCGGCGACGAGGAAGATGAGGCCCACCTGCAGGGTGCCCTGCAGGGTCAGGAACAGGAACTTGCCGATCACCACCACGTCGGTGCCGGCCGGCCCGACGGCAAGCCGGTCGACGATGCCTGAGTTGCGCTCCTCGATCAGCGTCGCCGCGCCCTGCATGGCCGAGAACAGCAGGAACAGGATGGCCACGGCCCCGGCATAGTAGGTGACGGTCGCCCCCGATCCGCTGCGGCCCTGCAGCGTTTCGAATGCTACCAGTCCGCCGGACTCAGCCTCCGCCGATGGCTCGTCTGCCATCTGCGCGATGGCGGCAGCCAGTTGCGCCGACTGTTGCGGGGTGAAGCCGCCAACCAGTGACTCGATGGATGGGGCCATCCGCGCCACCCCGATATCGGCGAGACTGCCCGAGAGGACACGCTGCACCTGACCCGAGACGATGGCACCGCCCATGAGCTTGCCCGGGTCGACGATCACCAGCACCGGAGAGGCATCGCCCGCCAGCGCGAGATCGCCACGCAGGACCAGCCCCACATCCGCTTCGCCTTGCGCCACGGCGTCCCGCACGGCGGCTTCCGATGACAGCGTTTCAGGCAGCATGCGCAACGACGGCTCGTCGCGAAGGGCGGTTTCGAACCGGGTCGCGGTTTCGGTGGTGACTTCGCTGCCATAGGCGAGCTTGAGCCTCAGCTCATCGCCGCTGGTGCCTGAAAAGATCGCCGCGAAGATCACGAAGATGGTCGGCGGCAGCAGGAACGCCATCGCCAGGGCGCCGCGGTCGCGGATGAGGCTCAGCGCCATCACCTTGAGCATGGCGAGGATCACGGCGTCAGCTCGGGCGAATGTTTGCGGGTCAGTTGCAGGAACAGCGTGTCGAGCCCCGGCTTGCGGTGCCGGATCTCGCGAGCCGAGACGCCGAGGCGGTCAAGTTGCGCCGTCAGTGCCGATGAGACCGTGCTGCCCACCTCGACGAATACCGACCAGGTCATTTCGCCGTTGCTGGGCACAAACCCCGCCTTGAGCAGCGTACTCCGCTGCGACGGGTTCAGTGGCTGGCGCAACTCGATGATCACCACCGTCCGGCCGCCGAACTCGGCGTCGATCAACGATTGGGGCGGACCTGCCGGACCGATGGTTCCGTTGCGGAGAAAGCCGACGCTCGAGCAGATCGTCTCGGCCTGATCGAGGTCGTGGGTGGCGATCAGCACCGCCATGCCCGAATGCGTCAGATCGCGAATGACCTCGTGCAGCTCGTTGCGCGCATCGACGTCGACACCGACGGTCGGCTCATCGAGGATCAGCAGGGCAGGGCGATGCAGAATGGCGGCTGCGATGTTGACCCGCCGCTTCCAGCCACCCGACAGCACGTCGAGACGTTCGCCGTGGCGCTCGGAAAGGCGCGTTACGTCTTCTGCCCACTTCACGGCGTCGCGCGTCTGGGCCGCCGACAGCCCGGAGAGCCGGCCGAACGCCTGCAGGTTCTCCCGCACCGTCAGGTGCGAATAGAGCCCGATCTCCTGCGGCACGAGGCCTATCCGGCGCAGCGTTGATTTCTTGTGGTTCGACTGCCCTTCGATCGTGACGGAGCCCGATGCCGGCATGATGCGGCCGCAGATGGTGCGGATCAGCGTCGTCTTGCCGGCGCCGTTCGGCCCCAACAGACCGTAGATCGCGCCTGCGTCGATCTTCAGGTCCAGCCGGTTCAGCACCTGGCGGCGACCATAGTTCACCGTAAGCTGTGAAATATCGAGCACGGGAAGGCCGTCCTCGGCGCGCAAGGCATCTGGCACGGTCGGCTCAGGGGTCAAGCGGTGATGCTCGGGTTGAAATGCCGGTTGATCAGCGCCCGGACCGGCGCGGGATCGATACCGCTCAGCACGAGGCTGTTGTCGGCGCGCCCCAGGTGTTCCGCGCAGGCCTGCTTGGAGGCCTCGAGACCCAGCAGGTTGACGACGTTGCTCTTGCCCGCGTCCTTGCCGACGTCCTTGCCGGCATCCTGCTGCGTCGCGGTGCGGTCGATGATGTCGTCCGCCATCTGGAAGGCCAGTCCGAGTTCGCGGGCAAAGTCCCGCACATGGGCGAGCTTGTCTGCTTCAAGTCCGCGCAGGATGCCGCCCATTTCGGCTGCGGCGCAGAACAGTACTCCGGTCTTGAGCCAGTTGAGGTGCTCCGCCGAAGCCCGGTCCCCGTCGACATTGCCAAGGATGTCCAGTTCCTGGCCCGCGACCAGCCCGTGCCACCCGACAGAGTTCTCAAGAATCTCGATCAGCCGCAGCCGGATGCTCGGGTCGGGGATATCGAGGGCGGCGAGGACACCAAATGCCCGGTTGAGCAGGGCGATGGAGGCCAGGATGGCCGTCGCCTCGCCATAGACCCGATGCGTGGTCGGGCGCTGCCGGCGTGTCGCCGCATCGTCCATGCAGGGCAGGTCGTCGAGGATCAGCGATGCCGTATGCACCATCTCGACTGCCGCGCCGACCTGGATCGCCACGGGATCGATCTTCGACAGGCCCACGGCGATCAGATGGACGATGACCGGCCTTACCCGCTTGCTCGGGCCGAGCAGCGCGTAGCTGACCGCGCTGCGCAGCGACATCGGAACCGGCGGTGGCAAATCCACCGCGGCCGAGAGGTTAGCACCTATCGCGGCGCGAAGCGCATTCAGCGCATCGTCGCTATTCAGATCGGGCGATGTCAGCCCCTGGGCACCCATAAGCCTGAGTTGATCAAAGGTTGGCCCGGCTGTCTATCCAAACTCGCTTCAAGCGGCCATTGTGATCGCATTTGCAGATGTGAAGGGTGTCCGCTGTTGCTCACCGACCGAAAGAACCAGCACCTCGATGTCATTCTCGAGGGCAAGGGTGGCAGCCGATCCATCACCACGGGCTTTGAACGGATAGCGTTCGTGCACGCGGCCCTGCCGGAACTCGACCTCGACGCGATCGATCTTTCCGCGACGTTCTTTGGCAAAAAGCTTCGCGCGCCGCTGCTGATCAGTTCGATGACCGGCGGCCCGGCGCGGGCGGCAGATATAAACCGGAATCTGGCTATTGCCAGCGCCGAGCTGGGCATCGCGCTCGCGGTCGGGTCCCAACGGGTGGCGATCGAGGGACCGGATGCGGGGGGGTTGGGCAAGGAACTGCGGCGGCTGGCGCCTAATGTCCCGCTATTGGGGAATTTCGGTGCAGCGCAGCTGAACAAGGGTTTTGGAATCGATGAAGCCCGGCGTGCCGTGGAGATGATCGAGGCGGACGCGCTGATCATTCACATCAATCCGCTGCAGGAGGCCGTGCAACCCGAAGGCGATCGCGACTGGCGCGGCCTGCTCGGCAAAATCGGTGCGATAGCCCGTCAGCTGGACGTGCCCCTCGTGGTGAAGGAAGTCGGCGCGGGAATATCGGGCGAGCTGGCGCAACGCCTGCTCGGCGAAGGTGTATCGGCAATCGATGTGGCCGGCGCGGGCGGCACCAGCTGGGCAGCCGTCGAGGCCGGCCGCATCACCGATCCGTCTCGAGCGGCGATAGCCAGGGCGTTTACCGACTGGGGCCGGCCGACCGCCGAGGCGCTGGTGGACGTGCGCGCCGCCTGTCCGTCCGCTTTTGTCATCGGTTCGGGCGGCATTCGAGATGGTATCGACTGTGCGAAGGCGATCCGGCTGGGGGCGAACGTCGTCGGCCAGGCGGCAGGCGCGCTGGCCGCAGCCATCCAGTCGCCCGAAGCGGTGATCGCGCATTTCACCGTCATGATCGAGCAACTGAGAATCTGCTGCTTCTGTACCGGATCGCCTGACCTTGAAGCCCTGCGGCTGGCTCCGATCGTCGACAGGTGATGCACTGACGGGCGCGCGAACACCGCGGCGAGCGTGCCGACGCCGGTGGGGCTACTAGCGTGGGCTTATCTTCTGCCAGCCAGCGTCGAGCGTCCGCCATCGACGGCGATGACCTGGCCCGTGATCCAGCCAGCGTTACCCGAGAGCAGGAATTTCGCCAGCGACACCATGTCGTCGACTTCACCGAGGCGCTGCAGCGGGTGCATCTGGGCCAGCGAGGTCGCTATCTGCTCGGTGGCGATCAGGTGCGCGGCAAGCGGTGTGCGCGTCAGCGAGGGCGCAATGCAGTTCACGCGGACCTTCGGGGCAAGTTCTGCCGCCGCTGAACGGGTCAACGCCTCGACCGCCCCCTTGGCCATCGCGATCGATGTGTGCGACGCAAAGCCAAGCCCGGCCGCCACCGACGAGAACAGCAGGATGGACGAGTGCTCGGCGGCCTTCAGGGCGGGCAGGGCGGCCCGGATGGCCTGAGCAGCGCCCATGGCGTTGAGGCGGAAATCGTGCAGCAGATCGTCGTCGCTGGTCCGGCCCAGCGGTTTGAGCGCGATCGACCCAACCGCATAGACCAGTCCGTGCAACGTCGCCCCGGCCTCGGCAACGGCTCGCGGAAACAGCGTGGCATCAAGCACGTCCCCCACGGTCACGCCGCAGTTCAACTCGTCGCCGAGTGCCTGCAGCCGCTCGGCGCTGCGTCCGACGAGGTGGACGGCGTTTCCATCCGCCACCAGGCTTCGCGCCAGCGCAGAGCCGACTCCACCAGTCGCCCCATAGATCAGCGTTGTCATCGGTTCTTGCCCCAGTGTCTCGCGACGTCGCCCAAGCTACGCAGAAACCGGCCGGGGGGTTTCGCGCTCGCAACGCCCGCTGTGCGGACGACTGGCTCGTTTGGCCCGCAGTCATCCCTGCATGTCATGGATTGATGCTCATCAAGCGTCGGCCGGAGGCATGGGCTAGATTGGCAGCAGCCATGGAGCGACTTGATGCCTGAGACTGTACCGAGCCTCTGGGTGGCTGCCTTCCGGCACTACGCCCTTGTTGCTGTCGCCACTCTCGGCCTCGCGGCGGGGGCCGGGTTCTGGCTGCTGGGCCGGCCGGACTGGTCGAGCGTGGCCTTCGCCCTCGCGACGCTGCCGGTGCTCCTCGCCCTCCTCGTCGAGATCGCGCAGTCGCTGCGCCGCGGCGATGTCGGCCTCGACGTCGTGGCCGCGCTGTCGATGAGCGCCGCGTTGCTGTTCGGCGAGACGCTGGCGGGCAACGTCGTGGCCCTGATGTATGCGGGCGGCCAGTTGCTGGAGATCTTCGCCCAGGGCCGGGCGCGTCGCGAGATGACCGCGCTGCTGGGCCGGGTCGCCCATTCGGCGATGCGCTATCGCGGCGACGAGCTGGATGAGGTGCCGATCAGCACGATCGTTGCCGGCGACCGCCTGCTGATCCGCCAGGGGGAGACGTTGCCGGTGGACGGCCGGGTGGCGGTATCCGCCGCCTTGCTCGACCTCTCGGCGCTGACCGGCGAGTCCATGCCCCAGCAGGTCGCGCCGGGTGGCGAGGGGCTCAGCGGCGCCACGTCGGTCGGCTCGCCGTTCGAGCTGGTCGCCACCCGTCCGGCGGCCCAAAGCACCTACGCCGCCATCGTGCGGCTGGTCGAAGCGGCACAGGCCAGCAAGGCGCCGATGGTGCGGCTTGCCGACCGCTACGCCATCTGGTTCCTCGCCTTCACCGTCGCCGTCGCCGGCGCTGCCTGGGCGCTCACCGGCGATCCGATCCGCGCCCTCAGCGTGCTCGTCGTCGCGACGCCCTGTCCGCTCATCCTGGCCGTACCCGTTGCCATCATCTCCGGCATCTCGCGGGTCGCCCGCGTTGGTGTGCTGGTCAAGGGCGGCGGCATCCTCGAGACACTGGCCCGGATCGAGATAGCGGTCCTCGACAAGACCGGAACGCTGACCCACGGGCAGGCGACAGTTTCGGCGATCCGCGCGACCGAGGGGTTCACGGAAGACGAGGTGCTGCGCCTCGCGGCAAGCCTCGACCAGGCGTCGGGTCATGTCGTCGCCGCCGCGTTGATCGGCGAAGCAGCCCGGCGGGGGCTGCTGCTGTCGGCGCCCCGCGCTGTCGACGAGAAGGCAGGCGAGGGGCTGACGGGCCTTGTCGATGGCCGGAAGATCGCCGTTGGCGCCGACAAGTATGTCGCCGGGCAGTTGACCACCCTGCCTCCGAGTGCCCTGCGCGACGGCCTCCCGCCCGACGTCATGACGGTAGCCGTCTCGTCGGAGGGCGTTCTAGCCGGCTTGATCGTGCTGGAGGACCGGGTTCGCGACGACGCGGGGCAACTGCTCGACGCTCTCCGGTCTGCCGGGGTCCGCCGCATGGTCCTTGCCTCCGGCGACCGCGATCCGATCGCGCAGTCGGTGGGCAAGCGCCTCGGCGTCGATGCCGCAGTCGGGGGGCTCGATCCCGAGGGCAAGGTCGCCATCATCCGCCGCGAGGCGGCAACCGGTCCGGTGATGATGGTCGGCGATGGCGTCAATGATGCGCCGGCGCTCGCGGCCGCCGATGTCGGCGTTGCCATGGGCGCGCGTGGCACCGCCGCGTCATCAGAGGCCGCCGGCGTCGTGCTCCTCGTCGACGAGCTCGGGCCGCTTGCCAAGGCCATCGTCATCGCCAAACGGACGCGGGGCATCGCGCTGCAAAGCGTGGTTGCCGGACTCGGGCTGTCGGTCATCGCCATGATCGCCGCCGCCTTCGGCTACCTCTCGCCGGTCGAGGGTGCGCTGATCCAGGAGGTCATCGACGTCGCCGTCATCCTCAATGCCCTGCGGGCGCTGCGCTAGGTTGGCATGGTCGTCCGTCGCCCGTTTGACCTAAAACCGCTGTCCTGTGATGAGCGCGATCAGCGCGACAGACGCCAGTGATACCCACGCGATGACGGGCACCAGCAGAGCTGCTCCCAGCCGCGAGACCGGCCAGATGGACCAGACGGCCACGGCAGCAATCAGCACCACCACCCCATTGCCGATGAGCGCGACGATCGGCTGGTTAAGACTGCCAGTATAAACCGGGTAGCCGACGCAAGTCAGCACCAGGGCCACCACAAGCCAGGCCCGGCCGCTCATGTGCTGGTCCGCTTTGGCCAGCAGCCAGAACGTCGTTCCCATCCCCGCAAAGAGAAAGAGCCACACATAGGGTACGATGAGGCCTATGAGGTTGCCGACCGGGCCGGTCTGGTCGATCGGAATACCAACCGTCGCCCCACAGGGTCGGGCCAGAAGAATGTAGACGTTGGCGAGCACGGCGAGCAGCACCGCACCCATGGCGCAGATGAGCCAGCCGATCCATCCCAGGCCTGCAAGCCGCTTCAACACCGCGCTTCTCCGTCCCTCAAGGCGAAGATTCCACGACGCTGACGCGTTGGGCAAGGGGGGCACCTATCCGCCTCGACCACGGAGGCATGGGCGTGTCGTTGACCGGGCCGGCTTTGATCGGCTAGCCAGCGTGTTGGTCGGGGCCGTCGCGCCGACGTTGGACAGAGACCGGGAGGCGGCAAGATGACTGTGTTGCGCGTGATCCTCGCCGACCAGTTGTCGGCGCGGCTGGACATCGTCGCGGGCGCCGAGAAGGGCAGGGATGTCTTCCTGCTGGCCGAGCTGGTTTCGGAAGCCACCGTCGTCCCCCACCACGTCAAGAAGATCGCCTTCCTGTTTTCCGCGATGCGCCACTTTGCCGAGGCGCTGCGGAGCGTCGGCCATGTGGTGCGCTATGTAGCGCTGCAGGACGACGGCAACAGCCAGAGCCTCGATGGTGAAATCCTGCGCGCGACCGAGGCGTTGCGCCCCAGCCGCGTCGCCATCACCGAGCCGGGCGAGTGGCGCCTGAGCGAGATGCTGGACGGTCTCCGGCTGGCGCTTGCGGTGCCGCTCGACATCCTGCCGGACACGCGATTCCTCTGTTCCCACGCGGAGTTCGCCCTGTGGGCCGACGGGAAGCGCGAGTTGCGGATGGAGTACTTCTATCGCGAGATGCGGCGGCGTCACGGTGTCCTGATGGAGCCGGACGGGACGCCGACGGGCGGACGATGGAACTACGACGCGGAGAACCGAAAGCCGCCGAAGGCCGGGCTCGACTCGCCGAGGCGCATCAGTTTTCGCAAGGATGCCATCACGCTGGAGGTGCTCGACCTGGTCGGGCGGCGCTTTGCGGAAAACTATGGCCGGCTGGAGCAGTTTCACTTCGCGGTGACGCGGCAACAGGCCCTGCGTGAACTCGAGCACTTCATCGCCGATATCCTGCCCAGCTTCGGCGACTACCAGGACGCGATGGTCGCTGGCGAACCCTACCTGCGCCACTCGTTGCTGGCCCCCTATATCAATGCCGGGCTGCTCTATCCGCTGGAGGTCTGCCAAAGGGCCGAAGCCGCCTATCGCGACGGCCGGGCGCCGCTTAACGCCGTGGAGGGCTTCATCCGGCAGATCCTTGGCTGGCGCGAATACGTGCGCGGCATCTACTGGAGGTTCATGCCGGGCTACCTCGACAACAACGCGCTCGATGCCAAGGAGCCGCTGCCATGGTTCTACTGGAGTGGCGAAACGCACATGTCCTGCATGCGGGAAGCTTTCGCCCATACCTTCGATCATGCCTATTCGCACCATATTCAGCGCCTGATGATCACAGGCAATTTTGCGCTGCTTGCAGGGATCGATCCAAAGGCGGTGCACGAGTGGTATCTCGCCGTCTACGCCGATGCCTATGAGTGGGTGGAAGCGCCGAACACGATCGGCATGGCGCTCCACGCCGACGGCGGCCTGATGGCGTCCAAGCCCTATGCGGCCAGTGGCAACTACATCAAGCGGATGAGCAATTTCTGCGACGGGTGCGTCTATGATCCGTCGGTATCGGTCGGAGAACGGGCCTGCCCGTTCAATGCCCTCTACTGGGATTTCCTCGCCCGGCAACGGCAGCGGTTCAGCCGCAATGCCCGCATGCCGTATGTCTACGCCAACTGGGACAAGATGGGGCCCGACAAGCAGACAGCGCTGCGCCGCCAGGCGGAAATGCACCGTATCGCCATGCGCGAGGGCCGTCTGTGACCCAGGCTTGTGTGACGCAGGTGATCAGTCGACGACGTCCTCGTCGCCATGCCCTACACCCTGCTTGACCAGGCGCCGCTCGAGCATGAGTTTCCGCTCAGCGAGGAGCGAGGCGTCGGCATCGTCGTTGCTTCGCCCTTCGCCTCCGGCATTCTGGCGACCGGCGCCGATGCACCGCAGTCGATCGAGTCTAGGTACACCGAAGGCGCCTGAATGCGGGGAAATCGACGACCAGATCAACACAATCGACGCGAAGCGCCATTCAACTCTACCAGTTGGTCAGCGAGCCATCGACCCTGTGAAACAGCGGCAGGGCCTCGTGCTCGAACGGATAGCGCTTCAGCCCCTCCCAATCGACCTCAAGGCCGAGTCCAGGCGCATCCGAGGGGATCAGCCAGCCATCCTCCCAGCGGTGACCGCTGACGATGATGTCGGAGAGGCTCTCTCCCGGTCGCCGCGGAAGCTCCTGCACCAGCATGTTCGGGGTCGCCATGTTGAGATGCAGGCAGGCCGCGGTGGAAACCGGGCCGATCGGATTATGTACCGCAATGTCGATGAAGTG
>CAIMLX010000122.1 GCA_903842455.1 uncultured Hyphomicrobiales bacterium | reverse complement strand
GTGCCCCCAGTCGCGCTGCGCGTCCAAGTTGCCAAGATATAGCTTGTCCTGCTTGCCGAGCCGGATCGCGGCCGCAGCCCGGGTGATCTTGCGCGTGACAAAGGTCTCCCCGCGCAAGGGGCTTTCATGGTTGAACAGGATGCCATTGCTCGCGTGCATCCCATACGCCTCGCGATAGTTGACCACGATCCAGTAGGCATAGAGCTTGGCGACGGCGTACGGCGACCGCGGGTAGAATGGCGTCGTCTCACTCTGCGGCACTTCCTGGACTTTGCCATAGAGCTCCGAGGTAGAAGCCTGGTAGAACCGGGTCTTGCCTTCGAGCCCCAGGATGCGGATCGCCTCGAGCAGGCGCAGCGTGCCAATGGCATCGGCGTTCGCAGTGTACTCGGGCGTCTCGAAGCTCACCGCTACGTGGCTCTGCGCCGCCAGGTTGTAGACCTCATCGGGCCGCGTTTCCTGCACGATGCGGATCAGATTGGTCGCGTCCGTTAGGTCGCCATAGTGAAGGACGAGTTGCGGATTGGGGACGTGGGGATCCTCGTAAATGTCCTCAATACGACCTGTATTGAACGACGACGAGCGCCGCTTGATCCCATGGACCACATAGCCCTTTTCGAGCAGGAGACGGGCCAGATAGGCTCCATCCTGCCCGGTAATGCCGGTAATCAACGCAACCTTGTGACGCACCGGGGCCTCTCTGGATCCTACTGATCAGGCTTCATTCGCCCAGTTGTGCAGAAGGGCCTCTCCTGATCCATAGTGGGGCATCTGCTGGTCAGGCGCGCCCAAATTCGTCCTCGATGCGAACGATATCGTCTTCACCGAGATAGGATCCGGTCTGCACCTCGATGAGTTCGAGCACAATTTTGCCCGGATTTGCCAGTCGGTGCACGCACCCCAATGGCAGGTAGACCGATTGGTTCTCAGTCAACATCGTCACCGCCCCGTCGATCGTCACCTCGGCGGTGCCAGTGACGACCACCCAGTGCTCTGCGCGGTGATGATGCTTTTGCAGGCTGAGCTTCTTTCCCGGCTTGACGAACAGGCGCTTGACCTGGAACCGGTCACCGCTGAGGATCGATGAGTATCCTCCCCATGGTCGATAGGCGGTTCGGTGGATTTCCGTCAGCCCGCTTGTTTGCGGAACCGCCCTCAGGGCTTTCACGATCGGCCCAACCTGCTGCGCCTCCGATAGCTTGCCCACATAGATCGCATCCTCGGAAGCGATAACCGTCACATCGTCCAGTCCAACAATGGCAACATGCGCCTTCTCGGTGACGACGAGACTGTTTCGAGTATCGACAAGGGTTGCCGCGCCCCGGACAACATTTCCGTCCGCGTCCTTGGGCGAGGCCTTCCAGACCGCATCCCAGGCCCCAAGATCGGACCACGCATAGGTCACCGGAACGACCGCGACCTTCGTTGAGTGCTCGAGGATGGCATAGTCGACCGAGATGTTCGGCGCCGTGGCGAAGGCCTCTTCCCCCAACCGGACGAAATCAAAATCGACTTTCGCCTGCCGAACAGCTTCACGGGCGGCCGCTAGGACCGCGGGTGCCAGCACCTCGGCTTCAGCCAAGAAACTCTCGACACTGAACATGAAGGTTCCCGAGTTCCAGAAATAGCCACCGGTCGACAGCATTTCTTCGGCCCGGCGGCGTTCTGGCTTTTCCACAAACCGGGCGACCGCGCGCACCCCGTCACCCCGTTGCTCGCCGGCTTCGATATAGCCGTAGCCTGTCTCAGGCGTAGTGGGGGTTATGCCAAATGTCACCAGCTGCCCGGCTTTGGCGGCAGCGGCGGCGGCCTCGACGCTCCAGCGATAGTTGTCATCGACGCTGACTGCATGGTCCGAGGCCAACACGTGAATCAGTGCGTCCCCACCGATATGCTCGGCTACAAATACCGCGGCTGCAGCAATAGCGGCAGCTGTGTTTCGGACGACAGGCTCTAGCAGAACGGCCATTGTCTCGATGCCGACCTCCTGGGCCTGTTCGGCAACCAGGAACCGATAGTCCGTGTTCGTAATGACCACCGGCGGAGCATATCTTGTGCGGTCTGCAACTCTCAACAGCGTCTGCTGAAAGAGAGATCGTTCTTCTAGTAGCGGCAGAAACTGCTTGGGCCGGGCCGAACGCGACATCGGCCAAAGGCGAGTCCCTTGCCCACCAGCCAAGACTACAGGAACTATGGCACCGGGCATCATTGACCTACCTGAACAAAGGAAATCGCCTTCTTGCGAGGCGGAAACTGACCTGCCACGCACTTGTCACTAGGGTGTAGCCGCGCCGGAGGCGCACGCCAACCCCTCAGCATGGCCCCTTCGCAGCACGTCGTCTTCGCTGGACGCTGTCTGAACCGGAGACCGTCGGCGAAGCGCTGAGTTGGTTGGCTGGATCGCGAAGAGGCCGACCATTCCCGGTCGCCTATCGTCGACATCTTGCCGATGCGGGGCGGCTGACTGATGATTTGCCCAACGGCAACACGCCTCTCCGCGAGATAGCATCAGCCAACGCTCGGCAGTCCTTCCGTTCGTGGGGCTCTACCCCGGTTACTGGGCATTCTGATAGGCAAGGTACCACTCTGCGAACCGCTGTATCCCGTCCCGGACGGTTGTCCGCGGGTGGTAACCGGTAGCAGATTCTAGCGCGGCGCTACTGGCAAAGGTGGCAGCGAGGTCTCCAGGCTGCATTGGCAGCAGCTCGCGCTTGGCCCTCACGCCAAGCGCGTCTTCGAGGGCAGCCACATAGTCGAGCAAGCTGACCGGGTCGGCATTTCCGATATTGTAGATCCGCCATGGGGCAAGGCTGGTCGCCGGTTTGGGATCGTTGCCACTCCACTGCGGGTCGGGCTTCGCAGGCTGGTCGCTGACGCGGACAACACCCTCGACGATGTCGTCAACGTATGTGAAGTCGCGGACGTGGTTTCCTCCGTTGAACAATTTGATCGGTTCGCCAGCGAGCATGGCGCGGGCGAAGAGAAACAGTGCCATGTCGGGTCTGCCCCATGGCCCGTAAACGGTGAAGAACCTCAGGGCCGTCGTGGGTAGGCCGAACAGGTGGCTGTACGAGTGCGCCATCAGCTCATTTGCCCGCTTGGTGGCAGCATAGAACTGCAGGGGATGATCGGCCGGCTGATCCTCGCGGAACGGCATCGCGGTGTTGGCGCCGTAGACACTTGAGGTGCTCGCATAGGTCAGGTGTGCGACCTGTGCGTTTCGGCAGGCCTCGAGTACATTCGTGAAGCCGACGATGTTGGACTCGACATAGGCGCGCGGATTCTCGATCGAGTATCGCACACCAGCCTGCGCTGCCAAGTGAATGACTCGGTCAAACCGGTGGCCAGCAAAGCATGCCGCCAAGGCGTCCTGGTCGGCGAGGTTGGCCCGAATGAACGTGTACGCAGAGCCCGCCTGATCTGCGGTTTTCTGCAGAATCGCGAGACGCGCCTCTTTCAGTCTTGGGTCATAGTAGTCGTTGACGCTGTCGAACCCGACAACGTCATCGCCTCGCTCAAGCAGCCGCCTCGCAGTGTGAAATCCGATGAATCCCGCGTTGCCGGTAACAAGAACTTTCATCGGGGACCGCCCTCGGCCCGCTCGGGGGCAAAGGGCCTGTGGATCTCGTTAATCACGGCTTCTCACGTCGCGGTTGCGGAACGGTGGCCAAGTCGCGGACATGTCACAAGGATCATTCGACAATGGCGGAATGGTAGGGCGGACAAAGCTTCTTCGACAGTCGGCTTGAGAAGCGTTATCGCACCTACCTACTGCATTCCATAGAGTCCGCCGAGTGTGCTCCATCAGATTCTTGTCTGGTCAGTATGATGACCGATGCGAAAGCGCTACCGTCTCCGTCCATGGGTCGCCGTAAAGTGACAACTCGAAGGGTTTGGCAGACTTTGCGGTGGTCTGGTGCAAGCTGGCCGCGAGCAGTTCATCCATCACCGCGTTCCATCCTATGAGGCGCTTTACGGACATGCCAGCTTGTCGCCATTGGGTTGGCCGACACCTCAACATCCTTGGGATCGAAGACGGAATCGCCGCCATCCGGTTCTGCAGCGTTGAGGAAACTTCCGCCCATTTCGGCCGCTCGCAGTTGCCCTTTCCGCGTGCTTTCGGTTTTCATGTCTTTTTGGGTGCTCTAGCGTGAACTACAAGAGGGGTTCGACACAGTTGCCAGTTCATGTGTTTCACGGGGTACTGGCTGACTGGAAAGCCGATAGCCGGATGGACCGGCTCTACGTTCCGCGCCAGGCGTTTTCCGATTTCCTTGGCGCTCTGACGAGCCAGTATGTTCCTGTCGACGACTGCGGACCGGACGACATAGCACTTACCGTCGACGACTCAACCATGGCGGCCGCAGCGGCGTGCCTGCTCGCCCGAGAGCGCGGTCACGAGGTCACCCTCTATCTCAACCCACAGCAGATTATTGACCAGACCCCGTATTTCTTCACGATCCTTAACCTCGCCATCGACAGGCTGGTGGAACGGGCTCGCCAATCCGAACCCGGAGCGAGATGGCGGTCACCGCGCTTCCAGCAACTGAGGCAAGAGATGCGCGCGCGACTTGCGCCGCTGCAGGGTCAGGCGCTGCACGCCGCAGTTCTCGCATTTCTCGATGAATGGCAACTCGAGACGCCGGCGGTACCCCCGGAGGCCGGCCCGATCGACATGCCGACCCTTTCGAAACTGGTGGCAGCCGGTGTCCAGATAGGAAATCATGGATGGTCGCATGCAGACATCGCCGCAATGTCTCCCGATGCGCTGTGGGACGATATCTCGAGGACGCAACGCTGGCTGATGAACGCAACCGGTCAGCGGATAAACACTTTCGCAGTCCCCTTCGGTATCGCGACGCCCTGGCCGGAGGTTCTCGAACGGCTGACGGGGATCTGCATGCTGGTCGACGGCGCGCGGCCGGTTGGGGAACTAGCTCCAGGTCTCGTGAACCGTCTGGACATTACAGACCAGATCGTGGCCAGTGCTCGCTTGGGCCGCACAGAGGGTGAGGCGGCACCGCCTGAACTTGACGGAAGGCGAGGCTGGCGCGCCACAGCGGCCAAGCTTCTCAAGCGATTGAGAACTTAGGGGTCGAATGGCGGCGAACAAGGTGGACTTGGAGGACCTTATTTCCGATCGTTCGGCACGGGTTGGTGTCGTCGGACTTGGCTATGTCGGCCTGCCCCTGGCCTGCGCGATCTGCGACGCGGGGTTTGTCGTGGTCGGCGTCGATATCGATCGCGGCAAGGTCGAGAGCATCAACGCAGGCAAATCCTACATTGGGGCGATTTCGGCGGATCACTTGGGCGAACTCGTCAATCGCCGCAAGCTGCGGGCCACCGATGCGATGGAGGACCTCGCCGAGTGCGACGTGATCATTGTTTGCGTTCCGACCCCGCTTGCCGGACGAGAACCGGATCTGCGGTTTGTCGTCGAGACGATGGAAGCCATCGTCACGGTGCTTCGGCCCGGTCAACTGGTTGTACTGGAATCGACAACCTACCCTGGGACGACCGAGGAGGTCGTCAAGCCGATCCTTGAACAGGCCGGCCTGCTCAGCGGAACCCATTTCTACCTCGGCTACTCGCCGGAGCGCGAAGACCCAGGCAACCCACACTACCGCACCGTTGACCTGCCAAAGATCGTGTCGGGGGATGGCAGCACAGCCTTGTCCCTGGTTTCGGCGTTCTATGGCGCCGTCGTAAAGGCCGTGGTGCCTGTCTCTTCGATGGACGTCGGAGAGGCCGTGAAGATCACCGAGAACGTCTTCCGGGCAGTCAATATTGCCCTCGTGAACGAATTGAAGGTGATCTACGCGTCGATGGGGATCGATGTGTGGGAGGTCATCGATGCGGCCGCCACCAAACCCTTTGGCTACATGCCATTCTATCCCGGGCCGGGGCTCGGCGGACATTGCATACCCATCGACCCATTCTATCTTGCGTGGCGGGCCAAGCAGACCGGCACCCAGGCGCGCTTTGTCGAACTGGCCGGCGAGGTGAATGTCGGGATGCCCGAGTATGTGGTTGGCCAGGTCCGGCAGGGGCTGCGCATTTGGTGCGGCGTCGACCTTGGTTCGGCCAGGGTGCTGATTGTCGGCGCCGCCTACAAAAAGAACGTCGACGACATCCGAGAAAGCCCGTCGCTCGTGTTGATCGACCGGCTCGAGGAGCTGGGAGCTGAGGTCGTCTATCATGACCCGTTTGTACCGGAAATCATGCCAACCCGCCTGCATCCCCGTCTGAGCGGTCGCAGGTCCCGGGACCTGGTCGCGAACCTACTGAAGCAGGTCGACGCGGTGTTGATAGCGACGGACCACGACGATATCGACTACCAGCTGATTTGCGACAACAGCCGTCTAGTCGTCGACGCCCGCAACGCGATGGCGCGACGCGGCCTCAAGGGACCACATATCATCAAGGCGTAAAGGTGAAGATGGCCAACACTCTGACCGTCCTTGCAGCGACACGCAACGGCGAAGCCGTTCTGGGACAGACGCTCACCGCTTTTGCCGCCGCCGAGCGACCGGAGATGCCGTGGCAAATGGTAGTGGTCGACAACGGCAGCACGGATACGACCAGGAATATTCTGGACGAACATGCTGCGAGGCTGCCTCTGCGTGTCGTGGCGCACCCCACTCCGGGAAAGAACGCCGCTCTGAATGCGGCGTTGGAGGCCTGCGACGGCGACCTCATCGTCATCGTGGACGACGACGTTCTGCCGGACCGGAATTTCCTGAGGGCCTGGAGCCGGTACCTTAATGAACGGACCGAGCATGCGCTGCTCGGTGGTCGGATTGCGCCCTATTTTGAAGTGCCGCCCCCCGGCTGGTTGCTCAAGGATCGGCGTCACTACGCCTTGATGTTCGGCGAAAGGGACCTGCCGGAAGGGCCGACTGAACCTGGGGAGATCTATGGGGGCAACATGGCGGTGCGCCGTAGCGTATTTGACAGCGGCTTTCGCTTCGACGATGCGATTGGACCCAATCGCGACAACCCCAACTATCGCATGGGCAGCGAGACCGAGTTTCTGCGGCGCGTCGGTCGCTCGGGGGCCACGGCATGGTTTGCGCAGCAGCCTCTGGTTCACCATATCGTCCGGGAGCGCCAGTGGTCCGAGCGGGCCTGGATAGACCGCGCCTATCGCAATGGCCTGGGGCGTGCCCATTTGATGCTGAAGGAAGGCCGGCAGATGAGGCCGCCGCAAGTCACTCTTGCCGATCGGCTTGCAGCACTTTCGCCGTTCGCCGCGCACCGCCTGCCAGCGCTCAGCGCGCTGCATCTGGCGCGCGGCTTTGCCGACGAGATTGCAGCAACTAAGCCGAAGTAGCCCCGGGGCGGGCGATGCGGTAATACTCGATGGTTTTGTCGACCATCGCATCTAGATCGAACCGCTCGGCGACAAAGCGAGGACCGTCCTCCCGAAGTCGCGCCCGCCAAGCGTGGTCGTCAAGCAGCCGAATGACCGCGGACGAAAGGTGTCGCTCATCCCGCGGACGGGCGATCAGACCCGTAACGCCCTCTGCCAGTGCCTCGGCGGCTCCACCGACATCGGGGGCAACCACCGCGCGGCCGGCGGCCTGAGCCTCGATCATGACATTGGGAATACCCTCGATGGCAGACGTGAGTAACACCACGTCTATTGCCGAGTATACTAGCCCAACATCCTCAACAGGACCAAGAAAGTGAATGCGATCGCCAATGCCTAGACGCATGGCGTTGGCTTTGGCCGCTTCCTCCAGCGGCCCGTAGCCAGCGAAAAGAAGCCGGACCTCTGGGCGCTGCTCAAGAATTCTCGCGCCTGTTGCAAGCCAAAGGTCTGGATCCTTGACCGCGACAATACGGGTGATCGTCCCGACGACCGGCGTGTCGGCGCTCCATCCCAGCGACACCTTGAACTGAGCCGTTTCCGCAGCACTGACCGACCGCACTGTACCGGGCAGCAGGCCATTGTATCGAACCCCAACGCTGCCCCGCGGAAGCCCGATCCAAGTCTCGTTGTCGATAGCGCCGGCGAGGCTATTGTTGATGATCGTCACACCTGCCTTACCGGCCATACCCGCATAGACGTTGCGGATCAGGGCACTCCCCGGATGGCCCCGACGGAAGATCGCCATGCTGCCCTGCTGTACGACGATCTGCTTGGCGCCGAGTGCACTTGCAGCGAGCATCGCCGCGCTTCCCGGCCCGTCCCCCCAGGCATGGATGACCTCGGGACTCCAGCCGACTATGGCGCGACTGAGCGCGGCCACCCGGTCGCGCATCCACTTCGGCAGGCGGGCTGCGTCCTCCGCTCGGATGCTGCTGAGCGTATTGAGCAGGCGCTGTCGGCGCGGTGCGGGTTCCTCCACTCCGTGGCCGACCTCGATCCCGAGGCCACACAGTTCGGCTTCATAGCTTGGAAGATTAGGGTCGAAATCGGCGAAGCTGAGGACCTTTACGTCGTAGCCACGGCGCTGAAGTCCTTCGGCGACTGCGAGGAGCTGGCGCTCTGATCCACCACGGCCGAGCGATTCCGCAACCATCAGCACTCGGCCCTGCGTCGCCCGATACGGCCGTACCGGTGGTGCAAGCATCTGCCGGAGGAATCGCGGTGTCAGAGACGCCTGCCTGCCCGGCGTTCTGACCCGAACTCGATCCAGCAGTCCATCTAGAAGCGCCTTGGGTAACGACACACGGTAGGCGCCGAATGGCCCCGGCACGTGTGCTCGCAAATAGCCTTTGCAGACGAGATCGAGACACCAGAACAGTCCCGTCAGCCTTTCGGCGTCAGTGCAGATGATGCTGCCAAAGAGCCGGAAAGGTACGTCCATACGGGGGCGCCCCGTCGCGTCTGTTCGGTTGACGATGGGGGTTGTGCCCGTAAACGAACCCGCCGAAGGTCCGAACTCCGTCCCTACCGACGGTGCCACCACAAAGCGCTTAAGGCCGACCTGACGAGCATATTCGAACACCTCTGCGATCGGGAGTTCGGGCTCCTCCGCGGCCGAGCTCGACCTTAATTGTCCGGTGTGGTGCAACAGCTTCTCCAAGCGATCGAAGTCGCGCTGCGGATCGCCGCCGCTGACAAAGCCGCGGCACAGCGCGAGTTTCAGCGGTAGTGAGAGGTTGTCGTCCGGAAGGCGCTCGAGCACTTCCAGCGCTTCGCGGAAACGGTGGGCATCGGATCGCTCGGCTGCGCCGCGACCACGTTGCCACTCGGCAACGAAGCGCTCTCGTAGCGTTCCCTTACTGACCGTCGGTGCCGCAGCCCCAAAGAGGCGGCGTGAAGTCAACAGAGCGGCGACAACGTCATCGACGCTGCTGGAAGCTTCTCGCCCCAATGCGTCCCCAGGGGCAGTATTGAAAAAACCGGCAGCAAGCGCCGTCCGGGCCAGAATGGCGTATGGGTGAGGACTTTTGGTCAACTGACCAAACTGCCATCGCAGACCGCCCAAAGCAGAGCGATGATAGTAGCGTTGCCCCTCCATCAGGAACTTTCGGAAGACGTAGTGCGGCTGATAGTCGGGCGCGTGCTCCCCAAAGGTCCGCGAACCGCGCTTTCCGTGATCGTGCTCTCTTCCGACGTAAACCGTGCGCCACCCGGCATGTCCGATCGCTTCGACGAAGTCGGTGTCTGGCGAGATCGAAACCGGAAATCTGGTAATGTCGAGGCAGGATTTGCGGAAAAGCTTGACGCCAACAACAGTGCCCATCATCGCGTCCCGCAACTGGCCAACGGCAATTCCGACATCGCGGCGCATCGCCCGCCGCAACGTCCCGATGCAGTCCGGGTCCAGGAGCATATCAGCATCGACCTGCACGAAATACGGCGTGGTGACCAAAGAAGCGCCCTGGTTGAAGGCCTTGTGAAATGGGTGAACGTTGTCCACCACAACGATATCGAAAACCGCCTCATGCTGACGGCGGATGCACTCGATCGCGGAGGCGGTCGTCGCCTCTCCTGTCGTCAGCACTATCGCCGTAACGTCATTGGCTTGGCGTTTGCCCCACATGATCAAGACACTGCCTATTCGCTACCGGCGGAAGCGTCCGTCGAACCATCCCTGAACTTCCCAAGGCGCCGCGCCAGTCGAAGAAGAGTCGGACTGGGTAGTATGACGCGCCGGGCAAGCGCCCATTTCAGTTTTTCGAGCGGGCCAAGACGAACGCCACTGTGTTTGTTGCCGATGCCAACGGCGGCAAGGATTGCCGCGAGGTAGGCCCTACGGGTCGGGAACAGCTCTCGCGCCAGCCCTATGTCGCTGCAGTTTAACCGGCGGTGGAGCCCCATATCCGGTGGCAGCCTCCCAAGCAAAGCAAGGCCGACGGACGCAGCCTCGGCTCGAAACCGACTGAGAACCTTGCTCTCGTCGACAACTTGGTCGCGCCATTTGTTCCAGACGGATAGCCTCTGATTCAAAACCAGTTCCGGATCGTGCCGCATCGCGCCGTTATAAGTTCCCAACGGTGCTTGCGAACGCCAACCAGTATTTCCGAATTGCAGTCGGCCTCGGCTCGCCGCGCAAGTGCCAGGCACAGATCCCGGTCTTCCGCCTGAGAGAGGGACTCATCGAAACAGCCGACTTCAAGCAGCAACGAGCGGCGGACCACAATGGTAGGCAGAGCGATGCCATGAAACTGCTCGAGGATGTCACGGAAGATCGCTCCGCGCCGGGCGGGTCGAACCTGCTTGCCGTTCGGGAGGTCATTTCCTGCAGCGTCGAGTTCGCGGAAGCCGCAGTAGACGAAGCCGGTTTTCGGCCGACCTCGAAACAGCGCGACTTGGCGTTCGAGCATTGTGGGTAGCCAGAGATCGTCATCGTCGTTGAATGCGACGAGGTCGGACGTAGACCGGCTGATGCCGATGTTGCGGGCCGCCGAAACACCACACTGCGGTACCGAAATCGCTACGATGTTGGGCCAGTCTTCCACCAGCTTTGCGAGAGCAACCCGCGTATCGTCCGTTGAGCCATCGTCGACGACGATCACCCGACGCGGCTGAAGCGTCTGCACGCGGATGCTTGCCAGGCACTGATCAAGAAAATCCCTGCGGTTCCGTGTGGCGATCACAACGTCGACGGTGAGTTCCGCAGCTGCCTGGTCGCTCATGGAATCCTGCCCACCAGTTGCTGCCGCGAACGATAGGTTCGGTTCTCTCGATGTGACAGCACGAGGTCCTCGTAGATGGCCGAAAGCTCGATTACGGTCCGTTCAACGTCGAACCTCCTCTCGGCGACAGCTCTTCCCAACTCTCCCATGGCGATCCTTTTCGTGGGTGCAATGGCGAGCTCCACAATGGCTTGGGCCAAACCCTCAGAATCCTTGGAAGCCACCAGCAGCCCTGTCTTCCCGTCCTCAACGAGTTCTGGAATACCACCAACTGCGGTGCCTATCACGGGCAGCCTCGCAAACATTGCTTCGATGACATTGTTGGGAAGTCCCTCGGAATGCGAGGCCGTGACGTGAACGTCCGCAGCGCTGAGTATCAGCGGAACGTCAGATCGCGGCCCGAGAAAGCGGACATTCTTCTCAAGTCCCTTCAACCGGGCAGCCTGCTGCAATCGCTCGAGATTGCCTTCCCGGTCGGAGCCGGCGACGAGCAAGTACCATTCGTCCGGTAGCCGCGGCTGTGCCGACGCGAGGGCCGCGATGAGGTCGTCATAGCCCTTGTAACGATGAAGGTTGGCGACCGCACTCAGCACGAACGCCTCCGCCGGAAGCAGGAGCTGCTTTCTTGCAGAATTCCTATCGGCTAGTGAGCGGTCGAACTGCTCGATGTCGAGGCCGTTCCGAACCAGGGATAGCTTATGCTCGTCGATGCCTTCGGCGCGAAGTTCATCCACGATCATTTTGGCATTTCCGATTGCCGCCGCCGCAGTGCGATGCAGAATCTGCCGCTCGACAAACCCAAATAGTGGGTGATCCGACTGGTACCAGTTTTGCGAAAGACGGCTCATCAGCACGCGGCCGCGCAAAGCCGCGGTACAAGCGAGCACGGCGATCAGGTAACTGCTCGGCAACACTGAATGAATTACGTCGTAGTTGTGAGCCCTCAACAGCCTTGCGCCCGCGGCCACATTTCTGAACAGCCGCACTAGAGCCGTGATCCGCCCCAGACCCGCACCACTACCTTGCGGGCCAGCGGCAAACGATGGGTCTGGGGTCCATGGAGCAGGATCAATGACCCTGATACCCGCTGCGCTCATCCGGTCGGCCAGTTCGCCACGGTACTGGAAAGTCCAGACATCAACCTTGAACCTGGAGCGATCGATCCGGGGCAGGACTCTAAGGAGGTCCATCTCCGCACCGCCGACTTCCAGCGACGGGATGATGACCAGGACCTTCGCGGTTTGTGGTACCTGCGGCACTAGAGACCCATGTGCTGTATCAGTCGCGCGTCGAAGGAACGGCTATCGAACTGCTTTTCTGAAATGGCACGGCTCTCCAGGCCCATCGAGATAATGAGTTCCGGCTTGGCGATGAATTCCCGCATGGCGGCGGCCAACCCTCCGGCGTTACGCGGCTCGACCAAGATCCCATTTCGTCCGCTTACCACGGTGTCTCTGCAACCGGGCACATCCGTAGTGATGACGGCTCGGCCTACAGCCATCGCCTCCTGTGTGCTGCGGGGAAACCCCTCACGGTAAGACGGCAGAACGAAGACGCTTGATTGGTCCAACCAGGGTCGGACCGGGACATGCCCCGTCCACTCGACGACACCCTCGCGCACCCATCCCTGGACTGTCTGGTGGTGCACCGCATCATGCCCTTCGTCGAAGCCACCGACGAGCAGGAACCGGACTGCCGGATGATCTGTCTTGACCAAACGGGCGGCGGCCACGAACTCCTCGACACCCTTCTGACGCAACAGACGCCCCACGAAGATGAAGGTCACTGGATCAAGAACTGGCTTGGATGCTGGCCAATCATCAAGATTCACACCCGTGGCACCGAGAAGAAGGGCGCGCTCCGGCTTCACGATTTTCCACGATACGAAGTCCGCAAGGTCACTCCGGTTCAGGAAAAAGCAGGTCGAGGCCGCGCGAATTGCCATCCGGTAAAGAAGGCGGACCATTTGGGCCAATAGTCGGGGGGCGCTATGCGCGCCAGTGATGAGTGGGAGACCCAGCCCCTCCACCAGTGCGTAGCGATATCGAACACCGGCAAGGACCGCGGCAGGCAGTCCATAAACGATGGGTTTGGCCGTATAGGCGAGGATCACGTCCGGCCTCGAGCTCCACAATGCGGATACCATGCGCGCGAAAAGCACTGCGTCAGCGAATGGATTGGTGCTCCGCCGCGACAATGGAAGCGAGATCGGGCGCGCTCCAAGCTGCTGGATGCGATGGCCGTAATCACCGTCGAGATTAGGCGCTATTGCCATCACCTCGTGTCCGCGGGCGACAAGTGCGGCAATCAAGGAGCTACGGAAATTCAGAAGCGCGAAAGCCTGATTCCCGACTATCGCGACGCGCTTGCTGGGACCTGCCCAGTTATCGACCAGCTCAGATGGCCAGCGCTTTCTTGGATCGTCTATCGGCAACGGGTCCTGCATCCCAAGCGCAAACCTACCGCCCCGTCATCTAGCACAGGTTGGCACCGGTTTCAGAGGATTTGCATCGACAAAGTCAATGAAGGGCACCTGCGAAGTACGCTCCCGCCCGCGCCTCGTCCGGTCGCTCGCTCGGTCGGTTGCGCTGCATCGAAGTTTGCCGCTAGAGACCAGCCGATGCGAACACAGGCGACTATGGCGAGAGAAGATCTGGCGGCAGCAAAGCCTTACTACCAGATGGTGCATGTGGTTCTTGCCTCCAACGTCGCCAACGGCAATCTGCCGATGGGCACCCGGCTTCAGACGTCCGCGGTCGCAGATCGACTGGGAGTCAGCCGTCCTCCGGTGACGCGCGCTCGATCTGCTGGCGCTCGACGGCGTGATCACTGCACTCGATACGCAGGGCGATATTGTAGGGGCGGCACCACGGGAGGGCGTGCCGGCGTGTACCAACCCGCACCGGCTGGCCCTAGATCTGCCCGAGGCGCTCGGCAAGAACTTGGGTCAGGCCAGTTGGGAGCGCATCTTCGAGGCTGTGGAAGCAGAAGTCCTCAACTTCATCCCGTTCGATACATTCCTTGTCGGAGGCCGTCATCGGTGACTTCGACGTGAGCCGGACGGTGGTGCGGGATGTGCCGTCGCGCATGGACTCCCGTGGATGATCAGCAAGGATCGCAGCCTGGAGCCGAAAGCCAAAGCGCAGGTTTTCAGGCAGATGCCCCACTTGCTGCTGCGGGCAACGGCCGGGTAGTCCGTAGCTGATCGAGATGTTCTGCTGTCGGCCCTCGCCGCACGACGCTCCGCTGTCCACCTGGTGCAGAATGCTGCTATCGCGCAAGCGCGGCTGCCCGAGGTTTAGGTGGCAGTTGCACGGTGCCGACCAGGCCGTTGGGCCAGGAACAGCCCCGTCCTTGGCTGCTGCCGTCCTGGTCGACAATTTGGTCGAAGGCGGACATGTGGGAAACGTCCCTGGAAGGGTCGGCATAGTCCGGTGGCGGTCACTACTTGACATCCAAAGTGCCGCTGGCACCAAGACCAGTCGGGCGAACCCGCCCGACTTTGTTGGGGCTCCTTGGGTTGATCGATCCGAGACCGTGATCCAAGACCAAACAGGTACTGCGTTGATCCGAGACCGAACCAGCCATTCCGACACCGATCATTGATCGATGGAAACCACGTTGGCGGCGTTGAAAGACCCGACCCGATCTCCTGCAACGCACCCGCGGTCCCCAAGAAGGCCGGCACCGCCTGCATCTATCCCAAGGGCACGGTGGCGCAAGGCAAGCGTTGCGTCGAGGTGGTGGTGGATGGGCCAAGACCGGATGAGGAACGGCTGCAGTGCCGGGCCCCGGCCGTACCGAACCGCAAGGGCACGGCTTGCGTGTGCCCCAAGGGAATCATTGGTGACGGGAAGCGCTGCGTCGAGGCAAGTGTGGAGGTCGAGCTGCCAGAGTTGCAGCTCGACGGCCTGTTCGCCCCCGACAAGCCCAAAGAGTAACCGGGCGAGGTCGTCCCCGCGCGCGTCGGCGGCTGCCCTACGCCCCGACATTCGTGGCGTACTGCCGCAGCTTGCCTGTAAACCCGGGACGGTCGATCACCTCCCGGTTGACGATGCCGAATGGGACCCTGCCCCGCTGAACGTCGAGAACCGCTCGGACATCGGCGGCGCCGTTGCCGGCAAAGCACTGGTCCGTCCAGCACAGCGCATGCGGCGACAGGATGACATTGTCGAGCTGCAGCAGCGGGTCGTCGGGGCTGGGCGGTTCGAACTCGAGAACATCCAGTCCCGCCCCGGCGATCCGTCCGTCCCGTAGCACCGTCGTGAGGGCCTCCTGGTCGACGATGCCGCCCCGCGCGGTGTTGATGAAGAAGGCGGACGTCTTCATCAAACTTAGGCGCCTGCCATCCACCAGGTGGCGCGTTGCATCTGTGAGGGGGCAGTTGACGGTGAGGACGTCCGAGCGCGCGAACAGCTCGTCGAGGGACACGAGTTCAATCCCGAGTTCGGCCGCGGTCCTTGTGTCGGCAAAGGGATCGTGCGCGATGAATTGCATGTCGAAAGGCCGCGCCAGCCGGAACAGTTCCGCCCCGATATTGCCCACGCCGATCGAGCCCAGCGTCCTGCCGACGAGGCCAACGCCCATGTGATCGCCTCGAGCCGCAAAGCCGGCGGGACCAAGTCGCGTGAGCCGGTCCTTGACCATCACCTTGCCGGTCAGGGCCAGCATCAGCGTCATGATCGAGACGGCGACCGGGCGTCTCACGCCTTCGGGGGTGATGACCAGCGCAATATCGCCCGCGGTGCAGGCGGCTACGTCGACCGTGTCGTAGCCAACCCCAAACCGCGCGACGACCGAGAGCCGACCACTCAGTGGGACGCTCGCAGCGGTGAAGCGGTGCGCAAGAAGGATGAGGGCATCGAAGTCTTCGAGTTGCTCTGCTTCCAGTGGGTTCCGGCTGTCTAGAAAGGCCATTTCGACACCGGGAGCCGACTTGAGCGGCGTCAGATCGAAATCGGGAAAGGTGGGGCTGCCATCGCTCTTCCGAAAATCACCGGACAGCGCCACGCGGAACGTGCGGCTCATGGCTTGCACGCCTCGCGCAGCCTGCTGACGGCGCTGCTCAGGGCATCGCGCAGCACCCAGACGTCGCCCGAGTAGCAGCAAAAATCGAAACCCTGCCCGAACAGCCTCGCGCCTTCTTCGACGCTCGGCACCAAACGGCCCAGTGACTTGTGATGCCGCTTGGCCGCCGCGACGATCTTGTCCACCGCCTCCAGAAAGCGCGGATGGCCGAACTGGCCGGGAATACCGAGCGACGTTGAGAGATCGAAGTGGCCTATCCAAAGGCAATCGACACCATCGACCGCTGCGATCTCGTCGGCGTTGTCGACGCCCTCCGCGGTCTCGATCAGGCAGAACAGCGTCGTGCGGGCGTTGCTTTCGGCCATTGCCTGGCCCGCGGCTAAGGATGCGAAGTTGTCGTGGGCAATGCCCAGAGCCACGCCTCGCCCCCCCGCCGGAAAGTATTTCATCGACCGAACAATGGCCTGCGCCTCCGCGGCGGTGCCGACCATGGGCACCATAATGCCTTCGGCCCCGATATCGCAGGCCCGCGCGATGAACTGGTAGTCCTTGGCGGGAACCCGAACGAGCGTGGGTAGTGCGGCCGCCTCGAAATAGCGGAGCGCGCTCTTCGCCGTCTCGTAGCCAAACCCGGAGTGCTCCAGATCGAGGAAGGCAAAATCGCAGCCGGCGACTTTCAGGATATGCCCGATCCCAGGTGTCGCGAACTCCATGACGAGGTGGCCGAGTTTGATATCCCGCGTCCGGGTCATTTCTTTCAGGCTGGTGCGCGTCAAGAGCAGCTCCTCTGGGTCGGCGTCGATCTAGCCATTGGGTTCCGGAGCTACCAGTTGGTTAGCGAGCCATCGACCCTGTGAAACAGCGGCAGGGCCTCGTGCTCGAACGGGTAGCGCTTCAGCCCCTCCCAATCGACCTCAAGGCCGAGTCCAGGCGCATCCGAGGGGATCAGCCAGCCATCCTCCCAGCGGTCACCGCCGACGATGATGTCGGAGAGGCTCTCTCCCGGTCGCCGCGGAAGCTCCTGCACCAGCATGTTCGGGGTCGCCATGTTGAGATGCAGGCAGGCCGCGGTGGAAACCGGGCCGATCGGATTATGTACCGCAATGTCGATGAAGTG
>CAIMLX010000121.1 GCA_903842455.1 uncultured Hyphomicrobiales bacterium | reverse complement strand
TTGGCCTGGGTCATCGGAAGTCGTTTCGTCTCTGGGTAAGGTGGGGAGAGTACCCGTTTCATCGGTGCCTTAGCCAGCCGGGAAACGTCGGGCCTCGGATCAATCGTCGTCGTCGGTGCCGCCCTCGTCCTCACGCAGCTCGGTGAGGAAGGCGCGGAAGTCATCGGGGGTCGAGAAGTTCTTGTACACCGAGGCGAAGCGCACGAACGCCACATGGTCGAGGCTCTTCAGCCCTTCCATCACGAACTCGCCGATCTTCTCGGAGGTGATCTCGCCATCGCCGAGGCTCTCGAGCTGGCGCACCACGCCCGAAATCATGCGTTCGACCCGCTCAGGCTCCACGTCGCGCTTGCGCAGCGCCGTGATCACCGAGCGCTCGAGCTTGTCGCGGTCGAACGGCACCCGCCGGCCGGACTTCTTCACCACCACCAGCTCGCGCAGTTGCACGCGCTCGAACGTAGTGAACCGGCCGCCGCAACTGGGACAGATGCGGCGGCGGCGGATGGCGTTCGAATCCTCGGTCGGACGGCTGTCCTTCACCTGCGTATCGTCGTTGCCGCAATAGGGACAGCGCATCAGAAAAACCCTCTCTCGACGTTCGTGCCGGCCGCCATTCCTCTCCCCGTCGGGGAGAGGGTGGATCGGCCGAAGGCCGAGACGGGTGAGGGGTCTTCTCCCATCGTCAGTTCTGGTAGATCGGGAAGCGCGCCGTCAGCGCCTTCACCTTCTCGCGCACCGCGCCCTCGACGACGGCATTGCCCTCGTCCGAGTTCGCCTCGCGCAAGCCGTCAAGCACCTCGACGATCAGCTTGCCGATCTCCCGATACTCGGCGACGCCGAAGCCGCGCGTCGTGCCGGCCGGAGTGCCGAGGCGCACGCCCGAGGTCACGAACGGCTTTTCGGGGTCGAACGGGATGCCGTTCTTGTTGCAGGTGATATAGGCCCGGCCCAGCGCCTGCTCGGCCCGCTTGCCCGTGGCATTCTTGGGACGGAGGTCAACCAGCATCAAGTGGTTGTCGGTGCCGCCGGAGACCACCTGCAGCCCCTCTTCGATCAGCGAAGCCGACAGCGCCTTGGCGTTGGCCACCACCTGGTGGGCATAGGCCTTGAACTCGGGCTGCAGCGCTTCCTTGAAGGCCACGGCCTTGGCCGCGATCACATGCATCAGCGGCCCGCCCTGCAGGCCGGGGAACACCGCCGAGTTGATCTTCTTGGCCAGGTCCTCGTCATTGGTCAGGATCATGCCGCCACGCGGTCCGCGCAGGCTCTTGTGCGTCGTCGTCGTCACCACGTGCGCATGCGGAACCGGCGAAGGATGCGCACCACCGGCGACGAGGCCCGCGATATGCGCCATGTCGACCATCAGGTAGGCGCCGACTTCATCGGCGATCTCGCGGAACCGCGCCCAGTCCCAGACGCGCGAATAGGCAGTCCCGCCCGCAACGATCAGCTTGGGCTTGTGCTCGCGCGCCAGCCGGGCCACTTCGTCCATGTCGAGCAGGTGGTCGTCCTGGCGCACGCCATAGCTGATGACGTTGAACCACTTGCCGCTCATGTTCACCGGCGAGCCATGCGTCAGGTGCCCGCCCGAATTGAGGTCGAGGCCCATGAAGGTGTCGCCCGGAGACAGCAGTGCCAGGAACACCGCCTGGTTCATCTGGCTGCCCGAGTTCGGCTGCACGTTGGCGAAGTTCGAGCCGAACAGCTGCTTGGCCCGCTCGATCGCCAGCGTCTCGGCAATATCCACGAACTGGCAGCCGCCATAGTAGCGCTTGCCCGGATAGCCCTCGGCATACTTGTTGGTCATGATCGAGCCCTGGGCCTCGAGCACGGCCTTCGACACGATGTTCTCCGACGCGATCAGTTCGATCTCATGCTGCTGCCGACCCAGTTCCAGCTGGATCGCCTCGGCGATCTGCGGATCGGATTCGGCCAGTGTTTCGGAAAAGAAACGCGGGAACAGCGGCAGGTTGGAAACGGCGCTCATGAGCGTCTCCCGGGGCATATGGTGTGAATGAAGTTGGTGCTGGCGTGCGTGTAGCACGCTGCCTCACGCGATTCCAAGCCGACGACGGCCTGGGCTTGAGCATGGTTTATCGGATTCATGCGGGCTCCCGTGTTGGTTCGGTGGGTGCCCAGGCGAGCGGCGGCATCTCGTTCGCGTTCCCCGATGGTGCCCCATCTGATCTCGCCAGTCGCGCGAACCTGCGGTTTATCGCAGAATCAGGCGGGCGAGGAAAGCCCCTGCCCGTCGCAACCATCGCCACGACGGTGCGTTTCGGTAGCCAAGCGTCGATTCAACAAGAACACTTGGAGACCCAACATGCGCAATATCGCTACCGCCGCTATCACCCTCGCCGTTGCCGGTGCCATGGCCATCCCCGTCGCCACCCCGGCTGCCGCTCAGTCCTTCAGCTTCCAGTACGGCCAGCAGGACCGCTTCGTGTCTGACCGCTGCGAGCGCAACTCGCGCCTGCGCGGCTGCGACGATTGGCGCAACAACCGTAGCCGCTGGGGCAAGTCCGACTACCAGCGCTGGTATCGCTGGAACCAGCCGTCGTTCGGCAATGTCGGCGCAGGCCTGTTCGGCTTCTTCGTGGGCGCGGCTGTCGCCAACGGCATCAACAACTCGAACAACAACAACTGGAACGGTAACGGTTCGTGGAGCAGCCACGTCGCTCGCTGCGAGGCGCGCTACCGCTCGTACAGCGCCGAGACCGACACCTTCCTCGGCTATGACGGCAACTACCACCGCTGTAACCTCTGATCTGAGGGGCAGCAGAAAGCCGGGGCGTCTTCGGACGCCTCGGCTTTTCTTTTGTGCGACCGCACTGCTGGGGACAGGTTCCCCTTTCGTCCCCCATCCCCGGCGCGGCCGCTATAGTCGGCAAAATGATTCGCCGGATTCCTGACCATGAGTGACGAGCCCGATACCACCGTGCCCCCCGGCGGCGGCGATGACAGGCGGGTCGTCGATCTTCGTGAGGCGCTCGAAGAGCGGTACCTTTCTTACGCGCTCTCCACCATTACTCAGCGCGCCCTGCCCGACGCTCGCGACGGACTGAAGCCAGTGCACCGCCGCATCCTGCACGGCATGCGTCTGCTGCGGCTCGATCCCGATGGCGCCTACAAGAAGTCCGCCAAGATCGTCGGCGACGTGATGGGTTCGTTCCACCCGCACGGCGACCAGTCGATCTACGACGCCCTCGTTCGGCTGGCGCAGGATTTCTCGATGCGCTACCCCCTGGCCGACGGCCAGGGCAATTTCGGCAACATCGACGGCGATGGCGCGGCCGCCATGCGCTACACCGAAACCCGCATGACTGACGTCTCGGTGCGCCTCATGGAGGGCATCAACGAGAACGCCGTCGACTTCAAGGTCAACTACGACGGCTCGACCGAGGAGCCGGTCGTGCTCCCGTCGAACTTCCCGAACCTCCTTGCCAATGGCACCACCGGCATTGCGGTGGGCATGGCGACATCCGTTCCGCCGCACAACGTCATCGAGCTCTGCAACGCCTCGCTGAAGCTCATCCATAACCCCGACGCGTCGGTGAACGACCTCATCCACGCCGACGAGACCTCGGCCTGGAGCCCCGACGACCTCGTGCGCGGTCCGGATTTCCCCACCGGCGGCGAACTGGTCGAGGGCCGTTCCGCCATCGTCAACGCCTACGAAACCGGCCGTGGCTCGTTCCGCCTGCGCTCCCGCTACATCCGCGAGGACAAGGGCCGCGGCGTCTACCAGATCGTCGTCACCGAAATTCCCTACGGCGTCCAGAAGTCGAAGCTGGTCGAAAAGATCGCCGAACTGCTGCTGGCCAAGAAGCTGCCGCTGCTCAAGGACATCCGCGACGAGAGCGCCGACGACATCCGCCTCGTCATCGAGCCGCGCGCCGGCACCGTCGACCCGGCGATCCTGATGGAGCAACTGTTCAAGCTCACCGACCTCGAGCAGCGCATCCCCCTCAACATGAACGTGCTCGACCACGGCACCATCCCCAAGGTCATGAGCCTCAAGGAGGCGCTGCGCGCCTGGCTCGAGCATCGCAAGGACGTGCTGGTCCGCCGCACCACCCACCGCCTCGCCGAGATCGCCCACCGCCTCGAAGTGCTCGATGGCTACATTATCGCCTTCCTCAACCTCGATGAAGTGATCCGGATTATCCGCGAAGAGGACGATGCCAAGGCCTCGCTGATGTCGACCTTCGAGCTCTCCGACGTGCAGGCCGAAGCTATCCTCAACATGCGCCTGCGCTCCCTGCGCAAGCTCGAGGAAATCGAGCTTAGGACCGAGCACAAGAAGCTCACCGAGGAGGAAACCCACCTCGAGGCGCTGCTGGCCTCAGAGAAGCGCCAATGGGGTGAAATCACCCGGCAGGTCGGCGAACTGCGCTCCGTCTACCTCAAGCACGCGAAACTCGGCCCCCGTCGCACCACCTTCGCGACCGCCGTCGACGTCGACCTCGACGAAGTCGCCTCGGCGATGATCGAGAAGGAGCCGATCACCGTCATCCTCTCCGAAAAGGGATGGATCCGCTCGATGCGCGGCCATACGTCCGACATCGACGAGAAGAGCTTCAAGACCGGCGACCGGCTGAAACTGTTCATCCACGCCCAGACCACCGACAAGCTGCTGCTGCTCTCCACCGGCGGCAAGGTCTTCACCCTAGCCGGCGACCGCCTCCCCGGCGGCCGCAGCCAGGGCGAACCGGTGCGCCTGATGGTCGAGATGGAGGAAAGCCAGGATATCGTCGAGCTCTTCGTCTACCGCCCCGGCCGCAAACGCATCATCGCGTCGAAGAAGGGGGACGGGTTCGTCGTCTCCGAGGACGAACTGATCGCCAATACCAGGAAGGGCAAGCAGGTCCTCAACGTCACCGGCACCGAGGAAGCGCGGCTCATCGTCCCGGTTGACGGCGACACCGTCGCGCTCATCGGCGACAACCGCAAGCTGCTGATCTTCCCGCTCGAGGCGCTGCCCGAAATGACCCGCGGCAAGGGCGTCCGCCTGCAGAAATACAAGGATGGCGGCCTCTCGGACCTCAAGACGTTCCCGAGCGCCACCGGCCTCACCTGGACCGATTCCTCAGGCCGCAGCTTCACCCGCAGCATGGCCGAACTCACCGAATGGCTCGGCAACCGCGCCGAAGCCGGCCGCCAGCCACCGCCCGGTTTCCCCCGCAACAACCGCTTTTCCGGCTAGTGGACGTCCGATGTCTCGCGACTGTTTGATCCTCCTGACCCATATCTGGTCGCCGGGCCTGGCACGCCATGTCGAGCGGCTGAAGCGGGAGGCCTCGGGCACGATCGACGTATTCCTCGTCCTCCACACCGAGCCGGGCCGGCCCGTTCCGGCGGGAATCGCTCCCGATTTCACGGTCTCCATGAGCGACGGCGAACGGATCTTCCCAGCCCGCAGCGCCCGTTTTCGGGAGCATTCAAGAAAGGGGAGTTGGGCCACCTACATCGACACGCTCTGGTTTGCCGCGTTTCTGCACGATCGGCTCGCCGGCTATGACCGCTTCTGGTTCATGGAATACGACGTCGATCTCAAAGGAAACTGGGGCCGGTTTTTCACGACCGCGTCGGCTTACGAGGGCGACCTGCTCGCCACCCGCCTCCGCAGGTTGAACGGCAGCCCGCCCTTGGCGCACGCCTCGAAGCTGCGCATGCCTGCGGGCATCACCGATCCGGTGGCCGGCCTGCTCTGTATCTCACGCCTCAGCCGGCCACTCGTCGAGGCCTATGTCGAGGCCATGGCCGGGCCGGACTGGGACGGGCACCTCGAAGCCATGATCCCGACGCGGGCCGAGTTCGCCGGGTTCTCGGTGGCCGAAATCGGCGGCGAGGGTTCCTTCACCCCGCCCGAGCGCCTCAACCGGCACTACGCCGGCGGGCCGCACGAAAGCTCCTCGTTCCGCACCACCTTCAGCTTCCGGCCCCCGCACGCCTACCGCTACTTCGCCGAGCGCCCCTTCAGGGCCGGCAAGCGCGACACGCTCTACCACCCCGTCAAGACCGACGTGCCGCTGCGCCAGCGCCTGCGCTTCCTTGAGCAGGACTTCCGCTTCCTGATCCATCCGCCAGGCCGCTGAGGCCCCCGGTCTACTCCAGCCGCCGCCAGCCCAGCGGGCCGCGCTGCACCTCGAGCGGCCGATAGCGGCCCTTGTAGGCCATCTTCGGGGAGTCCTTCACCCAGTAGCCCAGGTACACGTAGGTCAGCCCGGCGAGCTTCACCTGCTCGATATGGTCGAGGATCAGTAGGTTGCCCAGCCCGCGCGGCGCTAGGTCCGGGTCGAAGAACGAGTAGACCATCGACAGCCCGTCGGGCATCACGTCGGTCAGCGCCACCGCCACCAGCGGCCGGCCCGGCACCGAGTTCAGCCGATACTCCACCAGCACCGTCTGCACCGGGGTGTCCTCGACCATGTACTCGTAGTCGACAAAGCTCATCTGCGTCATGCCGCCGCCCGAATGGCGGGCGTCGAGGTAGCGCTTGAACAGCGCGAACTGCTCGGCCGTGGCGCGCGGCTGGCACACCTCCACTGCCACGTCGGCATTGGCCTTGCTGATGCGCCGGTAGCGCTGCGAGGGCACGAACTCCTGCGCCACGATCCGCACCGACTGGCAGGCCGCGCACCCGTCGCAGGCCGGCCGGTAGATCAGGTTCTGGCTGCGGCGAAAGCCGTTATCACTCAGCAGGTGGTGAAGCGTCGTCGCCCGCCGCCCGGTCAGGTGCGTGAACAGCTTCCGCTCCTGCCGCCCGGGCAGGTAAGGACAGGGCATCGCCGCCGTCAGGAAGAGCTGCGTGTTCTCGGGCGTCTGGTCGGTCATTGTGGCCCTGTTTTCGACCGGGCCACTCTAGACCCCGGAGCAGCCTGCCCGCAATGGCCGTTCAAGCGTCAGGCCGTCGTCGCCCGGGCGTTTCGCCAATGCCGCTCCATCGGCGAACGGCGCACCATCAGCGTGCCGGTCACGAGGTCGTGCAGCAGCTGCTGGCGCGGCGTGAACAGCGCGAACAGGATCGTGAACGGCCACGAAATCCAGATCGTCAGCCAGAACACGATCGGATGAATGAGGATCGCCCAGCCGTCGAGCGGCCGCCCGCGCGCCGGCGTCAGCACGATATCCATCGCCTGCATGCCCACGGTCGCGCGGCGAGGGCCGCCAAGCGTCCCCGCATAATAGCCGAACGTGCCCAGCACCATCGCCACCGGGATCGCCAGCCACACCAGCCCGAGCGTGAATATCCCGAGGATCAGCCCGATCAGCGAAATCGCCACCAGCATCACCGCGAGGATCACAATGTCGATCAGGTAGGCAACCGCGCGCCGCGGCAGCAGGCCGTCGAAAAGCTCGGGATTGGAAACCGGATCAGGCAGGACACGCATGGCAACCCCCTTGTTGTTACCGATCAAATGGGGATTACGCTGGCTGACACAAGCGGCAATGAACGATTATTGGCCACGTCTGCACACATCCCCGACGCCCAACCACAGGCGAGGGTCGGCCGTGGCGGGGCCGCCCCACATCCCAACCTCTCCCGCTCGCTCGCGGGGGAGGTGAAGGCAGGCGGAGGGGGAGCAACAATCTCGACGCCCCCACGCCCTCTCACTGAATCCAGTTACAGGGTGGAGCGCGGCTGCTCACGCGGGACAGTCCGCATCCGTTTCGATCTCTGGCGACTTGGCCTGCATCGCCGCTTGCATCACCGTAAGCTCGCCGCATATCGTCCACTCCAGCACGACCCAGACACTCCGCCAATCCGCGGCCCAACTTGAGCCAAATGTTCTGACGACGGACAGATGCCTGGATACGGCGAAAAGCCACATCCTGAGCCAGAGATCGACCTAATTCGTCACACAGGAAACCTGCGCCATGAAACGATGGATTTCTATCCTGGCTGTGCTGTTGATCGGCATTCTCCCCGCCATCGCGCAGGATGATGAACTGCCCTATTTCGAGGAGAGCGCCTGCATTTTCGCCGAACTGGAGGGGGTGATGTGTGGTTACCTCACTGTGCTGGAAGACCGCGCTGATCCTGACAGTGCCAAGATCTATCTTGCGGTTGCTATCATCGGCGCACGCAACGGCGACCCTCTGCCTGACCCGGTGATTTATCTGGATGGCGGACCCGGTAGCGGA
>CAIMLX010000120.1 GCA_903842455.1 uncultured Hyphomicrobiales bacterium | reverse complement strand
TCCGCTACCGGGTCCGCCATCCAGATAAATCACCGGGTCAGGCAGAGGGTCGCCGTTGCGTGCGCCGATGATAGCAACCGCAAGATAGATCTTGGCACTGTCAGGATCAGCGCGGTCTTCCAGCACAGTGAGGTAACCACAGATCACCCCCTCCAGTTCGGCGAAAATGCAGGCGCTCTCTTCGAAATAGGGCGCCCTTTCATCCTGCGCGAATGTGGGGAGAATGCCGATCAACAGCACAGCCAGGATAAAAGTCCATCGTCTCATCGCGTAGGTTTCCTGTGTGACGGATTCGGTCAATCTTTAGTTCAGGATATTCGCACCGACCAAAAGTGGCGCGGTTTCCTGTGCAGATATACAGCAATTTCGGGCTATTTTCGAGGTATTTCTGAACGGAATTTTCGACGTAACTAATTACAACATCAGTTTTTTTGGCTACTTCGAATGCTTCTTCTGCTCTGCCATTGAGCTTCACCCGCGAGGCTTAGACGTACTCGCCGGAGTGCGGTGCGGGCGTCAAGGTGGGGGCTGACGGACTGGCTCGCCTAATCCCAGGGTGGCCGAAAATTGGCGTGTCACGCTGCCAGCACTGTAGAGTTGTTCGGCCTTGCGCCGGCCGGCCTCGCCGAGGCGCATTGACAGAGCCGCGTCGGACCACAGCCGGTGCAAAGCGTTGGCCAGCGCCTCGGTATCCTCGGGAGGGACCAGCAACCCGTCCACCTCATGGTCGATAAGGCCGGCGGGAGCGCCCGTTGCGAAAGCGACTACGGGTTTTCGGTGTGCCCACGCCTCAATGATTGTCCGGCCGAAAGTCTCGGGTCCACCCGAATGCGACACCGAGGCGACGACGACTGCGCGGCATCGGCTCAGGAGTTCAGCAGGGTCGGAGACAAACTCTCCGAAATGGAAACACTGCTCAAGTTCGAGGCGCTGCTGAACCTGCTTCAGCTGACCGAGCAGGCTCTGGTCGGGCGCCTGCCCGACGGAGGTCAGCTCGATTTGCCGCCCCGCACGTTTGAGGCGGGAAACCGCCAGAAGGAGGTGGTGGTGCCCCTTCCACGGGTTGACTGTCGCCAGGTGCAGGACCGGTCCCTCGTAGGAAACGGGTCGATCGGAGAGCTCGACCATGTCCGGGAGCACAGTTACCTCGCCATGCCCCTCCCAGAGATACGATGGCGCCAGGTAACCGAGCCGCTGGGCCACAACGGCGTCCGGCACGAACACTTTCGGCGAACCCAGCCTTGAAAAGATATAGTCGAGGTCCCTCCACATGAAGTCGCGAACGTACAGGCTGGTTCTTTGGGCTATGGTTGGACGGAGGCGCGCCGCCATGGCGCACAGCAAGGCCGATGCCTGAGTATTGGCCAGGATCGCCTGAGGTTCATTCCGGGCGTCGTCGATGACGAGCTTCATCGCCTCGATCCGGCGAGTAGTGGCGTCATCTGCGGCGCGTAGTCGTCTGATCCGCAGATTGTCCCTGCCATTCGCGGCATCGCGGAGCCTCGCAAGATGTTCCGGGTGCGAGGCGTAGATCGTGGTGTCGAACTGAGGAGGAAGGTGACGAGCAATGATCTCAATGCTTCGTTCCGCCCCGCCATATCCGGTAGCAACGGAGACGATGGAGAGGCGGCTCACAGCGACAGATCCCGTTGCCACAGGCTGTACCCACCAGAACCGATCCTGTCGGCGAGCCCAGGCTCTTCCGCAAGTCGGCAAATCGAGGCTGCGAAGTCTGCCGCCGTTTCAGCTGCCAGGTAGTTCACGCCAGCCTCTATATCCATGCCACGCACGCCCTCTGCGGTGGACACGAGGGGACGACCATAGGCAAGAGCCTCGATTGTCTTGATCTTGGTGCCCCCGCCGGCCCTGAGCGGAACCACAACTGCAAGCGCCGACGCGTAGAGCGGAGCAAGGTCCGACGTGTCCTCGAAAAAGTCTATCAGTGGGTTACCGAGGAGTTGGCGACGCAGCGCTGCGTTCGGGCTCCTTCCCGCGATGGTGACTTTCAAGTTCGGAAGATGCGTGAGAAGTGGTGCAACCCTGTCGATCAGCAGAACGGCCGCCTCTTCGTTGGGGGGGTAGCCGAGCGAGCCGACAAACAGCACTCGAAAGCGTCTGTCCGTCGTCAGAAGCCGCCGGGGCAGAATGCGGTTCGGGAACGCCGCGAGGCGTGATCTGAACCGCCTGCGGACACGCACAACATCTTCCTGGGCGGCAAGATGGACGCTGTGGTAGCGCGAGAGCAGGACCTGTTCTGCAAACCAGTATTGCAGCGCAACAATCAGTTCGCGAATGCCCGGGCGCCAGCGACCCAGCCTGATCAGACATCGCGCGATCGAGAACCGGGAATCGCTTTCCAGATCATCGAGATCGATGTCGCAGCGGATGCCTGGGAGGCTGGCACGGACGACTGCTGCGACTTCGTGCAGGTAAAGCCGGAACACCACGATCCTGTCGGGCCGAATACTGCCGAGCCATCCCAGAAAGTCGCCGTCGCGTTTGGGCTTCAAGAAGTCGGCAACAAAACCTGGAAATAGCCCCAGAACCGGCAACATCAAGCCCAATGCCCGCCTCCATCGAACAGGCAGCTCAGCCTCAAGGAAATAGGTAGAGGCGACACCGAGCGCCTGCTCGACCTGCCCCTGACCGCCAGCGACGAGCAGGTGAACGTCGCAGTCGCGGCCCAATACCTTAAGCCACGCATAGGCCCGCAGGCTGCGCCCCGAGCCGTTTGGATCCGGGACGACTGGCGTGATCAGAAGAACTTGCGGCTTCCGAGCCATCGTCGCACGGGGCATCAGGAATCAAGTCCATCGGCCGGCCGGCGCGCGATGATCGTGCGAATAGCCATCTTGGCCTGGTGAAGAAACTGACGCCAGGAGAGGCCCGCTAACTGCTTCAAGTAGCGCGGATAGCTTGGCCCAGCAGCCGCTGGCAGAAATCTGCGGGCATTCTCAGCGTAAGTCGTATCGCCGAAGGCGACGTAGTCTTCCGTCAGCAGCTGGCCATTGAACAAGCTGAAATCGCGCCGCAGTGGATCGAACCACAAGTGGCTCCACAGATGCAGGCTGAAGCTCTCTTCACCCAGGGTTCGACGGCGCTCGAAGAGTTCCGCTATACCTTGGGGAGTCCAGTCGATTCCAAAAAATGACGTTCGTGGCTCGACATGAATGAGCGCCGGATGTTCCAGCGCGAGACGGTAGGGCAATAGCGTCGAGTGATTGCTCCAGGTGCCATCAAACTCGCCTTCCATCGCGTCCAGCCACAACTGGCAGAAACGAGATCCACGCGCGGCGCCTATGACGGCGTTGCAAAGCGAGCCTTCCCCGCTGTCAGCCTCATGAGCCTTTTCGTGACCCATAAAGCATTCGTGGCTCAGCAGGGCTGCGGGCAATCGACGAAGAAACAGCGTGTCCATATCGGCGTAGATGCCGCCTTCACGCAGCAGGATTTCCAGGCGGACGAAGTCCGAAACATGCGCGTACCTGAACCCTTCGATGCTCTTGTCGCCGTACGCGTAGTCATTGGCCGGGGTTATCGGCTCAATACGGACCAACTCCAGGTGCGGCCTTATCGCCTGCCACAGGGGGCCGAAAGGCTCGTTCTTGTAGTGGAACCGGATGGCGTCGGGCTGCATGACTTCCAGACAGGACTTCAAGCAGATGTAGTGCATCAGATGGAATGGTTCGGTCTGCTCGCTCAGACCGAACACGAAGTGGTAGACATTGGGTATGTTCGCCGTCACGGCGTGAGCGCCCTTTTCCACGCTGCGATGATTCCGGCTTCCGAGAAACGGACCCGCAGTCGTTGCGACAGAAGGTGGGCCTTCTCATTGGCTTCCTGTTGTCGCTCGAAAACGTGTCGCATCAGGCGGGCCGCATGGTCGATGTCAGGCTCGGCCCACTGGTCAGTCGGTCGATAGTTCGCGCGCCAGATCGGTTCATCCACGGGAATGAGATGGTAGTCGATGCGATGCGCAAGCTCGGGGTCAAGGAAATCCCATTGCCCACCATAGCCTGTCATGATTACGGGATTTGAATGCAGAGCGGCATCGAACGCGCCAAGGCCCCAGCCCTCGGTTCGGGAAAGAGACACGTAGCAATCGCCCCTTTGGTGGAGCGCCCGCATCTGCACTTCGTTGAGCGATTCATCGCACACAACGTGGACCGGTGGGATCGGCCCCCTGCCTTTCAAGATCCGGCTGGCCTCGAACATCGGCGAGGGGTGTCTTAGCCTGAAGGCGTTGCGCCAATGACGCCGCAAACGGGTCACATCGTTGCGGCTGGTCTTGACCACCAGCGAGACGCGGTCCTTTGCCGAAAACGCTCGCACAAACGCCTCAAGCACAAGCTTGGGAACCTTGCGGGCGGACCAGTGGCCAATGGTATAGAACATAAACCGGTCCGGCTCTATTGCGTCGGCCGACAGCCATTTCAGGTCATGATCAGTGTAGCCCTGCCCCGGCACATCACCAAACTGGCTGAGATGCGGGACCACGTGTATGGGGACGGATACCCCTGAACGGCGAAACACCTCGATGTTCCAACTGCAGGGCACAATGACGCCATCGAGTTGATTGAGGATCGCAGGCCAGTGATCGGGCAGGCGTTCCAGCTCCCAGACGGTGCAGCCAAACACGCGTTTGCCAGCGGCTCGTGCCTCGGCAATTGCCGAAGGATAGTACTCAGGGACCGAGTGTATCACCACGGTGTCATGGTCACCCTCCGCCTCCATCATCCCCGCCAGCACCGGGTCGCCAGGCCGAAAGTGAGGGTCAGGCGCGTATCCATAAGCGTCGGGCAGCATAGGTACC
>CAIMLX010000119.1 GCA_903842455.1 uncultured Hyphomicrobiales bacterium | reverse complement strand
TGGCCTCGCGGAGATAGGGCAGCGACTCCGAGTGGCGGACGATAAGCTGCTTCTCGTCGGTCTCGGCCATTGGCCAGTAGACCCAGAACTCCATTTGAATCAGTTGCTTGAGGTAGGCAAGGCGATCCACCACGGCGCGCAGGTGATGGTAGCTCAGCGCCGTGACCACGGTGTTGGTGACGATGGCGACGTGGTCATAGCGATCGAGATTATCGAAGCCCGCCATCATCTTGTCGAAGGCGCCGGGGACGGCGGTGATGTGGTCGTGCAGTGCGGCGGTGGGGGCGGTGACGGAGACGAAATACTCGTCGATGCCGGCGTCGATCAGGCGATCGGTATAGGCGCGATCGGCGAGGTGGACGCCGTGGGTCTGGATGCGGACATGGCTGAAACCGTGGGCGCGGGCGCGCTTCGCCAGCTGCGGCAGGTCGCGGCGTAGGGTGATTTCCGAGCCGGTGAGGATCAGGCCATCATATTGATTCGTTTCGGCATTCTGCCGGAGGATGCGGTCGAAGGCAGCGTCGGATTCAGGGCGCAGGCGGTCCATCGTGCCTTCGATCATGCAGTGCACGCAGCGCAGGTTGCACCGGAACTCCATGGTCATTTCGATGTAGCGGTCGTGCAGAAATCGCGTCACGCGCGGCACTCACAGCAGGCCATAAAGGGCCGATTTCAGTATCACGGCGCGGCCGTTTTCGACAGCATAGTCGATGCCGATATCGAACAGCAGATGGTCAAAACGACGTGCATGTTGTGCGTATAGGCCACAAAGTTCTGCCGGCCAGCCGGCGCGCGCCAAGAACTGGGCGAGTTGGGCCGAGCGAATGCGGGAAAAGTAGATGCCATCGTGCCGCCGCTTGTTGGCAACAACGATGACACCGCAATCGACCATCTCGGGCCAGAGGACCTGATCGAGGTCGAACGATGCATCGAGATGCGCGCTGGCGGCGACCTTGTCGGCGATGTGGCGCCGCTCGGAGCGGGCATCGAAGAAGAAGTAGAAGTTCTTCAACTCCAGCCCCTCGGCGCGATGCGCGTAGCAGATGCCGGACGAGACGGTGCTGCCGGGATTGCCCAGGTAGAGGTCGATCTCGGCGAGCGGGGCCCGGCCGGTGACGATGGCGTCGTCGAGGTCGAGCGAGAACATGAAGTAGGGACGCTGCTCGACCGGTGGCAGGTCGCACTTCACATAGGCACCGAGCGCGGCGAGCACCTTGGGGATCGACAGGTCGCGGTCGAGGCGCGCGTAGTCGTAGAAGTAGAACTCGAAGCTCAGGCGGCCGCCCTGCAGCTTGACGCCGTAGACGGTGCGGAACGGGCCGAGGACGCGGCGGAGTTCGCGGCAGGCGGCGGCGAGGTTGGGGTGCGCGCCCGCGGCATCGAGCGCCGCCCAGAGCAGGCTCGACTGGCGCAGCTTGCCGCCGGTGGGGGCCGGTGGATCGTATGGCCACTGGCAGTAGTCGGCGTAGTGGTCGCCGGGCTGGGTCGGCTCCATCCATGCTGCGTCGGCGATCATGCCCGGCCCCCGCCGTAGTAAAGGGTGAGGAAAGGCTGGCCGTCACGGCCGCGGCCGCCGGCTATGTGGCCGAGCAGGGCTGCTGGCACGCGAAAACCTTCGAGCCCGAAATACGCGATCAGGCCGCGCATGGCCGGGCCGAGATCGGCGGTGGTGAAACCGGCGTCGTAGAGCTTCAGGTCGAAGGAACGGCGCGGACTGCCGTCCTCCTCGACTTCGAGGAACAGCCGGTCCTGCGCGGGAACGCGGCCAGCGGCGCGGTTGAAGAGTGCGAGCGCGAGGTCGGCAGGCGCCCCCGACCCCAGCAGGTCGCGGATACGGGCACCGGTATCGGCGATGGTGCGCGCCGGGTCAGCCACGTAGCGCGAGACGG
>CAIMLX010000118.1 GCA_903842455.1 uncultured Hyphomicrobiales bacterium | reverse complement strand
GACTCGCTCCGTCCCGCGCACCGAAGCGAGATCATGACGAGTGGTTGGTGCGGGGGAGGTTGGGTGGTCCGGGAGTCGTTCCGGGTCAGGCCGAAAGTACCTCGGCATGGGCCAGTTCGCTGGCCAAGCCGCTGCAAACGCACGGGATGCTCGATGTGGGGCATTCCAGGGAGGCAAGGCTGCGCACATACGCGGCCGGGGAAGGTGGCGATGCGGGTGGATTCCCGGTTGTCGGCCACCCACGCTTCTCGCGATGCGGCACGGGATGCTCCCGGGTTACGGTACCATAAGCCCAAAACCCCGATCGGCCGGCGAGGCGAGAGCCTCATTTGTTTGCGGACTAACCGCGTCGGGGCGCCAGCCTCGCCGGCCCCGCTTCACTGCCCACCAACCCGAGGCCGCAAGGCTGGCGGGGGTTTTTGCACACCCGGCGTCACCCAGAACTTGAGCATACTTGCCCTGCTCGCTGACATAGAGTAGAACGGAACAAGAACAATACAGGTGCACCGATGGCGCAACGCTACACCCTGGACTACCTTGAGCTTCCCTCCACTGATGGCCCGGCCGAGCGGAAATTCATGACCGACGCCTTTGGCTGGTCGCACACGCCCTACGGTCCGGACTACGCCGAAATCCATGCCGGTCTTGCGACGGGTGTGGACTCGTCGGCTGCCCGCGTCGCTGCGCCAATGCCGGTGATCCGGGCGGAGGACCTCGACACGGCAGAGCAGGACGTGGTGACCGCAGGCGGCACCATTACGGCTCCGCAGTTCGATTTCCCGGGCGGCCGCCGTTTCCATTTCCGCTCGCCGGGTGGGGTCGAGTTCGCCGTCTACATAGAAAAAACCTGAACGCAGGCTAGCCGCCGGCGCAGGTTGCGCGCCGCAGGGCTCGGAGTAGGCTGCCACCCCATGAGCACCATCACCGCCCCGCCGGATCTGCCGTTCGTCCCCGCCAACCGCCGCGTCCATGTGCTGGTCGCGGCGATCCTCGCGTCTTCGATGGGGTTCATCGACGGCTCGGTCCTCTCCATCGCCACCCCGGCGATTCGCGCCGATCTCGGGGCCGGCCTTGCCGACGTGCTGTGGGTGTCGAACGCCTACATGCTGTTCCTCGCATCGCTGCTGCTGATCGGCGGCGCGGTCGGCGACCGCTTCGGGCTGCGCAACACCTTCGGCCTTGGCATCGTGCTGTTCGTCCTCGCGTCGCTGGCGTGTGCCCTGGCGCCGACGGTACACGTGCTCATCGGCGCCCGGGCCATCCAGGGGGTGGGCGCGGCCCTGATGGTGCCGGGCAGCCTCGCCATCATTGCCAAGGCCTACCCGCGGGAGGAACGCGGCAAGGCCATAGGCCTCTGGTCTTCTTTTTCGGCGCTCACGACGATCCTCGGTCCGGTCATCGGCGGGTTCGTGCTCACCACGCTGGGGGACTGGAGCTGGCGGCTGGTCTTCGCCATCAACCTGCCGCTCGGCGCCATCGCGCTGGCGCTGCTCTGGCTCCGGGTTCCGGCCGACGCACCCGATCGCAGTCGTCCGATCGATCTCGTCGGCGGCGCCCTCGTCACCATCGGACTGCTGCTCGTCGCCTTCGGCCTCACCGGCACCGAGTCGGGATCGCCCCTCATCAGCAACGTCGTCGTCTATACCGGCCTCGGCCTCGCCTTTCTCGCCGCCTTTCTGTTCTGGGAGGCGCGCACCCTCCATCCGATGCTGCCGCTGCAGCACTTCCGCAACCGCCGGTTCGCCGGCGCGCAGGGGCTCACCTTCGCCCTCTACTTCGCCCTCGCCGCGATCAGTTTCCTCCTGCCGATGGCGCTGATCGGCGGCTGGGGCGTTTCGGCAGCGGAAGTGTCGATCGCCTTCCTGCCGCTGGGCATCATGCTCACCGTGCTCTCGCCCGTGGCTGGCCGGTTGTCCGATCGCGTTGGCCCCGGGCCGATGATCGCCGGCGGGGCGGTCATCGTCGCAATTGCCTTCGGATTGATGGCCCTGCTCGCGCCGCTGCAGAATATCTGGCTGGCGGTGCTGCCCCCGATGCTGCTTCTCGGGCTCGGCATGAGCGGCGTCGTCTCGCCGCTGTCGGCAGCGGTCATGACCTCGGTAGCCGATCGCGACACCGGCCTCGCCTCGGGCGTCAACAACGCGGTCGCCCGCGTCGCCGGCCTCCTCGCCGTGGCCGTGATGGGCGGGGTGGCCGCGGTGGTATTCGAGCGCTCGCTTGGCGCGGCTGCCGAACTGCCCCTGTTTTTCGGCCTGCTGCCGCAGGACGCCCTGCCGCCGGCTGCCGAGGCGATACGCGTAGCGGCGAGCAATGCCGCCTTTGCGACGATTGCATGGTGCAACGCGGCTCTGGCGCTGCTGTCGGCAGCAATCGCCTGGTTCACGCAGGATCGTCGGGCCGAACCCTAGTCGGCCGACGCGACCGTCATCGGCTTGGCGTCGCGTTCCATCAGGTCGCGGATCTGCGAGATCGTCTGGCTGAAGGCCCCGTCATACTGGGCGCTCAGCGACTTGTCGCGCGGCAGCTTCACGCTGAGCGGATCGACGAAGCGGCCGTTGACCTTGATCTCGAAGTGCAGGTGCGGACCGGTCGAGTTGCCGGTCGAGCCGACATAGCCGATCAACTGCCCCTGCTTCACCCGAACGCCGGCCTTGATCCCCTCGGCAAAGCGGGTCTGGTGGGCATAAGCCGTCTCGAAGCCGTTGACGTGCTTGATGGAGATGTAGCGGCCATAGCCCGAGACCCACTGGGCCTTCTCGATCACACCATCGCCCGCCGCATAGATGGGGGTGCCGGATTTGGCGGCGAGGTCGACGCCGGTATGCAGGCGGCGGGATTTGAAGATCGGATGCACGCGATAGCCGAAGCGGCTGGCGAGCCGGCCGCCACCCTGCACCGGCCGGCGGGTGAGGAAGCGCTTGCCGGTCTCGCCGTCCGGATCGAAATAGTCGACCACGCCATCGCTGGTGCGGAAGCGGAACAGCTCGCGCTTCGTGCTGCCCAGATGCAGCGCCACGTAGAGCAGGTCCTGGTGGCCGTCGGCGTCCTTCTCGGTCTCGAGAATCTCGATCGAGTCGCCCGCCGAGATTTTCTTGGTCAGGTCCACGTCGTAGGCGAACATCGCCACGATGCGCGAGGTCACCGAGTCGTCGATGTCGTGCTTGCGCGCCGTCTCCCAGATCGACCGGTAGACCGAGGGCAGGTTGTTGACGTTGATCTGCTCGGTATCTTCTTCGGCGAAGGCGATTTCCGGCGGCGCGAGGCCGAGCACGTAGTTGCCGCGGTCGGTGAGCGCCGCCGTTGCCGCGTGCTTGATGTCGCCGTTGCTGTTGGGGAAGTAGATGCTCAACCGGTGCGGGATCAGTGTCTCGGAGGTGCGCGAGGGGCCCATCAGGATGCGCAGCCGGGCGCCTCGCGGCATGTTCGCCGAATTGAGCACGTTCTTCAGCGTTGCCGCGACCATATCGTAGGTCTGGTCGTCAAAGCCGTTCTTGAGCAGCGTGTCCTTGAGCGGCCCGTCGTCGCGCACCATCACTACGCGTTCCGAGCGGCCGAGGCCGGCCTCATCGGCGCTCTTGGTCTTGGGCACGATGCTGACGTTCTCGGCGACGCCGGAAAGTCCGCCGCCCGTCACCACGCCGAGGTCGCGGATGCCGGTGCCGGGGTCGGCATAGGCGAGGGCGATGCTGCCGCTCTCGCCGGAGCCGCCGTCACTGAACACGCTCTCGACCGACTGCCGCACATAGCTGGCGGCTATCTGGTCGGAAATTGCGGCCATCGGCACGAACGACGCGGGCAGGGCGACTGTGCGGATCTGAACTTCGCCTTCCACGTCAGTGCCGTAGATCTCGGGGTTGGCTTCCTGGTCGGCGCTGGCGGCGATCGGCTGGCTGGCGTCGATCAGGGCCACGGGATCGTAGTTCGGAATGTCCTCGGACAGCGCCGTCGCAGCGGTGGCGAGTGTCGCCTTCACCCGCACGAATGGCTGCTTCTTGATCATCGCGCGACCATCGACCACTTCGCGGATCGATGCCTCGACGACCTCGAGCTCCGACTTGGTCTGGGCGACAGGCCGGATGCGGTCACCCTTGACCTGCGAGCCCGCTGCGTCGTCGGATGGCCGGGTGATCAGCTGGAGCGCTTCGTAGGCGGTCGAGAAGGTGTCCTGGCCGTTGAAGGAGACATAGAGGGCGGCGCCCATCAGCAGCACCGAGGTCAGGCCGGTCATCACCGTGCCCGTCAGCCAGGCGAAGCTCAGCTCGCGGCCATGCGGAATCTCGCCGTCGGTGGATTGCACCGTCAAAGGCGGGCCATCCTCGAAGCCGCTCGTCCTGAGGAGAGCGACGCTGCGATTGCGCGGAGCTGCGTTCAAACTTCGTCCTGCCTACCCGCCCTGGGCCCACGTCAGGGAAATCAATGCATCTGCGCGGCGCGCGACGCAACCATCCCCATCAGAAATGCACTGGTGGGCGGGCAATGCGGCAAAACTTGGCCCTGAGAGAAGGGCGGGGCGTCAATGGAGGCCGGTATAGCCACAGGGGCTAGGGGGACATCTATCCACAGCCCGGGCGAGGCCGACGCCCGCCTTGAAACGGCAGGCCGCCGACGCCAGATAAGGGGTGTCGCGCGCGTGCCTAATACGCACCGGTCACGAGGACTGCAGCCGTTGTGGTCAAGGGATCAGGGCCCGTTCAGAAAATGTCACTTTCGTCATGATCGGTTGTTGACACCCCAAAACGTCGCCCCTATAACCCGCCTCACCGCTGAGGACTGCGGCGCCGAAAGACGCCAAGGACTGAAGCAAGCCTCTGAAATCACTAAGAAATTAGCGATCTGAGGTTTCGGTTTTCGGTTCTGCCGAAAGTTGAAATTAGGCGTTGACAGACGGAAACGTCTCGATTAGAAAGCGCCACGCTGACGACGACGAGCACTAACTGCTCCCACTGTTCAGCGATTACCGCAAGGGCAGGTCTGGCACCGGGCAACCGGAACAGAAACGCGCTTGCAGAATTCGAGGGTTCTGCCCTCACCGACGTTGGTTCGCCAGGGTCAGTTCTTTGACATTGTGAAGACAGGAAGAAAGGGAAACGTGGACGGCGAGGTTCTTGCGGTCTGGTTGAAAGACCAGGCAACACGACAATCGACGGTACGTTTTCTCAAGAGGTACATACCATTGG
>CAIMLX010000117.1 GCA_903842455.1 uncultured Hyphomicrobiales bacterium | reverse complement strand
CGAGCCAAGCGTGCACGATCTCTGCATTGGCGTCCCTCTGTCATGACCTGACCAATACAGAAACATAAAGAGAACATTCCGACTCGACAAGCGTCCTCATAAATCTCGGTTGAACGGTTCCACCCCTTCCAGCCTGACACGGAGTGACCGGTTCCAAGGTCGCGGGCGGCCGCACACTCCCATACCGACGGATCATGAAGTTCGGCTCCGTCCCATCCATCGTCCCAACCCGCTTCATGCCTCCCCGCTGACCCCGCCGAACAGAGTGTCAGAGGACGTGTCATCGGCGATCCTGAGGGCGTTGTTGCCGAGCCGGGCAGCAATCTCCCAGACCCGTTCGGCAAAGGCTGACGATCGGCTGTCAAGCATCGAACCAGTCCTTGATCGTGTTGAAAGCTGCCGACCCCTCGGCGATGGCCTTGGCGTCGAGGTTGTGAAACGGCACACCCAGCGCCTCGCGCAGGCCCTCTGGCGCAAGCGCCACGTTCTCGTCCATGGCCCACTCGGCGAAAGCGCGGAACGTGCCAGCCAGATGCCGCCAGGCTGCTTGTTTCCGGTGTGGGCGGGACGTAGAGCGGGTTGCGGCGGCCGGGCTTGCGCGGCGAGCGCAGGCCCCACAGGGCGGCATCCACCACCATCTTGCGAAGGGCCGCACGCGTGGGCTCCTCGCCCCGTTCAAGCCGCTCATCGAGGGTGCGACGCACGGGACCGGGGTCGGCCGCCTCCGCATCGCGGAGCAGACGCGCTTCGTGGATCTCGCGGCGGTTCAGTCCAAGATCGGCGGCGGTTGCAGCAACCTCGTTCGCATCGCGAACGAGGTCAGTCCTCGCGCCTGTTGCCCCATATCACCCTGTGCCTGCGCCATGTCGTATTCGTCCGCGAGCCGCCGCTTGGCTCCGGCTTCGATGGTCAGCGCATCGGCCTGTAACGCCCCACCGCCACGATCAGCGCAAGCTTGAGGGCATTTTCGCCAAGGTGCGCGAGGATCGCGGTGAAGGCCGAGCCAGCCACTGCCCGCAATTCCTCCGTCAGCTCGATGCTGAGCTGGCGGAACCGGGCGCGAGCCTCCTCGGTCATCGGCACGATCATCGAGTTCACGGCAGTGTTCTGATCGGCGGTCTTGCCGGTCAGGTTGCCCTTCCTGCCCCCACCGCCCGCCCCTCCGAACTGGACTCCTGCGGCGCGCATGGCCTACCTGTCGCCGGATGTGTTGGAGCGGTTGGTGATTTCGCGCGACCCGTCTTCGGTGTCGGTGAACGAACTCATCGACGCGACGTACATGCCGTGGGCGAAGCAAATGGAGCGGGTGTTTGATGGCAGGTAGACGCCAGCTTCTTGGGCGTCATGATCCAGGCAATCTTGCCGACCGGTGCATGGTTCCGCTAAAACCCTTAGAACGCAATCGCATGCCGAGGTCTGCTCAATTAGAACAAACCAAGGATACAGCCGGTCGACGAACAGCACCTTATACCTAGATGGGGTAGCGGCTCCGGCGCGGGCCCGTAACCCCATCTAGTGAATACAAGTGCGGATGCAACGCGGCGATCGAGAAGGCCCATATTCATGCCCCCACACAGCGCAGACACTGACTGGATCGAGATTTCGATCGCGTTCTGGAAACAGCTGGACGCAACGCGGCCGGACCTGACGCGGGCACCGTCGGTGCGGCCCCGTCTGCGTGGCATCGATGTGTACACCATGGCATCGTTCTGGAATACCTTGGGCCTTGCCCTGCAGGTCTTCTTCTCCACGCACGACCGGCTACCAGACCTCGGGCCCGATGCGACAAGCGCGGATCTCTACTTCGCGATGAAGTTCTTCGAGCCCATTCCCATGCAGCCGAACCCGGCGAGCAAGCTCGATGCAGAGAATTTTCTGGGCGACACGAGCTCTGTTCGTATCCCGCGGCGCTTTGGTGTCGGTACTGCCCTGCCTGCGAACGACGCCGCGCCGAGCGGCAAGTACTGGCTGAAGCTGGACCTCGGAAACGCCGACCATCGGCAGGTGACCTGGCCACCGACCGAGCAGGAGCGCGCCGAACTCGAGCAGTGGGCCCTGCGCATGACGCGGGTCCGCTATGGCTGGAGCTGGGGGGAATGGTGGTACGCCATCGGCCAGCAGCGATTCTTCCTTGAGGAGGATCTGACGGCAGAGATTTCCTCTGGCTACGAATTGAAGATCGTCGTCCGTCGCGGCACGCCGGCCTGGCTGATGGCGCTGCGCTACGGCGTTGACCGCGACGGCAAGCGCAAAGTCGGCCTCAAGCACTTCCTGCCGGATGGACAAGAGATAACGGGAGAGACAGGCTACGGCACAAGGGGGCAGGTGTTCTCGAGCGCAATGGACCTGCCAGCCGCTGAGGGACGGGACGCAGCAGTTGCGGCAGCCGCGCAGATCGGCTCTCGGTTTGATCGCATTCGGGTGGATTTCTATGTGCCACTGGTCGGCAGGCCCATTCTGGGGGAGCTTTCCCTCTGCCAGTCCAATGCTCGGCTCGCTTTGCGGCCAGCATCTTTCGATCTTGCAATGCGACGCGCGATTTTTGACTGATCACATTTCAGTCGATTCAGCGCGACGTAACACACCTTCGGAAGGACTGCAGTGACCGACAGCACGGTACGCATAGTGCAACTGAACCTCACGCCCGAGGCCCTGGGGCTGGTGATTGATTTTGTCGGCCGGCGGCCGCCCTTCTCGCATTTTGAGACGGGGACGCTACTCGAGGCGCTCAGTCATCAATTGCGAGACCAGCACCACCTAGTCGCTTTCGATGGACTGAAGATCGTCGGCTATGCGGGATGGATGATGACCACCACGCAGATTGCCGAGGTATGGCAACGCAACGAAGGCGGACTAACTCGGCGCAAGGGCGAAGATGCGGACGCTCCGGTGCTGACAATAGTCGCGAGCGTTGAGAAATCCATAACGAAACGCCTCATGCGCGGCGCAAGGGAGCTGAATCCGGGCCGCAGGGCCTATTTCAAGCGTGATGCAAAAGACACAGCCAAATTGCGAAAAATTTCCGTACGCGTCTAAGCCGTGTTCACTTGCTGCCGTAGGTGCGATAACGAATCCTGAGTGTAAATTGTCGGGATTCTGAAATGAAGTTCAAGCCAGTCTTGCTGGGTACCGTGTCGCTAGCCTCCCTGGCAGCGGCGACGGGGATTGCGGTCTCTCAGGATGCGGGCCCGAGCGGCTATACGCTCTCCGTTGAAGGCGGCGGCATGTTCGGTGCAAATACGGTCGCCGAAGACAAGCTGGGCAGTGCCGGGTCGGCCGGCGCGATCGCCGAGATTCAGGACAATGTGTCCTATCGCGGCTCGGTAGCCATTGGCCAGCGGATCGATGAATCGCTCGACTGGAAGATCGCGCTTGGTTTCACCCAGCAGGTGCCCTCAAGCACCTATGTTGATTTTTCTGGCGGGCCGTCGTCAGGCTACGCCGAGATGGAGAGCGCCTTCAATTTCCAGACCGCTGATCTGGAGATTGGCTTCAGTCCCTCAATCGACTCGGCCAACGTTCGGCTGTTCGGTGGTCTGCGTGGCATGCACTTCAACGACTCCGCGGACAAGCTGGGCTACCAAAGTGGTGGTCCGGGCGGCTTGGGCTTGGAGACTAACTACGACAACGAGTTTATCGGTGCGGGCCCGCGCGTTGGCGTCGAAGGTAGCATGGCGCTCGGCGACAGCAATTTCGGCCTGTCAGGCCTACTGGCGGCATCGGCCATTTATGGCGTGCAGCGCGCAACGCTCGATGCGACGCTTTTCAGCGGCGGCTTATCCTCTCCGCAGCCGGTTCCGGGTCTCGAAGAGGAGTGGGGTACGATCTTCGATATCGAAGCCGCCCTTGGTGTTGATGTGTATCTTAACGATCAGACCACTCTCACTGTTGGGGTGCGTGCCGAGAACATCTCTGGTATATCTTTATTTGACGCCTCCGGTGGGTCAAGCGAGTCGCGCTTCAGCTACGGCCCGACAGTGAAGCTGGTTTCGAGCTTCTGATTTCTGGCACGAATGCCGGGCTGGACAGCCGCATCGATGAGATGCGGCTGTTTTCGTTGGAGACAGGCCATGCTTGAGATCAATCTTGAATCAGAACCGCTCAGCGAAACATGGCGCAACGATACGGTATCGGTTCTATATGAACTGGCGCGTCAGGTTCCTGGCCAGCCGGTGACAATGATCGCGGGCCGCGAGCGGCTGCTGCTCTTGCAGGATCGGGGGCGCATTCGGCATGTGATCGTCTCCAACGCTGACAACTATCTCAAGAATTTCGGCGGCTTCGAGATGCTGTTTGGCAGATCTCGCTTCACCACCGATGGGGATCTCTGGCGCCAGTTGCAGGCAATCTCGCAGCCCTACATAACGGGCGCGCGCCCCGCAGAGGTCGTCACTGCTTCGGTGACCGCGTTCGAGCGGGCGGCGGATCGCCTGCTGGCAGCTGGGCCGGGTCCGGTGGCCATCGACCCCATTCTCAATCGCGCGACTGGCGATGTCATCGCGGATGTCACTTTTGGCGATCACGGCCTCGACATCGAGAACACTGTCGAAGACTTGCGCAACGTCCT
>CAIMLX010000116.1 GCA_903842455.1 uncultured Hyphomicrobiales bacterium | reverse complement strand
CCCGCGCGCGGGTGGCGTACCAGAACACGGCGATCCCGCCCGCGACCGCGAGGAGCGGCCACAGGTCAACCAGCGGCTCGATGGCCGTCCGGAGCCGGGCGATCACCCCGGCGCCGCCCTCGATCTTCTCGATGATCGGTCCGACGCCCCCGAGGATCGAGCCGCCGGTCAGGACGCCGCCGATGGTCTTGAGGACGCTGGCGTCCTGCACCACCCGGTTGTCGGCGGGGATGCCCTCGGCCCGGGTCTCGGCCACCGGCCGGGGATCGGAGGCGAGGATCGCGGCGAGGAGTTCTGGCGTCGATTTGCCGACAAGGTCGAGCTCGTTGTCGGCCTCGAAGGCGAGGATGGCGCCGCGGGTCTTGGTCCCCGCCTTGCCGTCCGGCTCGCCCACCTCGTGGTAGCCCTTGTCGATGAGGGCCCGCTGGACCGCCGCCACCAACGATGCATTTACCGGCGCCGGGGAGGGGGACGTGGCGGCCTTCCGGGGTTTGGCCGGGGTGATCCCCGTACCGGCGGGCAGCTTGTCGGCCGCCGTGGGGCGCCTAACGCCCAACAGCGAGGTGCGGGGCAGGGCGGTAATCGTCACCGCGCCGTCGGTCCCCTTGAGGGACTGGTTGCCGCCGATCACCCACACGGTGTTCGCGTCGATCTTCAGAATGTCGGCGACGTGGCCCTGCCACCCGGCGGTGCCCCGCTTGAACACGGCGGTGTCGCCGCGCTTGGCCCGATCTGGCTCGATCACCTCGCCATAGTCGAGGTAGGAGCGGGCGGCGAGCGAGCCGCTGGCCCGGTAGCCAGCCCGGCGCAGCATGGCGCCCTTGAAGGCGGCGCACCACGCGACGCTGTCGGCCTTGATCCCGGAGAACCCGGCCTCTGCATAGAGCGCGAGCACTGTGGGATTGTTGGCCTCGCCCTTGCCCTCGGCCAGCCCGAGCAGCTTGAACGCCTCGACCAGCCATGGCGGATCGTTCGGCTGGACCTTCTTAAAATCGGCCATGACGGCCTCCTTTCCTGCAAACAAAAACCCCGCCGGGGGGCGGGGCTGGGTGGGCGCTGCGCTGCTGCCGGGCTTTCGGACCGCCCCGGAGAACAGGAGGGCGCCCACGGTGCTCACGGCGAGGAACCCGAGGATCGCTATCTCCCACGCCCCGGCCTGCCAGAAGCAGGCCGCGAGCTCGACGTTCGATACCGCCCACGCGAGCCAGTCGCCGGGGCGCTCGTACCAAGCGACGTCATGGGCCTCGCAGCAGTAGCGGAGGACGATCCCCCGCCAGACGTCGAAGAACCCGGTGCAGCCGTCCGAGACGAACGGCTCCATCACTCGGGCAAGCCCTTGGCCGCCATCCACAGGGCGTCAACCTGCGCGGGCGTCATGCCCGCCGCGGCGATCAGCGAGGCGTCGTTAAACAGCGGGTTGCCCCGGTCGTAGACGGGGGCGTTGGCCCAATCGTTCAAGGCGAGCGCCCGAGTGACCGGGTCGGGGATCGAGGCCATGACGCCCTGCATCCAGGCGTCCGGGTCAAGGATGCCGTTCAGGATCAGCGCGGCCCTGATCTGCCTGCGGGTGAGCGGGAAGTCGGACGGGACCGGGTCCGGGTATGGCTCCGGCGCCGGCCCGTTACCCCATCTAGACTCCTCAGGCATCTGCGAGGTGGAGAGCCAATGCTCACGGAAGAGGCGTTTCCTGGTGCCGCAGATAAGCCCATTGGGCTGGGCGACTCAGGACCGGTTCACCTTACGAAGGAGCAGTGCAAGCGGCCACACGCGTATTGGTCGATCGGTGGCCAGTGGCAGTCAGGTGAACGGGGAACAAGCAGCAATGCCGGATTTACTGGCAAGTCGGTATGCTATAATGCCTGGAAAATGATTGACGGTCAGCAATCAGCGGAGTTTACATGGCCAAGTTAACTAGCCTGAAATCCGAGAAGCGCCTGCTCGACCGTCAGGCTGCCGATGGCATCCGCGAACACATCCTCGAAGGCATCTTGCCGGCGGGGGCGAGACTACTTGAGACCCAACTGTCGGAACAGCTCGAGGTTAGCAGGGGTACAGTGCGATCGGCACTAGCACAACTGGCGCGTGAAGGCCTGGTGCAGCAGGTGGCGTTCACCCGCTGGCAGGTGTCGGAGACATCGCCGCGGGATGCCTGGGAACTCTATACGCTGAGGGCGGCGCTTGAGGGACTGGGGGCCCGGCTGGCGGCTGCGAATGCCGGACCAGTTGATGCCAAGCGCCTTAAGGCGACGGTCGTAGAGCTAACTAGTGCGGTAAAAGACCAGCGGTTTGAGGATGTTACCGACATCGACTTCCGCCTCCACCAGCAGATCGTCGAGATCGCGCACCACCATCGCCTGGCCGAGCAGCATGGCTACATCATGCAGCAGGTGCGGTTCCACATGGTGCATTCGGGCTTCCTGCCGAAGGATTATTCGGCGCTGGTGGACGAACACGCGGCGCTGATCGGGGCGGTGATCGACCGTGATGCGGACCTCGCGGAGCGGTTGGCCAAGAGCCACAACGAGTCCGAAGTTTCGGCCCTTTCGGCCCACACCGAGCAGGTAAAAACCGCATCTTAGCGTGTGTAGGCCGTGAACTTCTGCCAATACGCCAGCCGGTCGATGAATTTTTTTGCTGATTGCTGACAATCTGCGTGAAGCGTGCTTAGTTGGCTCTTGAGGAACGAGTGATGGCGAACCAGAGCGCAGCGGTGTTGCAGCTGAAACCCGGCGACGAGGTGGGAATCGCGATGCGCGATATCCACACTGGGGAAGCGCTCGCGCCGTTCGCCGGTCTCGCTGCTACCGGCATCCCGTTCGGCCATAAAGTGGCGTTGGTACCGCTCGCCAACGGTGCGGTGATCCATCGGCTGGGGCAACCGATCGGGCTGGCGCGTGAGGCGATTGCTGCCGGGTCGCATGTGCATCTGCACAATATGGGCTTCGAGGCCTCGATGGCCGGTCACGCCATCGGTACGCGGCTGTCGAACGCGCCGTTGCGCGGGGTGGGGGATGTGCCGAGCTTCGACGGCTTTTTGCGGGCCGACGGGCGGGTGGCGACGCGGAACTATGTCGGGGTGCTGACCTCGGTGAACTGTTCGTCGCTGGTGGCGCGGATGATCGCCGAGCATTTTCGCGATCCGGCACGGCTCAAGCCTTACCCCGGCGTCGATGGGGTGGTGGCGCTGACGCATAAATCCGGGTGCAGTGTCGCGGATGGCTCGATGTCGATGTCGATGCTGCGGCGGACGCTGGGCGGCTACGCCAAGCACCCGAATTTCTCCGGCGTGCTGCTGGTGGGCCTGGGCTGCGAGGACAACCAGATCGACCAGTTGATCGACGAGGAGCAACTGACGTTTTCCGACGACCTCATGAAGCTGGTGATGCAGGAGACGGGCGGGACGCGAACCTCGATCAGCCGTGGCGTCGAGTTGGTCGAGGGCATGCTGGAGCGGGCGAGCCGGGCCAAGCGCCAGCCGGTGCCGGTGAGCGAGATCATCGTGGGACTGCAATGTGGCGGCTCGGACAGCTTCTCGGGGATTTCGGCCAACCCGGCGTTGGGCGCGGCGGTCGACCGGCTGGTGGCCTGCGGCGGCACGGCTAT
>CAIMLX010000115.1 GCA_903842455.1 uncultured Hyphomicrobiales bacterium | reverse complement strand
GATCCCCCGTGCGAATTGTTGGCGGCAGGCCTTGCCGGCCGGCCAAGCCATAGGTCATCTGGAATCGTCGAACAATGCCGCCCGGTGCGGCGTTTCTGTTTCGTTGGCGCTTTGTCGATAGGATGGGCCAAATGCCGCTCGAGCCTGCCCAAGAGACGACCGAGGAAGCGAGCCGACAGACGATTCATGAGACGATCTATCCGCCCATGTCAAAGCCAAGTGCGCGCTCGACGCTGTATCGCCTGATCGAAGCCGGCCAGTTGGCCCGCCGGACCCTGCTCGTGCCGCTGCTCGACCGCAACCTCGAGCCTGGCGACGATGCCATCATCTTCGCGCTGCGCTCCCGCCTTGGCGCTACCGAGGCGGCGCTGGCCGAGGAGCTGGGCCTCGATGCCGCCGCGCTCGACCCTCGCCTCGCCCGCCTCGCAGAACGCGACCTCGTCAGCCGGCAGGCCATCGGCCCCGACCTTGTGCAGGGCCTCGCCCTGACGGAACGCGGCGAGCGCATCTGCGAGGTCCTTTCGGCCAATTGGGACCAGCTCGAAGGCGCCCTGTTCGGCGAACTTGGCGACAAGCAGCGCAAGAAACTGGACAAAACACTGAAGCGCTTCGTCGAGCTGCTGCGGCTGACGTAAGCAACGGCATTTCACTCGCGAAACTTAATGTAATTAATTTTCCGTAAATAATCTTCTTCTTTGCATCCTTGGCGTTCGATGAACAGGTGGTCTGATCAAGGATCGAACGAAGCTATACTCGCTGACACTTGTTGAAGTGTCTGTCGATTATTGCTGGCCGACCCTGTAGGTTGAGTGAGTCGCGGGGCTGACGCTACGTCGCCGGGCGATCCCAGAGAGGCAAAATGAACAAAGCTACAGTGGCGGGGCTGCTCAGCGCCTCGAGCCTGCTGACGATGATGCCGTTGCCGGCATCGGCGGTGCAGATGCATCCATGGTGCGCCGCGATCCGCGAACAGGATCCGATGACCGATGAAGAGATCAAGAAGTGCTTCCGGCATGCGATCCTGATGATCGCGCAGGGGCAAGCGGGCGGCGGACAGGTCTACGTTCCGAGCCGCACCGAAGGTGGCGAAATGGGGACAGCAGGCCCGGATGGCGAGACCGGTGACACGGGCGCCATTGGCCCCACGGGTGCAGCGGGCCCTGGGGGCAGCGCTGGCGCCGCGGGATCGCCGGGAGCCGAAGGTCCTGCAGGCGCGGATGGTGAGGTTGGCGCTGCGGGCCCGACTGGTCCACAGGGACAAGCCGGTAACCCGGGTGACACCGGTGCAGTTGGGCCAACAGGCCCGGCTGGAAGCAGCATCCCTCCCCCCTGACGACACCAAAGATATTGCATCGATGAAGTTGCGCGCCGCATCCGGAGATACAGATGAATAAAGCTATAGTTGCCAGCCTGATCAGCGCCACGAGCCTGCTGACCATGGTGCCGGCACCGACGATCGCCAAGAGCACGATCATGCTGCCCGCCAGTTGCGCGGCCGCCGTGGGCGACGAGGCCATGACCGACGCCGAGATCAAGCACTGCTTTGCCGCACTGCTGCAAATGGTCTCCGAAGGCCAGCGCAGCCGCGGCCCGGTCGTTTTTGAGTACAGCACCACGGGCAGCCATTCTGGCCCGGCTGGTGCCAAGGGCGACACCGGTGCCGCCGGACCGGCGGGTGCCGATGGCCCCGGTGGCGTAGCAGGCGCCGACGGTGCCGACGGTGCCGACGGCCCCACAGGGCCGAGCGGCAACAGAGGTGGCTCGGTTCATCTGAACAGCCCCGCTCTATTGCTAAGTGGAGCGTCTGCCGGTTTCATGCCGCTGCGAGAAGCGGTTGGTTGAAGTAGACGTAATCGG
>CAIMLX010000114.1 GCA_903842455.1 uncultured Hyphomicrobiales bacterium | reverse complement strand
GATCTGTCCAAGGTATACCGGGTCACTTACGGGCGGGCGGGGCACCTGGAGTGCACCTGCGAAGGGTTTCTGTACCGGGGAAACTGCAAGCACGTACAGGACGTGCGAGCGAAGACTTGATCACATGATCAGGAGTGGACGTTCCCGTTCCAGATGCCATAACGCCCGTTACGCGAGTGGCGAACCGGAACGAGGAATTACATCATTTGGCCGCATGTCCTGCTCACAAGGGACCTTGATCATTAGCCAGCCGCCCAATACTGTTCTCGTACCTCTTCCCTACGGTTTGCACGAGAGAAAATGAGAACCGCAACTAACGACACTATTCCTCCCGGCAGTTTTGTTGAGTTGCGCGGCCGTCAATGGCTTGTAGAGGACATTCTCGGTGAGCAGTCGGAACTTCAGACTCTTCGGCTTTCGTGCATTTCTGACGATTCACAAGGCGAAGTGCTTGAGGTTCTGTGGGATTCAGAAATCGGCGCAGTCGGACTGGATGTCGATGACTGGCGCAATGTGGGTTCAGGCCTTCCTGACCGTGCCGAGGTTCTCGCGGCTCATATCCGGGCTCTAAGGTGGAGATCTGCAACTGCAGCCGACCGCGATCTATTGCAAGCGCCATTTCGCGCCGGCATTCGACTTGATGCCTATCAGCTTCTGCCTTTGCGCAAGGCGTTGCGGCTTCCACGAGTGAATTTGCTGATTGCTGATGATGTGGGTCTCGGGAAGACCGTTGAAGCAGGTTTGGTTGCTCGAGAACTGCTGCTGCGCCGCCGGATCGATTTCATCGTTATTGCCGCCCCACCTGCGATGACGATCCAGTGGAAGGACGAACTCGAAGCCAAGTTCGGCCTGTCGTTCGAAATCATCGATCGGGAGCGGATTGGTGAAATGCGCCGGCTGCGTGGCTATTCTGTCAATCCGTGGTCGACCGGGTCCCGTTTCATTGTTTCCCATCGTTTGCTCACCGACGAGGTTTATGCCGCCGGTCTTCGCGATGCCCTTGGCGAATTCCGCGCCCGAGCGCTCTTAATCCTCGATGAGGCTCATCACGCCGCTCCTGCGGCCGGGATGCGTTATGCCATATCAAGCCAGTTGACGAAGGCGGTTCGCGAGCTTGGCGAGCGTTTTGAGCATCGGCTCTTCCTGACCGCTACTCCGCACAACGGGCATTCCAATAGCTTCTCGGCATTGCTCGAGATGCTTGATCCACAACGCTTCACCCGTGGCGTTGAAGTGCGGCCGAGGGACCTCGAGCCGGTCATGGTTCGACGCCTGAAGGCAGACCTGAGGCGCTTGGGTGAAGCGTTCCCCGAACGCATCATCGAAGCCATAAGTATCGGCGGTTTGGCCGAAGACACACCCGAACTCGACTTGGCGCGCCAGCTGGCGGCCTATGGCGAGCTACGAATGAAGCGCATCGCCAGCTTGCCAACGCAGAAGGCAGCACTCGCCAAACTCGCCTTTGTCGGGCTTCAACAGCGCCTTCTGTCGTCGATCGCAGCCTTCGCGCGAACCTTGAAAGTTCACCGAGCGACCCTGCAGCGCATGGTGGACGGGGAAGCAGCGGGCTCGGTTGCGGCGGCGGCGCTGGCATTCGTCGCGCGGCCCGCAAACGAGGACAATAACGAACTGGGCCTGGATGATGATCGCGCCGAGAAATCGATCGACGCTGAAGAGGATGCCACCGCTGAAGCTGCCTCGGCTTTGGGTGCCGCTGACGCCGTCCAAGGCGATTTGCGCGCTGAACTTGCGACCGTAGACGCTATGCTGGCGATTGCGGAACGAGCCGCAGCCCGGCCAGATGCCCGCGTGCGTTGGCTGACTGACTGGATCAAGGCCAATCTCCTGACGGGCCAGTGCTGGAACCGCCGGCGCCTTATCATCTTCACGGAATATGAAGATACGCGGCGCTGGCTTGAGAGACGGCTCCGTGAGGCCATCGAGGCCACAGAGAGCGCCGATGACCGCATTGGGATTTTCACCGGCGCGACAGGGTCGGATCGCCGTGAAGAGGTCAAGCGCGCCTTCAACACCGACCCCGATGCCGAACCCTTGCGCATTCTGATTTGCACCGATGCCGCACGCGAAGGCATCAACCTTCAAGCCTATTGCTCTGACCTCATCCACTTCGATCTCCCCTGGAACCCATCGCGGCTTGAGCAGCGGAACGGCCGTATCGATCGAAAACTCCAGTCAGCGCCGCAGGTCTTTTGTCGATATTTTCGTTACGAGCAGCGAGAGGCCGATATCGTCCTCGAGGCGCTGGTTCGAAAGACTGAGACGATCCGCGAACAACTCGGCTCCGTCGGTCAGGTCATCGAGGACCG
>CAIMLX010000113.1 GCA_903842455.1 uncultured Hyphomicrobiales bacterium | reverse complement strand
GGGCGCAAAGCCGCATCGGCATGGGGCGCTGCCAGGGGCGCAACTGCGCCAGCCACGTCGCGGCGACGATTGCCCGGATCACCGGGCGCGACATCGCATCGATAACCCCACCGACCGCCCGCCCGCCGCTCAAGCCCGTGCCGCTTGGCGCCATCGCCGAAGAACGATATCAGGCCGAAGCGGCGGTCGAGGTCAAGTAGGCAACTACGATGGCTATGTCCCCCGTCGCTGCCCAACACCGTGCGTGTTCACCGGCTTCCTTCTGCGCCCTGAAACCCCGCTGCCGCTTTGCGAGACCCACATGACCAGATCGCCCTTTTCCGGTTGCATTCCGGCGTTGATGACTCCGTGCACGCCGGATCGAAGGCCCGACTACGACGCCCTGGTGCGCAAGGGTAGGCAGCTTGTCGGCCTCGGAATGTCGGGCGTCGTCTATTGCGGTTCCATGGGTGACTGGCCGCTGCTCAGTGACGCAGAACGCATGGAGGGGGTGGAGCGGCTCGTCGATGCCGGCCTCAACGTTATCGTCGGCACGGGCGCCGTCAACACCGCGGGGGCAGTGGGGCATGCGGCGCATGCCGCCCGCATCGGCGCCGCCGGCCTGATGCTGATCCCGCGCGTGCTGTCGCGTGGCACCTCAACCGGCGCGCAACAGGCCCATTTCGAAGCACTGCTTAGCGCCGCCCCGGAGCTGCCATGCGTCATCTACAACAGCCCGGTCTATGGCTTTGCGACGCGCGCCGAACTGTTCTTCGCGCTGCGGTCCCGTCATCCCAACCTCGTGGGTTTCAAGGAATTCGGCGGCGAGTCAGACCTCAGCTACGCGGCCGAGCATATCACCTCGGGCAATCCCGATCTCACCTTAGTGGTTGGGGTCGACACTGCCGTCTATCACGGCTTCGTCCATTGCGGCGCCACGGGGACGATCACCGGCATCGGCAATTGCCTGCCGCGCGAGGTTCTGCAACTGGTTGACCTCTGTAAGAAGGCGCAGCAGGGCGACGCAGTGGCGCGGCGCCTTGCCCGCGAACTCGAGGAGGCGCTCATGGTGCTCTCCCTTTGGGACGCCGGCACGGACCTCGTGCTATATTACAAGTACCTGCTGGAGCTGAACGGGGAGCCCGAATACGCGTTCCACTTCAACGACAGCGACGCGCTGAGCCCGACCCAGCGGGCCTTTGCCAAGACCGCCTACACCCGATTCCGCTCGTGGTATTCTTCATGGAACACGTGATCGAAATTACTATCAATGGCGCCGATGAGCGGCCCCTATCTCCATCCCATGCTGGTGGCGAGGTCGGTGAGCCGGCGCGCTTTGAGGGGTTCCTCTCAGGCGCAGGCTGGCGAGGTCGTCGCCGAAGCCCTGCGCGCGGGTGACGGCGCCGTCTCAGCCTGGAACCGGCTTGCGCCGCTCATCGCCGCAGTGAACCCCTAGGACCGTTATGAAGATCAGATCGATCACCGCCCGCGTTTGCAATGCAGAACTCCGCAACTGGGTCTTCGTGCGGGTGGAAACCGACGATGCCGGCCTGATCGGATGGGGGGAAGCAACGCTCGAGTTCAAGACGCAGGCGATCGTCGGCGCCATCGCCGATCTCGAGCCCATGCTGGTGGGACAGGATCCGCGAAACATAGAGCACTGCTATCAGATCATGACCCGCCACAGCTTTTGGCGGATGGGCGTCATCGGCATGTCGGCGATCAGCGGCATAGAGCTGGCGCTGTGGGATATTCTGGGCAAGCACCTCGGCGTGCCAGTGTGGCAGTTGCTCGGCGGCGGCGTGCGTGAGTACCTGCGGACCTATACCCATCTGGGTCTCGGCGACATGCGGTCGGTCTATGAGTCAACGACGTCCAAGGCGATCGTCGAACTGGGCCAGCAGGTGACCGAGGCCGGCTATGATGCCGTCAAGATCGTCTGCATCCCCTATAGTCACTATGTCACCAGCGCGGCCGATATCGATCATGTCGCGCGCATGCTCGGCGACCTGCGCACAGCGGTGGGCAGTGCGGTCGATATCATGGTGGATTTTCATGGCCGCCCGGCGTCGGCGAATGCGGCAATGGACTATATCGAGGCGCTGGTCGAATGCCGGCTGCTGTTCGTCGAGGAACCGGTCCCACCAGAAGATCTCGCGGGGCTGGCCGAGGTTACAAAACGATCCAGAATTCCCATCGCCGCCGGCGAGCGACTGATTGGCCGGCGGGAGTTCGACCCGGCTCTAAAGGCACGGGCGTTCAACATCGCGCAACCGGATATCTGTCACGTGGGCGGACTCTGGGAGGCCAAGAAGATTGCGGCCATGGCTGAGACGGCGGGCGTAGGGCTCGCGCCGCATAATCCGCTCGGTCCGATCGCCGGCGTTGCTGCGCTGCATTTCGGGATCTCGACACCCAACGTGATCATCCAGGAAGAAATGTCTGGCGCGGTGCCCTGGTACAGCGACGTCGTGCGCTGGCCGATCGACCGCCAGCCCGGCCGCTGGGAAAAGCCCACGCTCCCCGGACTCGGCATAGAAATCGACGAGCGCGTCATCGATGCCCATCCGTTCAAGCCCGACATCCTGCATGCGCGTGGCGCCGTGTTGCCCGATGGAACCGTGGTGGACTGGTAAGATGAAGATCTTCGAAATCGAAAACGAGCAGCTTCTTGTCGCAATCGCCCCGGAGTACGGCGCTCGAGTGGTGAGCCTGATAGACAAGGGCACGGGGCGTGAATGGATGGCGCAGGGCGGCTTCAGTCACAATACTGGAGAGGATGCGGCCTATTTGGGCGCCGAAGCGGTTGGCTGGGATGAATGCTTCCCCACTGTGGCTCCATGGGACGCCAGCGGGACGGCGTGGGGACGGCACCTGCGTGATCACGGCGACATCTGGGGTCGCCCCACTGAAGTTCTCGAACGCGGCCCGGATGAGGTCTTGACCCGCACTGCTCATCGGCAGTTCAGCTTCGAGCGTCGCCTGCGACTGGATGGCTCGCGACTGGTCGTTGGCTACCGGCTCGACAATCTTGATAACGCCGCCCTACCCTATCTTTGGGCGCTTCATGCCTTGCTGGCCGTTACCGAAAATGACCGCATCCAAATCGGAGCTGTCCAATCCGCTTCCGCGACTTACTTCTCCCGCCATGGTCAGTCCCACAGCGTGCCTTCCTTGCAATGGCCCGGGCCGAATGCAAATTGGCCGGAGCTGCTGGATCATGTGCAGCCGGTTGACCTGCAAAGTGCCGTTAAGCTCTATGCTAGCGGGTTGCCGGGCGGCAGCGCCACCGTGGGTCACGGCCAAGAGTGGCTAAGGATCGATTGGGATAGCGGCATCAGCGATCTCGGCATCTGGCTCAATTTTGGGGGCTGGCCATCGCCCGGCAGAATTCACCAGATCGCTCTAGAGCCGACGAGTGCACCCGCTGATCACCTTGGGCAGGCATTGCAGCGGGCAAACCCCGCAACACTCACCCCAGGCGGTAGCCACTCGTGGACCGTGACGTTCACGGTCGGAGCTAATAATTAGTGTGGGCGACGCAGAATCACACACTGCAGCATGTGGCGATCGCGTTGGACACCGCGGCTGACCGCATCTCGGCTCAGGCTGCGCCCTGGTCCTTGTTGGCGGCCTTCAGGGCACGCGGATCAACGTCTTGGCCGGGTCGGCAGCCAGAAGGTCGTGCAGGGCAGAGCGGTAGGCTTGCTCTCGGGCAATGCCGGTACTGTGCAGCTTCCGTACCTAGATCAAAAAGTCGGCTACGGCGGTCATGGTGCTGGGTCTATCCATTGCGCGGGCTTGGACAACTCGCTGCCATCCTCCCGGATGATGGGGTTCGCAAACTGGACGGCGCGGAGGTGGTCCGGGCGGATACGCCGGACGAAGCTCGAGACGGCGAGCAACTTGGGATTGGGGTTTTCGACCGGGCTCAAGAGGTCCACCGGCTTGCCCATCTCCTGGGCGACCAGCCTAATCGGCTCGACGAGGTCGCTGTCGTTTGACAGTACGGCCGCCACATCAAACCGATCGCGGAAAGCGTCGAAGAGAAGGTGGCTGGCTAAGTTCACGTCGCTGCCTTTTTCTTCGGTCTTGTAGACCTTGACCACATCTGGCCAAGGCTGCAGGAGTTGTTCGGCAAGTCGCGGCCGGAAGGCCGGCGGGTGGAAGAGGCATGAGAACTTCTGCTGCACCAGAAACATCCCGAAGTGCACTTGGACTGAGGGGACGGTCTTTAGGGCATCGAGGTAGATCTGCTGCCGGCGTGGCGCGTCGGGGTCGGTACGCCCTGAGTGTCTGCTGTGATGGTTTTTCAGCATGCCCAGACAGGCCCATTCCGGTCACCGCTGGCCTTTAGGGGCACTATTGCCGAAATTTGAAGAAAAGTCGGAATAGCATTTAGATAGTCCGCACTACTACAAAGCGACGGTTTTGACTTTTCCGACTTTTCCGATCATCCATTTGCACCATGATTAGATAATACACGTGTACCGGGCGCCCGTTTCGGACGCCTTGCAGGTACGCGAACATCGCAAGGCAGCTTGCCACTGATCATGTCAATAATCTCTACTTTGTTAAAATTGACCATCCGACGTGAGTTCGGACGGACGAAAAGTCAAAAAATCAGGAATATGGTTGAGTCAATGACGGCCGACTCAACCTCTAGGGGGTTTCGCCGGGTTTCAATGTCGATCCGATTAACATGGGATTATCTGTTGCATTAAATTGGTATGAAAAGAGTAAGTAGAAAGAAGGTGGAGAGCAATACAACAAATATTGGTCGCTTCGGAGCGAGTTCAGTGTCCAGTTAGCCTTTAGGGAGTGTTACGTAAAGAAGCGCAAGCGTGAGATCGATCTCGAGGCGGATCTGCGGGCTGCTCGAGGCAAGAACGATGACGGCGCCGTTCTGAGGATCGAGAGCCAGCTTCAGTCCATCAAGGACAGCTACACTCGTATGTCGATCTGGCCTCTGATTGAAGCCGGTGAATTCTCGGCGATCTCGAGTGGCCAGGTGACGGCCGAGGATCTGGCACTGTCCGATGGCCGGTGG
>CAIMLX010000112.1 GCA_903842455.1 uncultured Hyphomicrobiales bacterium | reverse complement strand
GAGCAGCTCGTGGCCGAACTGTCCGCGATCGCGCCGGATGGCGTGACCGTTGGAACCAGCATGACGCTCGCTTCAGGCGAGCCGGCAGGCTTCGACACAACCGCCAGGCTGCTGATCGAAAATCTGCTGCGCCTGGAAAGCGGTAGCGCGACAATCTCGGATACCGCATCAAGTCTGGACGGCTCCCCGGCCGACCCTGCAGCCGCCGAGGCAGTCCTCACCGCCATGACTCCGCTCGGGACGAAAGTCACGCTCGGCGCGCCGACGATCGCCGACTACTGGCTGAGCGCAGAGCGCGGCAACACCGGCATTGTCCTCGATGGTTTCGTCCCGGACGAGGCCACCCGCGACCGGCTGGAGGCTATGGATTCGGTCGATGCCTCGGGGCTTGAACTCGGGCGCGGCGCGCCTGAGCGCTTCATCTCCGCGGTCGACTATGTGGTTGAGGTGCTTGGCCGCATGAGCGAGGGGCGTGCCACCATCGCCGGGACCACCATCACCCTCGATGGCCGTGCTTCGACCTTGTCGGAATACACCGCCGTGCTGGCGAAGGTCGAACTCGGTGCGCCGCAGGGCCTCACCTTTGGGACGTTGGCCATCCGGCCGCCCATGGCGACCACCTTCACCTTCGCCGCCGATAAATCACCCGAAGGCAGCTTCAGCCTGACGGGATATGTGTCGAGCGAGAGCCTCCGTGAGTCGCTGCTCGGGTCGCTCCCCGGCGATGCCGATGACAGGCTGGTACTCGCCGACGGCAGTCCTGAGGATTTCGAGGTGCTGGCCTCGCGGGCTATCGAGGTGCTGAAGCTGCTCGACAGCGGCAAGGTGAGCTACGATGGCGCAGCGTGGGCGATCGATGGAGCGGTCGATGCGCCGGCGAAAGCTCTGGCGGTGCAGCGCGCCTTTGACGCGGCCGGACTGCGAGAGGCGGGCTGGAGTTACGAAGTCGCCCTGCCCAGGCCGCAGGACCAGCCGGTGCTGCCGATCATCGATCCCTACGCCTGGCGCGCGCAGAAGTCGGCCGACGGCTCCCTCCTGATCTCGGGCTTCTCGCCATCCGATCAGTTCAAGCGCTACCTCGCCGTCCACGCCGGTGTTGCGTTGACGGACAGCAGCGCGGTCGGGGCCGGCGCGCCCGAGCATTTCATTCGCGACGCGATGGCAGGGCTCGATGCGCTGCTCGACATGCAGCAGGGCGCCATCAGTCTGTCGTCCGGAAACTGGATGTTGACCGGCAACGTCGAAACCGCTGCCGACCGCCATGTCATCGAGAGCCAGCTCGTCGCCGCTGCCGATACCTCGGCTTGGCATGTGGCTATCCAGGCGTCTGACGCAGCCCCCGTGGTTTCGCCCTTCACCTGGTCGGCGAGCAAGTCGGCGGACGGCGCATTCGCGCTATCCGGCTATGTGCCGACCGATGAACTGCGCCGCGCCATCGCCGGCCGGGCCGGCACTGTTGCCACCGACTCGACGCTTGTCGGATCCGGCGAACCGGCCGGTTTTGCTGCCAGTGTGGAGGCTGGGCTCACCGCCTTGTCGGCGCTCCAGAGCGGACAACTCACCTATGACGGCCGTGGCTGGTCGATCGCCGGTCAACCTCTGACTCCGGCGGATGCCGAGGCAGCAACGCGCGCGCTCGAGGCGGCGGAAACGTCGGGCTGGACGGTCGCGCTCGCGGCGCCGACCCAGTCTAACCCGGCCGAACCGCCCGCTGCCGATACTGTCGCCGAGGTCCCCGCTCCAGTGGAGTCGGCGCTGCCCGAGGCGGCCCCGCTGCCGGAGGAGCCCGTGTCGCCGGTCGAGGCCGAGCCCGCGGTCGAGCCGCCGCCGACTGAGGTTGCCATTGCCGAGCCCGTGCCAGAGACTCCCCCGGCCACCTCGGTCGTCCGCAACTACGTGTTCGACGCCCGGAAGGTTATCGGTGAGCCCGTCGCTCTGGCGGGCTCCGTGCCGGCCGATCCGATGCGCCGGTTCCTCGCGGTCATCACCGGCACCGAGCCAAGCGAGACGTTGCAGGTCGGCGGCGATCTGCCGGCCGATTTCATCCCCAATGCCGAAGCCGGCACGCGTGCCCTGATGCTGCTGGCCGACGGCGAGTTCGGCCTTGATGGCGACACCTGGGTGTTTGCCGGGCGCGCTGAGACCGAGGCCGACCGGCAGGCTGCGCTGACGGCCCTGGCCGTCGTGCCCACCCTCGACCAGTGGCAGACGGACGTGACGCTCCTGCCGCCGCTGCTGGTGTGCGAACAGACTGTCAACGCCTTCCAGACGCGCAACGCCATCCTGTTCGAATCGGGCAGCGCGCGGATGGCCGAAGCGTCCGCGACGGCGATCGAGGAACTTTCGGGCTATCTGGCGCAGTGCCCCGAGGCGACCGTGAGTGTTGAGGGGCATACCGATTCCGACGGAGATGCGGATGCCAATCTTGCTCTGTCGGTGTCGCGCGCCGAGGCGGTGGTCAATGCGCTGATCTCGCGCGGCGTGTCGCCCGATCGGCTGTACGCGATCGGCTACGGCGAGAGCCTCCCCGTCGCCAGCAACGAGACCCGGGCCGGCAAGCAGGCGAACCGGCGGATCGCTTTCACCTTGGCCGATGATTAGCAGGCACGCATGAACATGGATTGGGTGGTCTATCTGGTGGAAGTGTACTGGCCATTCATGGTGGGCGCCGCTTTGGTCGGGGTGCTGACCGGCTGGTTCTCCCTGTCGAAGCGGAAGGGCTGAGTCGTGATGAACCCGGTCCACCTTCTTGCCGTCGCGGCGCTGTTGCTGGTGGCGTTCCTGGCCGGCGCCCTCGTGGGAACAATGGCCCGCGTGATCGCCCTGCGGCAGGCCAGGAGGCCCGCGGTCGAGGTCGCGGCTCCCGCCGCAGCCGCGACGGTCGGGCCGCCGCTTGTGGCTGCCCCGGTGATCGTGGCACTGCCGGTCGCTCCTGCACCGGTACCGCTCGATCCGGCTAGGGTGCCAGTGCCCGACTTTGCCGCCGCGCTCATGGCTCTGGCCAGCGAAACCCCGCCCGCCGGGTTCCTCGAGACAACCAGGCAAGCATCGGCACCTGTCCCGCTGGCGCCGTCGGAGCCGGCCGTTGCACTGCCACAGGAGCCGGTCACCGATCCGGTTGCCGAGCCGATGCAGCCGGCTCACGTCGCGGGTGAAACGACCTCCGGTATCCACGTTGCCGCCCCGCGGCACGATGGTCCGGTGGTGCAGGTGGAACCTCCCGTCGCGCCGCAGGAGCAGCGAACGGCCGACGTCATCCCCTTCCCGATGCCTCCGGCGGAACCCGCCGCAGAACGGCCGGCCGATATCGTCATCGGAGGAGAGCGAGTGACGATTGTCG
>CAIMLX010000111.1 GCA_903842455.1 uncultured Hyphomicrobiales bacterium | reverse complement strand
CCCTGCCCGTCGTCCGGCCTGATTATCCACGGCGACAAGGACCGGGTCGCGCCGCCGCAATCGGTACAGAAGCTGGTCGACAAGCTGAAGACGCAGAAGGGCATCACCATCGAGCAGCAGATTCTCGAGGGCGCCAACCACTTCTACGAAGGCAAGATCGACGAGCTGACCGAGCGCTGCGCCGACTATCTTGACCGGCGCCGCGCGGAAATCGCGGCGGGCAAGGGGCGATAGCCAGACGTCCCGGACCTCATCCTTCCCAATGGCTCGGGATGAGGTCCTCATGCGGGTCGGCACGGCCCGCATGACGAGCCGGTCGATCTGAAGGGGCAAGCCGATGGCAGCCAAGTACAAGTCCGATTTTCTCAACGTCCTCGAGCAGCGCGGTTTCATCCACCAGATCTCCGATCCGGAGGGCCTGGACGCCCTGGCGGCTAAGGAGACGATCACCGCCTATGTCGGCTACGACGCCACGGCGACCTCGATCCATATCGGCAACCTGATCACCGTTACCCTGCTCTACTGGCTGCAGGAAACCGGCCATCGCCCGATCAGCCTGATGGGCGGAGGCACCTCGATGGTGGGCGACCCCAGCTTCCGCGACGACCAGCGCAAGCTCCTCACGGTCGAGCAGATCGCCACCAATATCGAGAGCATCAAGCAGGTCTACAGCCGCATCCTGCGCTACGGCGACGGCCCGACCGACGCCATCATGGTCAACAATGCCGATTGGCTGCTGAAGCTGAACTACGTCGAGTTCCTGCGCGACGTCGGCCGCTACTTCTCGGTCAACCGCATGCTGAGCTTCGATTCGGTGAAGCTGAGGCTCGACCGCGAGCAGTCGCTGAGCTTCCTCGAATTCAACTACATGATCATGCAGGGCTACGACTTCACCGAGCTCAACCGGCGCTACGGCACGGTGCTGCAGATGGGCGGCTCCGACCAGTGGGGCAACATCATCAACGGCGTCGAACTGAGCCACAAGATGGGTGGCCCGCAGCTCTACGCGCTGACGACACCGCTGCTGACCAAGTCCTCCGGCGAGAAGATGGGCAAGTCGGCCTCCGGCGCCGTCTGGCTTAACGGCGAGCTCTTCAGCCCCTACGACTTCTGGCAGTATTTCCGGAACACCGAAGACGCTGACGTGGTCAAGTGGCTGAAGATCTTCACCCGCCTGTCGCTCGACGAGATCGCGAAGATCGGGGCACTCGGCGGCTCGGAAATCAACGAGGCCAAGAAAATCCTGGCGACGGAAGTGACGGCGATCGTCCATGGACGCGAAGCGGCGGCGCAGGCCGCAACGACGGCGTCGGCAACCTTCGAGGGCGGTTCGCTGGACCTCTCGCTGCCGACCACCGAAGTGTCGAAGGGCGAGTTGGCGGCAGGCATCGGGCTGTTGAACGCCCTCGTGCAGGCCGGCCTCGCCGGCTCTAATGGCGAGGCGCGTCGCCATGTCCAGTCGGGCGCTGTCCGGGTAAATGACGACGTCGTGTCTGACGACCGCCTGACCCTCGGCACGGCAGCGCTGCTCCCTGAAGGCGTGATCAAGCTCTCGGTCGGCAAGAAGAAGCACGCACTGCTCAAGCCGGTGTGATCAGTCCGATTCCATAGCGAACGCCGTCTCCCAATCCTCCCCACCGTAGAAGATGCGGAGGATGGAGACGGTATCTGCATGAACCGCGAAGGCGATGACGGCCCGCTCGAACGGAACTACGCGCAATCCAGGCCGCAAGTCTTCGCGCGCCTGGCCACGCATGGACCCAATCGCCAATCCATCGATGAAGTCCAGTATTCTGGTGGTGACGGCATATGCGGAAACTGGCGAAGCCTTCTCGCTGAGCCACGTCTGAATGCGGTCGACATCAGCGCGCGCTGCAGCGGTGTAGGCGATCCGCCGAACCTTCACTCCGCAGCTTTCGAGAACACTTCCAACCGCTCGCGAACACCCGCGCGAACCTCATCTGACGAGAACATGGGTTCGGTACCGGCAACTACCCGATCGTAGGTAGGGACGACTTCCTCGACAAGCCAACGCTCGAGTGAGGCCTCGCGACTCTGCAACCCGCGAAGCCCCTCGCGGACCACCTCGCTGCCCGAAACGTAGCCGCCTGCCCCGACCTTCGCGTCGATGAAGGCGGCCTGCTCTTCGGTAAGGCTGAATGTGCGCTTGACCACTTTTGCCATGACTGACCTCCGGTGAGGAGGCCAGCCTAGCACGCGGTATGACTATTTCATACCGTCAGCGGGTAACCAGCACCGGTAGCTTGGTGTGGGCGAGGACGTTGTTGGTCTGGCTGCCGAGCAGGAGGCGGTTGAGACCGCGGCGGCCATGCGAGCCCATGATGATCAGTTCGGCACCGATCTCGTTCGCAGTGGCGACGATACCGTCGGCCGCAAAGCTGTTGTCGACGAGCATGGTCTTCACAGTAACGCCCTGGTTGGCGGCACGTTTTGCGGCCCGCTGCAGGAGCTCCTCGGCCGACTTCTGCTGTGCCTCGATCAGCTCGGGGATCGGGTCGACCACCCCACCGACGACGGTTGCATAGCCACCGCCAACAATGGTGACGGGTTCGGTCACGGTGACGATTGTCACCTCCGATCCGGCCATCCTGGCGAGCCGGCAGCCATGATCGAGTGCGCGGTCAGCCAGATCCGAACCGTCGGTCGCTATCAGAATTCGTGCATACATGGCGAACCTCCACCGTGACTATGAGGCGTGTCTACCACCGATGCCAACCCCGACCTTGATCGGGGTCAAGTCCCGCTACTCGACGCGCGGGATTTCCTTGGAGCGGTACTCGAACATGCGCCGGAAGGCGCCCGGCACGAGGGCGGACATCGGGTTGATCTTGAAATCCGGCTTGTCGAGCGGCCCCTTGATTGCGAAGGTCACCCCGAACAACCCCTCGCCGTCCCGTCCCGCGAGAGGCCCCAGCAGCTTGGAGAAGGCGTTGTTGAGGCCAAACAGGGGGACATACGTGCCGGTAAGGTCGTATTGCCGCCGGTCCGTGTAGATGAAGCCCCGGGCCGTGCCGCCGACGGTGTCGCCGGCCAGCACCCCGTCGGTGATCTCGACCCGATCCTTGCGCCGGATGAAATCGACCTCGCCGGAGCGGAATTCCAGCTTGCCCGACCGCGCCACCATCTGCTCGGAATCACGGTGGTTGCCCATGATCCGGCTGACGTTCTGCTCATTGACGAAGGCAAAGTTCCTGAGCACGAACTGACCGCTGTCGAGCTTCTGCGCATCGACCGTCTCGACCACCAGGCTGCCCTCTCCGCCCTCGACGTTGGGGTAGATGTTCATCAACCGCAGCAGCGCGCCCAGGTCATTGAACGCAACGGACATCACCTTGCCGTCAGGGGTCGGGTTCGTGGTGACAGAGACGCTGCGATCGCCGCCGAGGTTTGCCTGGAGGTTCACCCGCCGAAGGTCCGCCCCCCGCAGCGACAGGTCGAGGTTCAGGTTGAAGGCCGTCGTCTTGTAGAATCCCAGCGCGCGCTTCAGCTCGACATCGGCGACAATGGTGGTGTTCACTGCAGTGGCCGTCGGCCCTCCGGTGGACTCGCCGGACAGGCTGAAGAACCGCTGCAGCATGGGCTTGAGGTCGAGCTGGTCGCCGCGCAGCGTCAGCTGGTAACCGCCATCGATCGGCTTGAGGTTGAACTGCGCGCTGTCGCCGTCGGAAATCGCGAAATGCGTGAACTGGGCCTGCTGCAGTCCCTTCTTGAGGTCGGCGGTGACGTTGCCACGCAGTGATAGCGTCCCGAAGCCGACTTCGATCTGGCTCACCTCGGCGGTCTCGCCATCAAGCTTGATGGCTGCCTTGGCCGAGCCCGAGACACCCTTTGCCTTGCTGATTCCGAGGTCCTTGATGGTGATCGACGCATTGTCGAGATCGGCCGCGACCTGGATGGTGCCGTCCGGCATCGGACGCGCCACGACCTTGACCGAACCAGAAAAGAACTCCGAAGCGTCGAACCCGACCTTCTTGAGATCGTCGTTGTCGAAGGTGGCGCTGATCAGCATGTTGGGCGGCGGAGCGTCTTTTTCGAGCTTGCCGTCGATCGCCACATCTGCGGAGATACCGTCGATCGCAGCCTGCCCGGTCACCTTGTAGCCCGCCTGCGAGGCCACGAAGCTCAGTTGGCCATCGCCGATCGTCCGCCCCTGCAGCGGCACGGTGGAGCCGAAATCCTGCACGATGCCGTTGATCGCGTAGTCGAGCCGCTTGTTGGCGCCCGTCACCTTGTCGTTGACGATCGTCGCCACGAGGGAAAGCGAGACGGTGCCCGTCAGCCCGTTGATGTCGATCGGCAGCGTCTCGGCCTTCAGCATGTCCGGTTGCTGCGTTTTGGCCAGGTCGAGCATGGCCGGGATGCCGCTCGCGAGGTCGCCGGAGATCTCATAGATCACGTCTTCGGGCGCGGCTGGATCGGAGTTGATGACGAACGCCACGTTGGCAAGTCCGATCGCCCCCTTGGGCGTCGGAATGGAGGCCCCCGTCGCCGACATGGTGACGTCATCGTCGCGCAGCGTCAGGCGTGTCTCGCCATCGAGGGTCACGGGCTGCATCGTGTCGGTGAGCTTGACGGTGACCCCTTCGCCGACGATGTCGATGGACATCGATCCGGGCGGCAGAGGCTGGCTCTCCCCCCCGGTCGCGTTGATCGCGCCGACCGGAATGTTGTACCGCATCACCGACTTCCGCAGCTTGCCGGAGCTGACGTTCTTGACGAACCAGTCCCGGGCATCTGTCGCCATGATCGGTGGCCAGACCCGCTTCAGGTCGTCCGCGCTGATCCCGTCACCGACGATGTCCATCTTGAAGCCGATGCCATCGAGCAGCATGTCGATGCGGCCCTTGGCGGCGATGATGCTCCCATCGTCCTTCTTGATCTGGAAATCGTCGATACCCATCGCCCCGTAGAGCGGCGCCGACCAGGCGACGAGACTCATCTCGTCGAACGGCTGTTCCGGCGGCCCCAGGTCGGACGTCAGCGAAATGTCATGGCCGGTCACCGCGATGCTGACAGTCGGGCCATATTGCGGGTCGAGGCCGAGCACGAAGGTGCCGCTGACGACGGCGGTGTTGGTGCCGATGCTGACGGTGGTCTCGTCCATGGTGAACTGCCCGGCCACCGGATCCCACGTCACCGCAGCGATCGACGTCGCTATGGGGATGTAGGTGTTGTCGGGCAGCTTCACGTCCATGCCCGTCAGGTCCATGTGGAACAGACCGTCCGTCACCTTTTTGGCGGCTGTGTCGAACCCGATATCCATCGAGACCGCCATGGTGCCGACCGCCGTAGCCGGCGCCGACTTGTCGCCGACCATCGGCGAGAAGGCGCCCGGATCGAAATTGGTGATCGAGGCCTGGATACGCGCGACCGGATCGCTGTCCTTGCTGACCCAGTCGACGCTGCCGTTCATGACCGTGCCGCCGAAATCGACCGAGAACTTGCCGGAGGCGGCGCGCGCATCGGGGCTCGGCGCAATCTCGAGATTGATGTCCTTGAAGGTTCGGAAGACGCCGTAGAGCGCGTCATTCATGTCGAGCGTGCCGCCGCGCACGACGAGCTTGGAGAAGCTGCCCGCTTTGGCCTGCGCGATGATGCCGGCTATGCCGTTGCCGGCGGCCTCCATGTTGTAGACCAGCCAGTCATTGTCGGAACGGATGCCGAGCTTGGGGTCTGGAACCACCCCGCGAACGTCCATGCCGTTGGCCGAGATGTCGAGTTCGGGGAACTGGTCTTCGCCCTCGATGACCCTCACGGTGCGGCTGCCGTCCGCCTCGTCCACAAGCTCGAACTTGGCCAGCCGCGGTCCGAACAGATCCTGGTTCACCTGAAGGTGCGGGCCGACAATGGTGATGGTGGCGCCTGGCTGCCCCACCACCGCGCGGATCGGCGAGAAGCCCACTTCGAGCGCGTCCATGCTGACAGTGCCGCCGGTCTTCACGTCGGTGAAGGTAACTGGCGAGAACCGGATGACGGGCCAGACATATCCCTCGAGCGCCAGGGCCATGTCGCCGAGCTCGAGCTTGCTGCCCTCCGGCATCATGCTGAGGACGACGTTCCGCACCTGGGAGGAAACAAAGGGCAGCGGGATGGGGGTGACGATCAGCACCGCATACAGCAGCGCCAGCAGCACGACGGGTGCCGCCACCGCTGCTGCGGTTATCCTACCCAGGGCGCGCCATGCCGAGCGCTTGCGGAGCTTGTGGCCAGGAGCTGGTGTAGGTTTCACTGCTTTCCGACTTGAGACGACCCGGTTTGCCACCCTATTCTAGAATCATCCCGAGCGGCGCTTCACCTGCCCGATGATACCGGCTGGAATGTGGCACTAACACCCCTCGAAACCGCCGTCTGCTTCCTATTGTCCGTGGATACGCCATGCCCGTTCCTGCCCTTGGCGCGCTCGCGCCAGACTTCGAACTGACCACCGACGACCGCGAGACCTTTCGCCTGAGCCGGCACCGCGGCCGCCCGGTGGTTCTCTATTTCTACCCGCAGGACGACACCGAGGGGTGCACGCTCGAGAACATCGAGTTCACCGACCTGATGCCCGACTTCAAGGAGTTGAAGACCGTGGTGGTCGGCATCTCCCCCGACTCCGTCGACCAGCACTGCAGCTTTCGCGACAAGTACAATCTCGGCGTGCCCCTCGCCTCGGACCCCGACCACGGGGTGATCGACGCCTACGGGCTCTGGCAGCTGAAGAAACTGTGGGGCGTCGAGTACATGGGCGTGAAGCGTGCCACCGTGGTGGTGGACGCGGACGGCAGGGTCGCTGGCGTGATCCACGCAACGCGGATCAAGGGGCACGCGGCCAAGGTGCTCGAAGCGGTGCGCGCCATCGCGACCTGACCTCCCCACACACCCTCAGGCCCCGGTTTCCACGACTTTGCGGCTTGTTAACCTTAACGGATCATCATCGGCGCGAGTTCAGTGTGGCGTACCGGAGTTGCGGTCGTGCGTTTTCAGGCGAGTGCCAAGAGACCACCTGCCAAGGTGTTCAGTCGTGCCGGCAGGCCGGCGCCTGTCGCCCCGCGGCGGGCGGGCGCTGGTATCCGCCCCGCCCTGTTCTACAGCCTGTTCACCGGCCTGCTGGCGACCAACGCCTTGACGCTGGTCGCCTTCCTGATGGCGCCCGACATTTCCGGCCTGATGAACGGCCAGGCCGACGCGGTGGTCGGCGCCTATGAGGACCGGATCGCGCAGCTTCGCATCGAGGTCGATCGCCTGCACTCGCGGCAGTTCGCCCAGGCCGGCGATATCAACCTCCAGTTGCAGGAACTGAGCCAGCAGCAGGAACTGCTGCTCGAGCAGCACCAGTTGGTGAAGCAGCTTGCCGACAAGGCCGCAGAACTGGGCATCGACACCGCCGCGTTGCCCGAAGCGGGCGAGGCGGAGACCAGCGCGGTTGCCTTGACAACGGCGCCGCTGACGGGACGCCCCCAGGCCGACCAGATATCGGCGGTGACCGCCGACATGACCCGGATGATGGACGAGAGTCGCCTCGCGCTGGCCGGCCTGGCCGAGTCCGCCACCGAATCGACAGAGACGATCCTCGTCGAACTGCACGGCCTCGGCATTCGGCCGAAGATGCCGGAAGGCATCGATGAGGGCACCGGCGGCCCTTTCATCCCCGCGGTCGGCGGTTCGGATGATGTATCCATCGTCGACGACGCCAACGGCGTCTACCTGGCGCTGGCGCGGTTTCAGGCGGCCAAGACGGCTGCCGGACTAGCGCCCATCCGTCGGCCGATGGAATCCCCCACCCGCATCAGCTCCGGCTTCGGCAACCGGACCGACCCCTTCACCGGCGGACGCGCCTACCATTCAGGCATCGACTTTCCGGCACCCAAGGGCACGCCGGTGCTGAGCGCAGGCTACGGCAAGGTGACGTTCGTCGGGCAGAAGTCGGGCTATGGCAAGCTCGTCGAGGTGACACATGCCGGCGGGCTGATCACCCGGTACGGCCATCTCAGCGCCTTCCTCGTCAAGGAGGGCCAAGTGGTGAACGCCGGCACGCCGATCGCCAAGGTTGGCTCCACGGGTCGATCCACCGGTCCCCACCTGCACTTCGAGGTGCGCAGCAAGGATCGGGCCCTCGATCCAAACAAGTACCTCGCGGCGGGACGCCGGCTTGCCGGATTCGTCGGAGCCTGAGGTCGGGCCGACGGCAGCCACCACTGTGGCAAATCAGCCATGCATCGGCGCAGTTGCCGATACTAGTTCTGGTTTTTCGCCAAGTACGGGTTTAGCGTGCGGCCGCTATGCTGATGACCTCAGACATCCCGACCATGCTGCGGCTCCACCGTGCGATGTTTCTCGCCCGTGAGATCGATCGCGTCGAGCGGGACCTGGTGAAGCAGGGGCTGGCGCACTTCCATGTCTCCGGCGCCGGCCACGAATCGACCGCGCTGGTTGCCGATTACCTCGGCGCGCAGGACTGGCTGCACCTGCATTACCGCGACAAGGCGCTGCTGCTGGCACGCGGCCTGCCGGTGGTCGAGTTCTTCCGCGGCCTGCTGGCGACCGGGCCGTCGCACTCTGCGGGCCGGCAGATGAGCGCGCATTTTTCGGCGCGGAACCTGAATGTCGCCTCGATGGTCGGCCCGGTGGGCAACAATGCGCTGCACGCGGTGGGCAACGCCCAGGCGGTGAAATTCCACCCCGATGCGCCGGTGGTGATCTGCTGCGTCGGCGATGGCACCACCCAGCAGGGCGAGTTCCTCGAGGCGGTGGCGGAAGCCGTCAGGACTGCTGCGCCGGTGGTGTTCGTGGTGCAGAACAACCGCTGGTCGATCTCCACCCACACCCCGGGCCAGACCTTTTTCGACCTGCCCGGCGGACCCGCCGACAGCCTGTTCGGTCTGCCCATCCGCCGCGTCGATGGCGTTGACCTCAGCGCCACCCGCGCAGCCTTCGAGGCCGCCGTGACCGAGACGCGGGCCGGCCGGTCGCCGACGCTGCTGCTCATGGACCTCGAGCGGCTCAGCGACCACACGAACGCCGATGACCAGTCGCTCTACCGTACCGCCGACGACATCCGGAAGGGCAACGGGCGCGACCCGCTGGAGGCCATCCGCCAGGCGCTGCGCGACTCGCAAATGGGCGACACGGCGCTGACGCAACTCGAGACGGCACTGATCGCCGAGGTCGCCGACGCCGCGAACGAGGCCCGCGGCGAGCCGGCTCCCACGACCGCGGGCACCGCCAAGGCCCCCTATCCTGCCGGGTTTGCCACCCGGCGCGAGTACCGGGGTGATCCGGCGGCACCGAGCCTGACCATGCGCGAGGCGCTCAACCGGGTGCTCCGCGACCAGTTGAACACCAACCGCGACGTGACCCTGCTGGGCCAGGACATCGAGGACCCCAAGGGCGACGTGTTCGGCGTAACCCGCGGACTGTCCACGGCTTTCCCCGGGCGGGTGCGCAACGCGGCGCTATCGGAATCGACGATCGTCGGCACCTCGATCGGCCGCGCCCTGGCGGGACAGCGGCCGGTCGCCTTCCTGCAGTTCGCCGATTTCCTGCCGCTCGCCTTCAACCAGATCGTCTCCGAGCTGGGCTCGATGTACTGGCGCACCGATGGCGCGTGGCAGACGCCGGTGATCCTGATGATCAGCTGCGGCGGCTACAAGGCCGGGCTGGGGCCGTTCCACGCCCAGACCTTCGAATCCATCCTGGCGCATGTGCCGGGGATCGACGTGGTGATGCCGTCTTCAGCCGGCGACGCGGCGGGGCTGCTGAACGCCGCCTTCCAGTCGCAGCGGCCGACGGTGTTCCTCTACCCCAAGAGCTTGCTCAATATCGGCGACCGGCGGACCTCCGACGATACAGCGGAGCAGTTCGTGGCGCCCGGCCGCGCCCGCACTGCGGTTGGCGGCAACGAGCTGACGCTGGTGACCTGGGGCAACCCGCTGACCCAGAGCCTGCTGGCCAACGAGACCCTGACGAAAGCCGGTGCGTCGCTGGACGTCATCGACCTCCGCTCGATCTCGCCCTGGGACGAGGACGCGGTGCTCCGCTCAGTGCGTCGGACCGGAAAACTGCTGGTCGTGCATGAGGATAACCACACCGCTGGCTTCGGTGCCGAGGTGCTGGCGACGGTGATGGAGAAGGCCGGCGTACCGGTGGCGGCGCGACGCATCACCCGCGACGACATCCATGTACCGTTCCATTTCGAGCGGCAGATCGAGACCCTGCCCTCCTATCGCCGCATCATGGAAGCGGCGGCGGACCTGCTGGGCTTTGACCTGGCGTGGGAAGTCGAGACGACTACGGATGGGCCGACGGCGATTGCGGCGATCGGCTCCGGGCCGGCCGATGACGAGGTGGAGATCGTCGAACTGCTGGTGAAGCCCGGCGACCTGATCAAGACCGGCGACCTCGTGGCCGTGGTCGAGGCGACGAAGGCCGCGGTGGACGTACAGGCGACGGTGACCGGCAAGGTGCTGTCGATCGCGGTCGCGCCGCGCGACAAGGTCCCGGTCGGTGCGCCACTGATCTATGTCGAGGCTGATCCCGCATCGCTGAAGCGCCAGACGACGGTGACGGCCGAGCGCATCGACAGAGCGATTCTGAAGCGCCGCCAGGTACTTGCGGCTCCGGCTATCGGCGGGCGCGCCGCGGTGGCGGTGGGGGTCGCGGGCATTACCGGGGTGTCCGGAGGGCGGAAGATCAACAATGCCGACCTCAAGGGCAACTGGCAGACGCGCGATGCGGCGGACATCGTCAAGCTGACGGGCATCGAGAGCCGGCGCTGGGTGGTGCCGGGCGAGACGGTGTTCTCGCTGGCGGCAGCGGCGACCCGCAAGCTATTGGACGAGCAGCAGCTTTCGATCGATGACATCGACCTGGTGATTGCAGCGACCGGCACGCCGGACGTGATCACGCCGTCGCTTGCCTCGCGGGTTGCCGATGCGATGACCAACGGCACCCGGGCCAGCCTGCCGACCTACGACATCAACGCCGCCTGCTCGGGCTATCTCTATGCCCTTGCCAACGCGCGCGATTATGTCACCAACCACCCGCAGGCCCGGGTGCTGGTGCTGACGTCCGAGGTGTTGAGCCCGCTGCTCGACCAGAACGATTTCAACACCGCCGTGCTGTTTGCCGACGCCGCGACCGCCTCGCTGGTGCAGGCAGCCAATGGCGATCGGGCGCCGCTCTTCACCTATGCGCAGCCGACGATTGCGGGGGCGCCGGAGCCGGGCGAGCTGCTGAGCGTGCCGCGGGCGGGCGAGGGCTACATCAAGATGAACGGCCGCGAGGTGTTTGCCGACGCCGTTCGCGCCATGACGGCAACGCTGACAAGTGCCTGCGCCGCCGAGGGAATTTCGATGGATGACATCGACCTGATGGTGCCGCACCAGGCCAACCAGCGGATCATCGACGCCATTGCGCGCCGCTCCGGCCGGCCGGCGCACTCGATCATCCGGACCATGGGCAATACCAGCTCATCGACCATCCCGATGGCGCTGATGGATGCGCTGCAGACCACGACGCCCGGACAGCGGCTCGGGCTCGTGGCGTTCGGCGGCGGCATCACCTATGCGGCGGCGATAGCGACCGTAGCCGGGAAATAGCCCCGCGATTGCCACGATGATGAACGGCCCGATGGCGTTTCTGAACGGAAATGAACGGCGCCCTTGTTCATCCGACTGAACCGAAACTGACCCGATCCTGAATGCGAAAGGGCGCCAAAGGCGCCCTCTTTTTAGTGCAGATGAACGTTGGATCTCACGGCTCGCCGTCGTCGCCATCATCCCCGTCGGGGCCGGCCAACAGCGCTTCCGACAGCAGGCCGGAGCTCTCACGAACCCCCTTCTCGATGATATCGGCGATGTGCGGGTTGTCCTTGAGGAACTGGCGCGAGTTCTCGCGGCCCTGCCCCAGGCGCTGGCTGTCGAAGGAGAACCAGGCGCCGGACTTCTCGACGATGCCGGACTTGACGCCCAGGTCGAGCAGTTCGCCGGTCTTGGAGATGCCTTCGCCATACATGATGTCGAACTCGACCTGGCGGAACGGCGGGGCGAGCTTGTTCTTGACCACCTTGACGCGGGTCTGGTTGCCGATGACTTCCTCACGCTCCTTGATCGAGCCGATGCGACGGATGTCGAGGCGAACCGAGGCGTAGAACTTCAGCGCGTTGCCACCGGTGGTGGTCTCGGGCGAGCCGTACATCACGCCGATCTTCATGCGGATCTGGTTGATGAAGATCACCATGGCCTTCGACTTGGAGATCGAGCCGGTGAGCTTGCGCATGGCCTGGCTCATCAGGCGGGCCTGCAGGCCGGGCATGGAGTCGCCCATCTCGCCTTCGAGTTCAGCCTTGGGGGTGAGCGCGGCAACCGAATCGATCACCAGCACGTCGATGGCACCGGAGCGCACCAGCGTGTCGGCAATCTCGAGCGCCTGCTCGCCGGTGTCGGGCTGCGAGATCAGCAGTTCGTCGACCTTCACTCCGAGCTTGCGGGCGTAGATCGGATCGAGTGCATGCTCGGCATCGATGAATGCGGCAATGCCACCGTTCTTCTGGGCTTCCGCCAGCACATGCAGCGCCAGCGTGGTCTTGCCCGAGCTTTCCGGCCCGAAGATCTCGATGATGCGGCCACGCGGCAGGCCGCCGATGCCCAGCGCGATATCGAGGCCGAGGGAGCCGGTGGAGATCGCTTCGACCTGGGCGATGGCGCCCTCGCCGAACTTCATGATCGAGCCCTTGCCGAAATTCCGCTCGATCTGGCTCAGCGCCGCAGCGAGAGCTTTGTCCTTGTCCATCGATCCCTCAATTACACGCAGCGGCGCAGCAGCAGCCATATCCGGTATCCCTTATTCCACTTCGGCATGCCCCGTGCAAACCGAACCGATGTCCATACAATGTACCTAATCTGTTCTCATTTTGTTTCCGCGCCGTCAAGAGAGAAATCGCGGTACTTCCTGCGTTCGAGCGTGATTTTTCCGACGAATCGGAAGCGCCGCGGGAACAGCCGTGTGCGCGGAACGAGTGGAGAACAAAAAGATGCCGGGGGAGGTCGCGGAGCGCGGAGGCGGCGCTTAGCCGTTCGGCTCGCTGGCGTTCTGATCGGGCGGGGTAGATGCCGACTCGCCTGCCGCCTGATCGGGGACGGGAAGGTTGGCCTCGCGGATGAGGGCCATCAGCTGGCGGCTGAGCTGGGAGCCTTCCAGCTGGGAGGCCTGGTAGCCTTCGCGGGAGACGACTTTTTTCAGTTCGGTCACGGTCTGGAAGCGCCCGGAGCGGGCAAGTTCGAAGGCGCGTTCAAGGGCTGTCTTGTTCTGGTCCATGCTTGAACATAGGGACGTTCGCCCCGCTGTGCCATAGCCGGGGGCCCGCAAACTGCCCCGGATGTGGCGAAAAGGGGCCGGCCGCGGAGAAATCCCCCGCGGCCGGCAGGCGTTTTTACGGCAGGATGGCGATGTCGCGCAGGGCTTCGCTGTCGATGTCGCCGACGACGGTGGCGGCGCCAGTTGCCAGGTCGACGGTGTGCAGCGTCTTGCCGGTGACGAGCCAGGCGGTGTTCTCCAGGTCGGCGGTGGCCGAAATGTCGAAGGCCCAGTTGTCGGCACCGGTAGCGCCGAGCTTACCGATGGCCTTCAGCACGCCGTCGTTCGGCGGGATCTGCTGGATAAGGCCGGCAATGGTGGCGTCGATATCGTACATGGCCGTCGCCTCGGGCTTGCCGACCGAGTTGGTGTAGGCCACGGCGACGATGTTCGGGGTTTCGCCCGCATGCATGTCGGCCGCCTCGTACGCGAGCGTGCCATCGACGGTGACGGCGCCATCATCGACGTTGACGCGGTGGTTGGTGCCGTCGGAGCCGACGATGCGCAGGCGGTCGGCGACCGGGTTGAAATCGACGCTGGCCGACACGCCGTCGGCGAGGGTCTCGGAGAGCGTGCTCTTTTCGGTGGCGGCGCCCGAAGCGGTGTCGATGGTGACGACCTTGCCATCACCGGTGACGCCATAGAGCATGCCGTCAGCCGGGCGGATGTCGATGCCGTGCAGGCGGTCGACGCCGGTCACGTCCATGGTGCCGCTGACGGCGAGGGTCTCGGTATCGAACATTACGAGGGTCTTGTCGCCGGTAAGGCCGATGGCGGGGGCAGCGACGGCGGCGCCGGTCAAAAGGGCGAAGGCGGTGCTGGTGAGCAGCGTGAGGCGAAGGGGGGTGTGCATGGGAAACTCCTCTGTGGGGTGCGCTTCTTGCGCCGTTACAAGAGGCCTTACCCGCGGGGCCCCTGCTCCGGATGCACTGCGCCAAAAAGAAAATTGAGTTGCCTGCATCGCCGAAGCCGGGCTGGTGTGTATCGACGGCACGAACTGCTTCCGGAACAGTCACTTGGACCACGCCACTATCGATGGGAACGGCCTGATGGCCCGCGTCGCCCGCGGCGACAAGGCGGCGCTCGGCGACCTGTTTGCCGCCGAAGGCGGACGGCTGATCGCCATAGCGCAGCGGATCGTGCGGCGGCGCGACCTGGCCGAGGAAGTGGTGCAGGACGCTTTCGTTTCGGCCTGGCAGCGGGCGCGGCAGTTCGAACGGGAGCGGGGATCGGCCCGCGCCTGGCTGACGACGATCGTTCGCAACCGGGCGCTGAACCTGCTGCGCGACGGCGCGCGGGTGGAGTATCACGACGGCGAGACGCTGGCCGACATGGGCGACCGGGTGGCGGATGCGGAGGGCGCTTTCGATCTCCTCGCCGAACGCGACGCGCTGCGCCACTGCCTTGGACGGCTGGACCGGCAGAAGCGCCGCGCCATCCTGCTCTGCTATGTCACCGGGCTGAACCATGGCGAGGTGGCGGCATCGCTGAACGCGCCGCTCGGCACGGTGAAGGCCTGGATCCGTCGCGGCGTCGTGGCGCTGCAGGAGTGCCTGGCATGAGCCGCGAGGAAAAGCTGGAACGCGCCGGCGACTATGCGCTGGGCCTGCTGGAGGGCGCCGAGCGCCAGGCGTTCGAGGCCGAGTTGGCGCGCGACCCGGAACTGGCCGCGATCGCGGCGGGCTTCGCCGGCAGGCTGCAGGCGCTCGACGATACGGCAGCGGCGGAGGCGAGCCCGGAGCTATGGGCACGGATCGAGGGGCGGCTCGGAGCCGCAGCGCAACTGCCGCCGGTGGCCGCCAACACCAACTCCGCCCCCGCTGCGCCACGCTGGGCGGCGATGGCGGCGAGCGTGATGCTGGCGCTGGGGATCGGCTATTTCGGCGGACAGGCGCTGAAGCCCCCCACCCCTGCGCCGACCATGGTGGCGGTATTGCTCAACGAGGGCGACCAGAGCCCGGGCGCCATCATCGAGGCCTTCGGCGACGACAGTGTCCGCATCGTGCCGCTGGTGGATTTTGCCGTGCCCGAGGGCAGCGTGCTGCAGGTCTGGACGCTCCCCGATGCGGATACCGGACCGGTATCGCTCGGCACGCTCGGGGCGGCAGCGGAAATGCGGCTCCGCGGGCCGGACCTGCCGCTGCCGGCGGACGGCCAGCTCTACGAGATCACGCTCGAACCGGCGCCGGGATCACCGACCGGGCGTCCGACAGGGCCGATTTTGGTGAAGGGGTTCGCCAAGGCGCCTATCTGACGCCGACCTGAGGCTGAGAATGGCGGTGCAAGGCGGCCCGGCCTCGGCTATAGCGCGCGGGTGAGCGGACGGAGCGACTGGTGGCCCAGATCAAGGAAGTGACCTCGCTGGCGAACCCGATCGTCAAGGACATCCGGGGCCTGACCAGCAAGAAGGAGCGCGAGGCGAGCGGCGCGTTCCTGGCCGAAGGGCTGGGATTCGTCGCCGAGGCGCTGGCGCGCGGCTGGCCCGTTCGGACGCTGGTCTATGATCGCGAGGCAAGGGGCGAACCGCCATTGCAGCGCGTGGTGGCCGATACCCTGGCGCGGGGCGGCCAGGTGCTGGAAGCGACCGAAAAGGTGCTGGCGGCGATCACGCGGCGCGACAATCCGCAGGCAGTGGTCGGGGTGTTCGAGCAGCGCTGCACCCCGCTGGCAGCCCTGCGGCCGAAGCCAGACGAGACGCTGGTGGCGCTCGACCGGGTGCGCGATCCGGGCAACCTCGGCACCATCATCCGCACGGCCGACGCGGCGGGCGCCTCGGGCGTCATCCTGATCGACGAGTGCACCGATCCGTTCGCGCTCGAAGCGGTGCGCGCCACCATGGGCTCGCTGCTGGCGATGCCGCTGACGCGGTGCAGCGCGGCGGAGTTTCTCGTCTGGCAGGCCGGTTCGGGCGCACAGGTGGTGGCCACGCACCTCGCCGGGGCGGTGGATTACCGGACGGTAGATTATGCGCGAAAGCCGGTGGTGCTGCTGATGGGTAACGAGCAATCCGGCCTGCCCGACGCGCTCGCCGCAGCGGCGGACCATACCGTACGCATCCCGCAGCAGGGCAGCGCGGAGTCGCTGAACCTCGCCGTCGCGACCGCGGTGATGTTGTTCGAGGCGCGCCGGCATCTGCTGGCGCTGTAGGCGACGGGAAACCTGATCTACATCCAAAATCCGAATGCAATGACCGCCCGGCTCCTTTATAGCCCTTGGTCAAAACGAGGGAGAAAACCATGCACCTGATCCAGTTTACCGACGCGGCCGGCCAGCGTGCCGTGGGCGCCACCGAGGACGGCGTCACCCGGGTGGTGAACGGCGCTGCGAGCGTCTACGCGCTGGCGATCGAAGCGGCGGACTCGGGCAAGTCGCTGGCTGATGTCGTTGCGGCGAAGGGGCTCGGGGCAACGGTGGACCGCGAGGCACTGGCCCGCGACGGCAAGCTGCTCGCCCCGATCGACCACCCCGATGCGGCGCACCTGCATGTCACCGGCACCGGGCTGACGCATCTCGGTTCGGCCTCGACCCGCGACGCCATGCACAAGTCGGATGCCGCCGCCGCCGAGGCACCGCTGACGGATTCGATGAAGATGTTCCGCATGGGCCTCGAAGGCGGCAAGCCGAAGCCCGGCGAAGTGGGCGTGCAGCCCGAGTGGTTCTACAAGGGCAATGGCTTTGCCGTGGCGGCACCGGGTGCCCCGATCCCCTCCCCGGCCTTTGCCAAGGACGCAGGCGAGGAGCCGGAGGTCGCCGGCATCTACGTCATCGGCAAGAACGGCCAGCCGTTCCGCGTCGGCTTCGCCATCGGCAACGAGTTCTCCGACCACGTGACCGAGCGGGTGAACTACCTGTTCCTCGCGCATTCGAAGCTGCGCTTCTGCTCGTTCGGGCCGGAACTGCGGGTGGGCGAACTGCCGCGCAAGGTCGAGGGCACCTCGCGTATCGTCCGCGACGGCAAGGTGATCTGGGAAAAGCCGTTCCTCTCGGGCGAGGAATACATGAGCCACACCATCGCCAACCTCGAATACCACCACTTCAAGTACGCGCTGTTCCGCCAGCCGGGCGACGTGCACGTCCACATGTTCGGCACCGCGACGTTGAGCTTCGCCGATGGCATCAAGACCGAGCCCGGCGACGTGTTCGAGATTTCGGAAAGCCAGTTCGGCCTGCCGCTCCGCAACACCGTGGCCTGGGATGCGGCCGAGACGGTGACGGTGACGCAGCTCTAAGAAGCGTTGGGGCGTCGTATCGGACGCCCCTCCACACCTGTCGGGCGGCTTGTCGCGATCCAACTGACATGGCAGTGTCCGCCGCCGTCACGGAGGATCACATGGCCAGTTTCAACACGCGCAAGGTCGGCCGGACCAGCCTCGAATTCACCGAACTGGGGCTCGGCAGTGCTACACTCGCCGGGATGAACGGCGTCGATGTGCCCGACGACGGGGCGCGGGCGCTGGTGAGCGCGGCGCTCGATGCCGGCATCGGCTATTACGACACCGCCCCGCATTACGGCTTCGGCCGCGCCGAGCACCTGATGGGCGACGCGCTGCGCTACCGCAACGACGGCGCGGCGCTCTCTACCAAGGTCGGCCGCATGCTGAAGCCGGTGCGCTCCGATGCCGAGCGCACGGTGGAGCACCCCTGGACGCGGCCGTTCCCGTTCGAGATCGCCTACGACTACAGCTACGACGCCATCATGCGGTCCTACGAGGACAGCCTGCAGCGGCTGGGGCTGGGGCATATCGAAGTGCTGCTGGTGCACGATATCGGCGTGCAGACGCACGGCGAAGAGGGCAACAAGAAGCACTGGGCAGATCTCGCCAGCGGCGGCTACAAGGCGCTCGACGAGCTGCGCCGGTCGGGCGCCGTGAAGGCGATCGGGCTCGGCGTCAACGAGGTGCCGGTGCTGCTCTCGGCCCTCGACATCGGCGACTGGGACGTTTTCCTGCTGGCCAACCGCTACAACCTTATCGAGCAGACGCCGCTGGACGAACTGTTCCCAAGGGCTGCCGAACGCGGCACCTCGGTGATCGCCGCCGGGCCGTTCGCGGCGGGCGTGCTGGCCGGGACGGACGTTTGGGGGCCGAGCAACGGCGCCTACCAGAAGGCGCCGCCGCACATCGTCGAGAAGGTGAGCAAGCTGCGCGCCGTCGCCGACGCCCACGGCATCCCGCTCGGCGCCGCGGCGCTGCAGTTCGGCGTGGCGCATCCGGTGGTGTGCTCGGTGCTGACCGGGCCGAAGACGGTGGCCGAGCTCGAGGGAATTCTCGGCTGGTGGAACACCGCGATCCCATCAGGTTTCTGGGACGCACTGGCGGATCAGGGGCTGGTGGCGAAGGGGACGCCGCTGCCGAATGGGCGGGAGGCCTGATCCATGGTGCAGAAGCCGACGATCCACCACATCCCGGTCTGCCCGTTCTCGCAGCGGCTCGAAATCCTGCTGACGCTGAAGGGCGTGCGAGACCAGGTGGCGTTCTCGGTGGTCGACATCACCAGGCCGCGGCCCGAGCGGCTGCTGCAGCTGACAGGCGGCACCACGGCGCTGCCGATCCTCGAGACAGCGGACGGCACGCTCAAGGAGAGCCTCGTCATCCTGCGCTATCTCGATGAGAGCTACGCAACACCGATCGCCCGCTCCACCCCATTTGAGCGGGCCATCGAGAACATGATGATCGCGATGGAGGGCGACTTCACCACCAGCGGCTACCGGCTCGTCATGAACCAGGATGCCGGCAAGCGCGAGGCTTTGCACCAGGCGGTGCTGACCCAATACGGGCGGCTCGAGGCCTTCCTCGCCAGGCACAACCCAGATGGGGTGTTCCTTTTCGAGCGCTTTGGCCTCGCCGAGGCGGTGTTTACGCCGATGTTCGTCCGCTTCTCATTCCTCGACTATTTTGAAGCCTTCGAGCTCCCGGACCAAGGATATGGGCGGGTGAAACGCTGGCGCGCCGCCTGTCTGGCTCACCCTGCGGCCCAGCAGGTGAGCGCCGAGGAAGTAGTGAAAGCGTATTACGACTATGCCCGGGGATCGGGCAACGGCGCCCTGCCGGAAGGCCGGACGCGGTCGAGCTTCGTGTTCGAGCCGAACTGGCGCTCTCGCCCCTGGCCGCCCAAGGACAAGTACGGACCGGGCGCGACCGATATAGAACTGGGGCTTCTGGCCTGAGGCGACGAGAAGGCTAGGGACGTTCCGGCCCTTTCAGCCTTCCCTGCCTTCCCGGCGACCATCAGCAAGTTGTCTGCCTTGGGCTGGACAACTCCGGACCCCGACCCCGTACGCAAAGTGTCGTAGGCGGTCGTCCGTCCGCGACACTCCCATTGCTGCAAGTACCAACTGGCGCGCTGCGCTGTCGAGGCATTCCCTTCGCGGGTCGTGAACGGAGGGAACCATGGCAGACGACCAAATTGACGCGCTCAACCAGCAGATCAGGAAGGCCGGCGCCGACTGGGTGGCCCGCGAGACGCCGTATTCGCATATCCGGGCGAGCCAGGACCCGGGCAGCTTCATGGGCCTGGCCCTGACGCCGGAAGAGGCTCTGACGGAGCTCCAGCAGCAGCGCCAGGAAGACCAGCTGATCCAGTTCTCGGCAGCCCCGCCGCCGCCTCCGCCGCCGCGGATCGACTGGCGCTCCTACAGCGGCAAGAACTGGGTAACCTCGGTCAAGAACCAGGGCAACTGCGGCTCGTGCGTATCGTTTGCGGCCTGCGGCGCCATAGAGTCGCGCCTGCTGATCCAGGCGAACAAGCCGAACGCGGACGTCGACCTGTCGGAGGCCCACCTGTTCTACTGCGGTGCTCCCGATTCATGCGCGACCGGATGGCAGCCGAGCAAGGCGATGGAGTTTGCCATCCACAAGGGTATCGGCAAGGAATCGGATTTTCCCTACCAACCCGGCGATCAGGCGTGCCGGATGATTTCGCCGGTCGTACGGCTCAACACCTATCGTTCGGTCGCCATCAGCATCGAGCGCAAACGCGCGCTGATGGGAGGACCGGTTATTGCCGCAATGGCGGTGTTCGAGGACTTCTTCAGCTATGGCTCGGGCGTCTATCGCCACGTCAGCGGCAATCTCTCCGGCTACCATGCGGTCTGTCTTGTCGGTTACGACGATGCGCTGGCCTGCTGGATCGCCAAGAACAGCTGGGGCACTGCATGGGGCGACCGAGGTTTCTTCCGCATCCGCTACGGCGAGTGCGGCATGGACACACAGTTCCAGTTCACCGTGCCGGGCACCGTGATAATACCGCAGGGTGCCAACCCGATCGCGTAGCGCCATGCCAGACACCGACCTGCCGGACAGCCTCGACCTCCAGCCCGGCGAAAGCCGAATCCTCCGCCTGCCCGGGCACGGCATCGGCGGCTACCTGTGGAAGGGCGAGGTGTTGTCCGGCGGGGCTCAACTGGAGCCACTGCCGCCAGAAGGAGCAGATCCCATGGCGATCGGCGGGTCGGTTCAGGCGGTATTCCGGGTCGGCGGAACCGGGCCGGGTGACAGCCTGATCCGGTTTTCGCTCGCCCAGCCCTGGGATCGCGGCGCGACGGAATCCGTGATGGAGATGACCGTCCACATCAAGGACTAGCCCTCAAGCCCGACGGCATCCTCGAGGTAGTGCTTGCGGATGCCGAAATACGCCTTGGCGTCCTTGAACTTTTTGAGCTGCCCCTCGTCCCTGCCCCGCTTCATCTTCTGGGCGACGATGAGGACGTTCTTGGGGGTGTGTTCGGTGCCGATGAACTCGAACACTTTGGTCGAATAGCCGTAGTACTCGAGGATCATGGCGCGCATGGCGTCGGTGACCATTTCGGCTTCGCGTTCCATGAAGATGCCGTGGCGGAGGACGAAGTCGAGGTCGGTCTGGTGGTTAGCCGTCTCCATTTCGCGGCGGATCTGCTTGTGGCAGCAGGGGGCGACGACGATCAGTTCGGACCCGGCTTCGATGCCCTTGGCGATGGCGTCGTCGGTGGCGGTGTCGCAGGCGTGGAGCGCGATGAGCACGTCGGCGCCGGTCGAATCGAAGTTCTCGATGCTGCCGGCGGCAAAGCTCAGGTGATCGAGCTGCGAGCGGCCGGCGATGTCGTTGCAGAGCTTGACCAGTTCGTCGCGGAACTCGACGCCCACCACTTCGGTCTCGCGCTTGAGCGTGTTGGCGACGTAGTCGGCGACCGCGAATGTCAGGTAGCCCTTGCCGGCGCCCATATCGAGGATGCGGCGCATGCGTTCGGCCGGGATGGCCGCGAGCAGCGGGGCGAGGATTTCGACGTAGCGGTTGATCTGCCGGAACTTGTCGCCCGAGGTCTTCAGCACGTTGCCCTCGGCATCGGTGACGCCCAGTTCGGCGAGGTAGGGCTTGCCGCCCGCCGGGATCAGCCGCTTCTTGGTCCGGTCATGCTCCAGCGTCGGCGCGCCCTTCGACGAGGCGGCCGAGCGGGTGAGCTTCGGTGACTTGCCCTGCGTGTCGTAGAGCAGGTCGGCGGTGGTGGCGTAGAGGAAGCCCTGGCGGAAGCTGGTGGTCAGCAGCTTGCGCAACTGGCCGATGGCACCCGCGGGCGGATGGTTCTGGATCAGGTCGCGCCTCTGGTGGTGAAAGGTGAAGCCGAGCTTCAGTTCGCCGCGAATGGCGACGGGCTTGATGTCGATGCTCTTCAGGGTCTCGTCGGCGCCAAACGGGTTGCGCAGCGACAGGCGCACGAAAGTGCCGTCGGCAATGGCGGTGTCGAGTTCGGCGAGGAACTGGTCGAGCTTGGTGAGGGTCTGATCCATGGCGGACATATAGGCCTCCCCGGTCGTCGGCGCTATATGCCCCGGTCAAAGACGGACTCGATGACCGCTACCGCCTCGGGCACGCCGTCTTCCGCCCGGATTGCTTCGCCGACCTCTCGGGCCCGCCGTCCGATTTGCGGCGACCCGACGGCTTCGCGGATGGCGGCTGCCAGTGACTCGACGGACAGGCGCTTGCGCGACAGCGGCTCCGGCCCGAGCCCGGCCTGCGCCACGACCCGGCCCCAGAACGGCTGGTCGCCGAAGAACGGACAGATCACGGTGGGGCGTCCGGCCCGCAGGCCCGCCGCCGTGCTCCCCGCGCCGCCATGATGGACAACCGCCGCGACCCGCGGAAACAGCAGGTCGTGCGGCGCCCCCTCGATCATCATCACGCTGTCGGGAGCCTTCATGCGCAACAGTGCCCCGCCGCCGATCGCCAGCAGTCCGCGCACGCCCGCCTGCTCCAGGGCGGCGAGCACGATCCGAGTGCGCTGCTCCGCGGCAACCGAGGGCATGCTCCCGAAGCCCACGTAGACGGGCGGCGGGCCGCCATCGAGGAACGCCGCCAAGGCCGGATCGAGGCCGCGCGACCTGTCGCCATCGAGGAACCAGTAGCCCGTGACGTGCACATCGGCGCCCCAGTCCGCTGGCTTGGGCAGCACGGCGGAACTATAGGCGTAGAGCGTAGCAGCAGGCTCGCCGTACTGCCCCCGGGCCGGCAGGCCGAGCACGGCTTCGCGCCAGTGACCGATTTCCTTGCGGTAGATGCGCTCGCCACCTTCGACGGCCAGGCGATGGCTCATGCGGTTGAGCGGCCCCAGCGATCGCACCGGCAGCATCGGGCTCGGGAATGCAGCCGTGGGGGTAAACCCCGGCAGCGGCGAGGCGAGCACGGCGCGAATACCCAGCTTCTCGGCAATACCGGGCGAGGCCAGCGACTTGGGATGATGGACGAGCACGTCAGGGCGCGCGTCGCTTGCCGCCGTCCATTCGGCTGCCAGCAGACGGCCGATCGCGGGTCGCATCCGGCCGATCAGCTTGAGGCCGCCGCCAAAGCCGCTGCTCCCTTCGAGCACCGCCTGCGCGGCCGGGTCGTCGATGAGGGCCAGCATCTCGCCCGGCAGGGGCGAGAAAGCGATGCCATGGCTGCTGACGAAATCGGCGAACTGCTCGGGTGCGGCAAGAAGCGGCTCGTGCCCGGAGGCCTTCAGGCCCAGCGCCAGCGCGATATAGGGCTGAACATCGCCGCGGGTGCCATAGGTGTGGATCGAGACCCGCACGCGGCTACTCGGCCGGTTCGTCGATCTTGCCGAGCACGTCCTTCACCTTGGTGTTGATCTGGTCGAGCGAGTAGGGCTTCGGGAGGAACTCGACGCTCTGGTCGTCGGCGATGCCCTCGCGGGCGGTTTCCTCGGCGTAGCCAGAAACGAAGATGACCTTGAGGTTGGGCAGCCGTTCGCGGACCTTGATCAGTAGCGCCGGGCCATCCATTTCGGGCATGACGACGTCGGAAATCATCAGGTCGAGCTTCCAGTCGATGTCGTCGAGCACATCGAGTGCCTCGTCGCCCGAATCCGCCTCGAACACCTCGTAGCCGGTGGTGCGCAGCGCCCGGGCGGAGAAAGCGCGGACCGAGTCCTCGTCCTCGACGATCAGGATGCGCTCGTGCCCGGTGAGGTCCTTGACCGGCGCGGCCACCTGCTTGACCGGCGCCTCGTTCTCGGTGGGGATGTGGCGCGGCAGGAAGATGCGGAAGGTCGTGCCCTTGCCGACCACCGAGTCGAGATAGATGAAGCCCGACGACTGCTTGACGATGCCGTAGACCGTGGAGAGGCCGAGGCCGGTGCCCTTGCCGAGTTCCTTGGTGGAAAAGAACGGTTCGAAGATCTTCTCGAGGATTTCGGGCGGCATGCCGGTGCCGGTATCCTCGACCTCGATCAGCACATACTCGGCCGCGGGCATGCCGGTATAGGTGTAGGTCGACGCCTCGGTCTCGGTGACGTTGCGGGTGCGCAGGGTAATCGCACCGCCGTTCGGCATGGCGTCGCGGGCGTTGACGACGAGGTTGACCACCACCTGTTCGAGCTGCACCAGGTCGGCCTTCACCGGCCAGACGGTGCTGGCATGCTCGACCCCGAGCGTGATCTGTTCGCCGATCAGGCGCTTCAGCAGCACTGTCAGGTCGTCGATGTGCCCCGGCACTTCGAGCACCTGCGGACGAAGCGTCTGGCGGCGCGAGAACGCCAGCAGCTGCCGGGTGAGGCCGGCCGCGCGGTTGGCGCTGTTCTTGATCGACATCAGGTCGGCGAAACTGGGATCGCCCGGCTTGTGCTTGAGCAGCAGCAGGTCGGCGAAGCCGATGATGGCAGTCAGCACGTTGTTGAAATCGTGCGCTACGCCGCCGGCGAGCTGCCCGACGGCCTGCATCTTCTGACCCTGGGCGAACTGTGCCTCGAGCTTGCGCTGCTCGGTCATGTCGAGGGCATAGACGTTGACGTGCTCGGGCGAGCCGGCGACTTCCTCGGAGCTGGAAATGTAGAGACGGACCGCGTGGTCGCCGCCCGCGGCGAGCCCGGCATCGACCGGATCGATCTCGGACTTGCCGCCGATGGCGGATGCGACGGCCTTGGCGAAGGACGCGCGGCTCGGCTCGGCGATGAGCTCGGCCATGGGCTTCTGGTCGATCGACTGATCCGAGCCGGTCCAGCCGAAGATGCGGCTGAACGGGGCGTTGGTGCGAACGATGCGCCCGGCCTTGTCGAGCGTGGCGATGGCGAATGGCGTGTCGTTGAAAAAGCGCGAGAAGCGCACTTCGGAGGCACGCAACGCCTCCTCGTTGTCGGTGCCCTGGCGGCGGTCGAGCACGAGAGTGCGGGTTTCGCCGAGCTTGTCGTCGGCGAGGCGGGCAGCGCGGTGCATCAGGCGCACCGGGAAGCTGGTGCCATTGCGGCGGACGAGGTCGATGTCGATGATCTCGGTCCGGATCTCGCCATCCGCCCTGCCCCGCATCAGCAGGCTGGCGCCATCGCCACGGATGATGTCATCGAGACGAATCGAGGCGGACTCGAACTCGGCGAGATCGTAGCCGAGCCAGTCGGCGAGGGTGGAGTTGAGATACTGGATGCGCCCGGCGGCATCGGCGGAAAAGAAGCCGGCAGGGGCGTGGTCGAGGTAGTCGATGGCCCGCTGCAACTCGGCGAAGGCGTTGTCCTGCCGTTCGCGGTCCCGCGTGATGTCCTCGACGCTCCACGCGACGAGGGGCCGGCCGGCGCCATCGATCTCCGGCAGCGCTCGGACGCCGACCCGGTACCAGAACGGCTTGCTCGACCCGCCGGCAGAGCCGCCGAGCCCGCCGATGATGCGGATGTCCTCGCTGGCCGGGCGGCCGTCGCGCGCCGCGCGGGCGAGGCGATAGATGGCTTCGCTGGCCTCGGGCTCGCCGGCGAATAGCCGGGGCACCGAAACCGGGACCGCGTCGTTGAGGGCGCCGGGAAACTCGCCATAGGTGGCGTTGACGTAGCTGATCTTGCCTTCGCGGTCGGTGACGAGCGCGCCGAACGGCAGGCTGTCGACCACGGCGCGCGACAGCGTCCGGTCATCGCCCACCGAGCCGAAGCGGAACAGCCCGGCGGCGAGCGCGAACATAGAGAACACGCCGACCACGGCCAGAAAGCCGAGGAACACCAGGATAAGGTCGGGCGGAATCCGGTCGCCCAGCGTCGACAGCATGACCGCCACGAGGATGAAGAAGCCGGCGAGCGCCACCACGCGCCACAGCCCCGCGGTGCTGCGCGGACGGCTCAGGAGCGGGTTGGGATAGTTATCCTCGTCGAGTGGCAATGGTGCCATGCCTTGCGCTTGCCCCCGGGGCGACCTGATCCCGGAACATTGGGATCATGAAGTATAGGGCCGACGAATCAGCCGCGCATTCAGGTCTAGCAAAAGGGCTTGGCGCTTGGGTAGCGCCAATGGCGTTATCCAGATACGCACGAGGCGAAGGTGTGGCGGGATTGGGACGGGTTCGCCCATGGTGCACGACCCGCGCCCCGGCCGAAGCCCCTATTCGACCTTGGCTTCTGCCTCTTCCGCCGCTGCGGCGACGCCTTCAGCGGCGAGGCGGGCGGCACGGCGTCTCTCGATCCACTTCACCGACAGGATCGAAAGCTCGTAGAGCAGATACATCGGCACGGCGAGACCGATCTGCGAGACAGGATCGGGGGGCGTGATGAAGGCGGCAAAGATCAGAATGCCGACAATGGCGTAGCGGCGGCCCTTGGCCAGGGTCTTGGACGAGATCAGGTCAATCTGGGCCAGGAGCGTGAGCACGACGGGCAACTGGAAACAGATGCCGAAGGCCAGGATCAGCGTCATGGCGAGGCCGAGATATTCGCTGACCTTCACCAGCATCTCGATGTCCTCGGTCTGCATGCCGAGGAAGAAGCCCAACGCCATGGGCAGGACCGCGTAATAGACCAGCAGCCCGCCCGAAAAGAAGAACACCGGCGTTGCGATCAGGTACGGGACGAAGGCGTGCCGCTCCTTCTTGTAGAGGCCCGGCGCGACGAAGCCGTAAACCTCGACGGCAAGATAGGGAAAACCCGCGAAGATGGCGGCGAAGAACGCCACGTTGAGTTGGGTGAAGAACAGCTCCTGCGGCGCCGTGTAGATGACGCGGAAGCTCTCGAACACCTTGTCCGGATGCTGGCCCACGAAGTTGTTGTAGGCGCTGCGGTAGGGCTCGATCAGGAAGCCCAGGATCGGCTGCGAAAAGATGAAGAAGAAGATCAGCAGCCCGAAGATCACGATGATCGCGCGGATCAGGCGGTTGCGCAGTTCGACCAGGTGGTCCATCAGCGGCGCTTCGCTGCCGGCGAGTTCGTCCTTGCTGGCAGTGGCTGGCGCGGCGAGTTTGGGCTGTTCGGCCATGGCTTAGGGGTTCTCGTCCGCTGCAGGCTTCTTCGTCGCAGTCTTCTTTGCGGCGGGCTTGCTGGCGGCTGGCTTGGTCGAAGTATCCGAGGGAGCAGCTGCGGCCTTGCGGGCACGCGGCTTGGGCGCGATCGCCTCGACGGGGGCGGGAGACTCGATCGGCTTCTTGGCCGTGGCCTTGGCGGCCGGCGGAATATCGGCGACGGCGACCGGGGGGGTGGTAGCGGGCACAGTGACCTTCGGAACCCGCGCGGCGCGGACGCGGGCCGGCTTGGTTTCGGGAGGCGCCGGGCTCTCGGCGGAGGTCGCCGGGGTGGCAGGCTCAATCGCCTTGGCGGCTTCGGCTGCCTTGAACTTCGCTGCGGCTTCGGGCGTCAGCGGGTTCGCCGGCCCCTTCAGGGCCGCGGCGGCGGGAGCCATGCCGGCGGCGGCCTTGATCTCGTCCACCACGCTTTCCGCCTTCGGATCGGCGGGCTTGAGGGCGCCTGATGGCTGCACTTCGCCGGTGGCGGTCGTGGTGTTGAATTCCTTGCGGATCGCGTCAGCGGTCGCCTTGAGCGGCGCGGTCACCGAGTTGCGCAGGTTGGCGATCTCGTTGATGCCGGTGGTCTTGTTCAGCTCGCGCTGAAAATCCGACCCCATCCGCCGAATCGTGGCGGCAAACTTGCCGATGCGGTTCATCACCGTCGGCAGTTCCTTGGGACCGATGACGACAAGCGCCACGATCCCGATGACGAGCATTTCCGTCCAGCCGAAGCCGAGCATGGTCTAGGTCGAGCTCCGATACAGCGGATGTCGTGCCCGAAAGATCAGGCGTCCTTCTTTTCCGGCTGGGCCACCGGGTCGACCGTGCTCGCTGTATTGATTTGCGGCGCCGGCTTGTCCTCGTCGCGCATGCCCTTCTGGAAGGACTTGATCCCGGAAGCGACTTCGCCCATCAGGCCGGCGATTTTTCCGCGGCCGAACAGCAGGACGACGACGACGGCTACGATAAGAATGCCCCAAATGCCTGGTGCGTGCATGGCTAGTCTCCGACAAGTGCGTAACGCAGCTACTAGCACGCAGAAATAGGTTCAAACGCAGGCAAACACAAGGATGTGTTCCTCATCTGCGGCCGAAAGCGCGCCGCTTCAGTAATCCGTGTCGTCCGCATCGTCCGCGTCGAGAGGGTCCTCGTCCTCGCGCAGCGGACCATCGAAGGGCAGCGGCACCTGGAAACCGGGCGGCAGGTGCGACGACAGCAGCCCCGCCCCCTTCAGGTCTTCGAGCCCCGGCAGGTCGGCCAGCGATTCGAGGCCGAAATGATCGAGGAAGGCATCCGTCGTGCCGTAGGTTACCGGACGGCCGGGTGTGCGGCGGCGGCCGCGCAGGCGCACCCAGCCGGTCTGCATCAGCACATCGAAGGTGCCGCCGCCGGAGGCGACGCCCCGAACCTCCTCGACCTCGGCCCGGGTGGTGGGCTGGTGGTAGGCGATGATGGCGAGCACTTCGAGCGCAGCGCGGCTGAGCTGCCGGCTTTCGGTCTCCTCGCGGCGCAGCAGGAACTGCAGGTCTTCGGCGGTGCGGAAGGCCCAGGCATCGCCCCGCCGCACCAGGTTGACGCCGCGCCCCCGGTAGCGATCCACCAGCCGTTCGAGCAACAGCGGCACGTCGGCCCCCTGCCCCAGGTGCGGCGCGATCTCCTCGGGCGTCAGCGGCTGGGCCGAGGCGAACAGCACCGCCTCGAGGATGCGCAGGTTGCGCTCAGCGATCTCGGCCCGCTCGTCGCCAAGCTCTGCATCGGTGCCGAAAAAAGGGCCGGGCGTATCGGGCAGCGTCATGGCGTGTTCTCGTGCCCCTTGCGCCGCATGAGCAGCGGGCCGAATGCCAGGGTCTGGCGCAGCTCGATGCGGCCCTGCCGGGCGAGTTCGAGGCTGCTGGCGAAGGTCGAGGCGGTGGCGGTCTTGCGCTGCTCCGGGGCGGCAAGATAGCGGTCGAGGTAGGCCTCGAGCGGCACCCAGTCCATGCTTTCGCCAATCAGCCGGGACAGGATGTCCCGCGCCTCCGCCAGCGACCAGACACTGCGCTCGAAGAGGTGGTAGTCCTGCGGCACCGCCTTCTCACGCTGCGTGGCATACGCCTTGAGCAGGTCGTAGAGCGACGCTCCCCACAGGTTCCGGCGCTCGATCATCACCGGTTCGGGCATGCCGCGGGCGAAGACCGAATGTCCGAGGCGGGGGCGGTTGACCAACTGCATCGCCGCCTTGCGCATGGCCTCGAGGCGCTTCAGGCGGAACTGTAGCAGCGCCGCCATCATCTCGCCGGAAGGTTCATCGTCGCTGGGCGCTGCCGGCACCATCAGCCGGCTCTTGAGGTAGGCGAGCCACGCCGCCATCACCAGGTAGTCGGCGGCGATCTCGATGCGCTTTTCGCGCACCGTCTCGATGAAGCTCAGGTACTGCTCGGCGAGGGCCAGCACGGAGATGCGGCCGAGATCGACCTTCTGCCGGCGGGCGAGGTCGAGCAGCAGGTCGAGCGGCCCTTCGTAGCCGTCCACATCGACATACAGCACCTCGTCATCAGCGGGGCGCTGCTCAACCAGCCACGGATCGGGGAGCTTGCTCATCGGACCCGAACGTCGCCCCTGGAGGCGACGTCCGTCAAGCGAAGGGTTGGTTCGTCAACCGTTGATCGCGACGCACTGCGTGCCGTTGGCCTTGAGGGTGGCACAGGTCTGTGTCGCCTCGGAGAACGAGCCGGTCGGCAGCACCACGCGGTACCACACGCCCTTGGCGCCAAGGTCGACCTGCCGGATCTCGAGGCTGCGGCCATTGAGGACGCCGGAGAGCCGGTTCTGGGTGGTGCGAAGCGACGACTGGGCATCGGCGCTGGTGGGCTGCGACGACAGCTGCACATAGGCGCCACCGGCGCTCGATACCGTAGGCGTGGCTGGCGCGGCCACGGCGACGTCGCCCCCTGTCAGGTCGACCGGACCTTCCGAGGTAGTGGCAGCAACCCGCTGGTTTGTCCCGCCGCCGAGCGCCGAGCGATCGGTCGGGCGGGCCATTGGCACCGGCGCGACGACAGACGGGTCGATATTGGCCGGGTCGCTCGGCGCGACCGGCTCGACAGGAGCAACGGCAGCCAGCTGGGTCGGATCGGCCGGAACGTCGCCGGCACCCACAGCCTCGAGCAGCGGCGATGGCGAAACATCGGAACCCGGAATGTCGGGCACGTTGGGACGATCGACCGGGAGGGCCGAGTTGCCGGCCACCGCGTCGTCACCCGACACGATGGTGCCGTCGGGACGCACGGTGACGGTCCGCACCTTGCGGTTGGCCAGTTCGCTCTCGCCGCCGTCGCCTGCCGCGGCAGTCGCACCGTCAGCGCCGCCATCGCCGGCTCCGACGGTTTCGGCCACATCGGCGACGCTGGTGTCGACGCTGGCGTCACGCGAGACGATCTGCTCGTCGACCGGAGGGGTCGAGGACTCGCCGTTGACGTTGTTGAAGACCACCGAACCTTCGGCGTCTTCCCGCGGCGCAACAACCGGGGCCGGCTCCTTCACCGGGGTAGAATCGGCGGTGAGCACCGGCGCATCGACATCGGCGCTCCGCCCCATGCCCAGCACCCAGTAGAGGCCGAAACCGGCGGCGAGCAGCAGCGTGCCGGCCACGGCCATGCCGACATACTGGCGCATGCCGCCCGACAGGAAGCCGGTCTTTTCGACCTTGGCCTTCGGCCGCTTGTAGGGGTTGGCCGCAGCAACCGGAGCGACCTTGCCGTCGAAGCGATCGACATCGGCGCCCGAAGCGGCCGCAGCCGCGAGGATGGCGGCCTCGGCCGAGTGTATCTGCGGCTCGGTATCCTTGATCGCGGCGCGGCGCGGCGCAAAGCCGGTGGTCAGCGGCGGCACGACCGGCGCGGCGGGCTGCTTCGGGCGCTCGGCGGCGACGGGCCGCTCGGGTGCCGACAGCTCCACACGAACCGCCTCGCCGATAAGGCTCTCGATCTCGTCCATCGGATCGCGATCGACCGGAGCGGCGGCCGGCTTGTTGCCGACCCCGAACACCGGCGCGGTGGCGAACCGGTCGGGCTCGATTGCGGCCCTCGGCTGCGGAGCCGGGATGGACGGCGGAGCCACCGGCGGGCGGACCGGATTGGTGGTGACGGCGCGCTGCTGTTGCGGCTGGGCCTGAACGAGTGGCTGAGACGGCACCTGCGGCTGGGCTTGCGCGGCAGCCGGAGGGAAGCTTCGGATGGCCGGAGGCTGCACGGGTGGGCGCGCCGGAACCGGCGGGGCTGGCTCATCCTCGGCACCGGCATCGAGCTCGGCGGCGATGAGGTCGGCAATCGGGTCGCCGGTCGTTACGGCAGGCGCAACGGAACGGGAGGCCGGCGCGGCGGGACGGGTCTCGCGCACCGCCTCAGGCGGAGCGTCGCCAAAGCCGAAATCGAAATCGAAGCTGTCGCCATCAGGCGCCGGACGGCTCGAAACCACTGGCTCGTCGGCGTGGACGTCCTTCGGCCGGTCCAGCTTCATCGGTGCTGCGACTGGCGCCGGAGCGGAATTGAAGGCCGAGGCCGGCGGCGCGATGACGGGCGTCGGGACCGGGGCCGCTGCCTTGGGGGCGGGCGGCGTCAGCACCGGATCGGATGAAAGGCCGGGGCGCACGGAGACGGACTTGGGGATCTCGCGATCCTGCCAGTTGCTCATCGGCTCGGGCCGGATGGTGGCGGCCGGCGGCAGCGTGCCGAAATCGATGGTTGGCGCACGGGTTTCGACCGGCTTCGCCTCGGCCGGCATGGCGGCCATGGCCGGAGCGGCGGCAGGACGCGACGTGGCGACCGGCTGGTCCATGCCCGGAATGCGGAAGGTAGGAGTCGGTGCGGCGGCCGCCGGGGCGGGCGCGGGTGCGGGTGTCGGCGGCAGTACCGGCGCGGGCGCCGGCTGCGGCGCGGCGGCCACCGGCGCATCCATGCCCGGAATACGGATCATCGGCGCGGCCGGGCGCGGTTCGGCAGCCTGCGGCTCTGGAGCCGAGACCAGCTTCGGGCCAGGCTTGGCCTCCGGCTCTGCCCCGCCTGCGCTGCTGGCCATGAGCTTGGCAAGCTCGGCGATCAGGTCGTCGGATTTATCCTGCCCATCAGACATCTGCTGCGGTCTCGCTGTCATAGGAAAGCAGCGCCCCCCGTTAATCGTCCCCTTGGATGCCCGCTTCCGACCCCCGCCGAGCGTTGATGCCAGCTTTCACACCAATGCGCCCGAATTATGAAAGCTCTTCGGGAGCAGAGACGCCTAGCAGGCTCAAGCCGTTGACGAGCACCTGACGGACAGCCGCGACGAGGGAGAGTCGCGCTTTCGTCAGCATTGAATCATCGGCATTAACAAACCGTAAGGCAACGTCCTGATTGCCCTTGGCCCAGAAGCCGTGGAAGGCGCTGGCGAGCTCGTAGAGGTAGAACGCGATCCGGTGCGGCTCGTGCGCCTCGGCGGCTGACGCGACGATGCGGGGCCACTGCGCCAGCGCCTTGATCAGCTCGAGATCGGCATCGGACGATAGCAGCGACAGGTCGGCGCCGGTGAGGGCGCCGAAGCCGAGGTCGAGGCCCGGCAGCTTCTCGGCGGCCTGCCGGAACACCGAATAGGTGCGGGCGTGCGCGTACTGCACGTAGAACACCGGGTTGTCGCGGCTCTGTTCCTTGACGACGGCGAAGTCGAAATCCATCGCCGCATCGTTGCGCCGGTAGAGCAGCATGAAGCGCGTGGCGTCGGCACCGACTTCCTCGACCACGTCGGACAGCAGCACCAGGTCGCCCGAGCGCTTGGACATCTTGAACGGCTCGCCGTTCTTCAGCAGCCGGACGAGCTGGCAGATGCGGACGTCGATCTCGGCTTCGCCGTGCGACACCGCCTTCACCGCCGCCTGCAGCCGCTTGACGTAGCCCGAGTGGTCGGCCCCCAGCACGTTGACCATGTGCTTGAAGCCGCGCAGGTACTTGTTGCGGTGGTAGGCGATGTCGGCGGCGAAGTAGGTATACTGCTGGTTCGATTTCACCAGCGGCCGGTCGACATCGTCGCCGTAATTGGTGGCGCGGAACAGCGTCTGTTCGCGATCCTCCCAGTCCTCGGGCGTCTTGCCCTTGGGGGGCTCGAGCCGGCCCTGGTAGATCATGTCCTCGTCGCGCAGCCACTCGAGCGTGGTGTCGATGTCGCCGCCCTGCCCATGCAGTTGCCGCTCGGAGAAGAACACGTCGTGGTGGACGTTGAGCCGGGCAAGGTCGGCTCGGATCAGGTCCATCATGGCGACCAGCACCCGCTCCTTGACGATGGGCAGCGCCGCGGCCTCGGACTTTTCGAGCAACTCGCTGCCGAACTCCGCGGCCAGCGCCTGCCCGACCGGGATCAGGTAGTCGCCGGGGTAGAAGCCGGAGGGAATCTCGATGGTTTCGCCGAGCGCCTCGCGGTAGCGGAGCAGCGTCGACTTCGCCAGCGTATCGATCTGGCTGCCGGCGTCGTTGATGTAGTACTCGCGCGTCACGTCGTAGCCCGAATAGGCCATCAGCGAGGCGAGCGCGTCGCCGAACACGGCGCCGCGGGTATGGCCGACATGCATCGGGCCGGTCGGATTGGCCGAGACGTACTCGATGTTCACCGCCTCGCCCTTGCCGATATCGGCCCTGCCGAAATCGGCGCCCTGCGTGGCGACGGACTTCAGCACAGCGTGCCAGATGGGCGTGTTAAGCCGGAAGTTGATGAAGCCCGGGCCGGCCACCTCGACTGCGGCGACGCCGGTGTCGGCCTTGAACTCGGCGGCGATGGCGGCCGCCACCTCGCGCGGGTTCTTGCCCAGCGGCTTTGCCACAACCATGGCGGCGTTGGTCGACAGGTCGCCATGGCTCGCGTCTCGCGGCGGCTCGACCACGATGCGCGACAGGATATCCTCGGCGAGCGAGGGATAGAGCGCCTTGAGGGCGTCGGCGACACGGGTCTGGAAGAGCGCGAAGACGTTCATGGTACGGGCCTTTGGAGAAGACCGCAGGCCGTACCGCAAAGGGCCTGTGAGGTCAAACTTGTGAACGCAGCGGGAGCCACAACGCCTCCTCCCCCTTGGTGGGGGAGGATAGTGGAGCTTGCGAGCGGAGCGAGTTAGCGGAACTGAGGAGAGGGGGTTCTTCGATGGAT
>CAIMLX010000110.1 GCA_903842455.1 uncultured Hyphomicrobiales bacterium | reverse complement strand
GTTCGGGCGGGTCGGAAGGTGACAGCCGTGCCATCACCACTGTGGTGATGATGGGCATGGGCGAGCCGCTCTACAATTACGAGAATGTGAAGCAGGCCCTGCTGATCGCGTCCGACGAGGCGGGCATCTCGCTATCCAAGCGCCGCATCACGCTTTCGACCTCCGGCGTCGTGCCTTTCATCGAGCCGACCGGCCGCGAGATCGGCACCATGCTGGCGATCTCGCTCCACGCGGTGCGCGACGAACTGCGCGACATGCTGGTGCCGATCAACAAGAAGTATCCGCTGGCCGAACTGATCCAGGCCTGCCGCGACTATCCGGGCCTGTCGAACGCCCGCCGCATCACCTTCGAATACGTGATGCTCAAGGACATCAACGATTCCGACGCCGATGCGCGCGAACTGGTGCGGCTGTTGGCCGGCATCCCGGCCAAGATCAACCTGATCCCGTTCAACCCCTGGCCCGGCACCAACTACGATTGCTCAAGCTCGTCGCGGATCGAGCGGTTCGCCGACATCGTCAACCGCGCCGGCTATGCCTCGCCGGTGCGTACCCCGCGCGGCCGCGATATCCTCGCCGCCTGCGGCCAGCTGAAGTCCGAAACCGAGCGCCTGACCAAGAAAGACCGGGACGCGCTGACGGCGTGACGATGCTGGGCTGATGCGCAAGGTCTCGCAGCGGCGGGTCGAAAAGGCGGTCGCCGAGGCCGATGCGTGGGCCGCGTCGCGACAATCCGCCGTCTGTCCGCTCTGCGAGCGGCCGATCCTGCCGGGCACCAAGCAGAGCCGCCATCACCTGACGCCCAAGCTCAAGGGTGGTACGCACAAGGGCACGGTGCTGCTGCACCAGATATGCCACAGCGCCATCCACGCCCGGTTCTCGGAAACCGAACTGGCAAAGCAGCTGAACGAGGTCGAGACGCTGCGCAGCGATCCGCGCCTCGTCGAGTTCATCGCCTGGGTGAAGACCAAACCGCCCGAGTTCCACGCCCCCACCCGCAAGACCCGCACCGAGCGCGAACGGCAGCGCGACAAGAACCGCTGAGGTGCTGCTCAGAGGTCCCGCTGCTTCACGTTGAACATCAGAAGCTTGTGCGACGGACTGCCGGCCAGAACAGCACCGCGCCGCCCACTCCGCAGAGCCCCAGGCATACCCCGAACACGGCCCAGTATCCGAACGCCTCGGCAAAAATCCCGGTGCCAAGGCCCGACAGCAGGAACCCGGCGCTCATGGTGTTGCCGAACAAGGCAGAGGCCACTCCGGCCCGTCCCGGCAGCAGTTCCTGCACATAGGCCATGCCGACAATCGACAGGATGCCGATCGCCGCGGCCCTTGGGATCTGCCCGAGGTAGAGCGACAGCAGGGTCGGCCAGATCAGCGCTATGGCGAAATAGGCGGCGAAGAGCGCAAAACCGAGCGCCAGCAGCGGCACGCTGGCCCGCTGCATCGGGCGCAGCACGAACAGCCCCATCACCACGACTTCCACAGCCGCGCAGAGGCTGAACAGCAGCCCGACGTCGGTTTCGCTGCCCAGTTCGCGCACCACCACGATCGACATGGCGTTCGAGCCCATGAACATCACGGTGTGGAACGCCGTCATGGCGACAACCGCCGGGGCTGCGGCCCGCACCACGTCGAGCGTGATCTGCTGCCGCCCGGCGGTGGCGGCCGGCACGACCTTGATGCGGCTCGCCAGCACCACCCCCAGCGCCACCACGGCCAGCAGCGACGCTCCGATATAGACGCCGGCAAAGCTCCAGGCCGCCACTAATCCAGCGCCCAGCGCCGGCCCGATGGCCCAGCTCAGCGACGAGGTCATCCTGAGGCTCGCCATGCCGCGTGACACTGTCTCGCCGCCGACCCGGTCGAGGTAGCCCTTGGCCATGGCGAACATCAGCGCGAACGAGGCGTTGCTGAGCCCGAACAGCACGAACGCCACCGCCAGCAGCATCCAGGTTTCGGTCAGCACGGCGCACAGGCCGTAGCCGACGGCCTTGGCCACCAGCGACAGCAGCAGCGGCCACAGCACCGGCCGCCTGTCATGCATGTGGCCGAACAGCGTGGTGACCGCGATGCCCGAGATCGCCGACAGCGTCAGGAAGCCACTGAGCTCGAGCGGCGACATGCCGACCTTTTCCACCGCCAGCAGCGCCATGTAGCTCCCGGCCACCGCCTCGGCGAGCGTCGCCGCGAGGATCGCGATCAGCGCAGGCGTGAACGCGGGCACCTTGAACAGGGCAAGGCTGGAACTGAACGACACGGGGAAAGGTCCTCGCCCGAAGGCGTGTATTGAGGGTCGAAACGGCGGGATGCTACACCTAGCCTCCGATGTTCAACGCCGCAACAGCGCCTTTGGAGGGTAGGGACCGATGGCTATCGAACTGAGACGCATGCAGCCGGGCGACGAGCTGGATTTCGCCGAGGTCGACCCCGATGTCTTCGACGAGCCGATCCATCCCGAGCGGCTCGCAGCCTACCTGCGCGAGCCGGGGCACCTGATGATCCTCGCCTTCGACGGGAGCCTGGTGGTCGGTCAATGCGCTGCCGTCATCCATCGGCACCCCGACAAGGTGACGGAGCTCTACATCGACGAGGTCGGCACCGCGGGGACCCACCTGCGGCAGGGCATCGCTACCCGCATGGTCGAGGCGATGTTCGCATGGGGCCGCGAACTGGGCTGCCGCGAGGCCTGGCTTGGCACCGAACTCGACAACGTCGAGGCCAACGGCCTCTACGCCAAGGTCGGCGGCAGGCCCGAGCACATGCACTACTACGAGTTCAAGCTTCAGGACGGGCGGACCTAGGCTTCGCCGCGCAGCCATTCGAGCTTGTGCCGTCCTTCGCCCGGATCGCCGAGCAGCTGGGCCAGGGCCGGCAGCAGGATGCGGAGTTCGCCTTCGAGGGTGAAGGGCGGGTTGACGAGGATCAGCCCCGAGCCGTGAAGACGCGGCGGGTTGCTGGCGGGCCGGATGCTGAGTTCGGCGCGCAGCATCTTGGGGATACCGCAGTCGCGCAGCGCCGAGACGAAATCGTGCACGGCGCGGGTATCCTTGAGCGGATACCACAGGGCATAGACGCCGCCGGCGAACTTGCCATGCGCCTTGAGCAGCCCATCGTACAGCCGCTCGAACTCGCCCGCCTCCTCGAAGGGCGGGTCGACCAGCACGATGCCGCGCTTCTCCTTGGGCGGCACGTGGGCGTTGAGCGCCAGCCAGCCGTCGAGCTCGATCACCCGCACCTGCACGTCGCCTTCGAACAGGGTGCCGAGGCGCTTGGCATACTCCGGATGCAGCTCTAGGGCGGACAGCCGATCCTGCGGACGGAACAGCTTGCGCGCCAGCAGCGGCGAGCCGGGATAAGTCTCGAGCTTGCCGCCCGGGTTCAGCGCGCGCACCACGTCGAGATAGGGCGCGACCAGCGGGACGGCCTTCTGCGGCAGCGTGGCGGCGAGCAGGCGCCCGACGCCGTTCTTCCACTCCGGCGAGCGCTTGGCGATCTCGCCCGACAGGTCGTAGCTGCCGATGCCGGCATGGGTGTCGATCACCCGGAACGCAGCATCCTTCTTCTTCATGTAGTCGATCAGCCGGCTGAGGACGATGTGCTTGAGCACATCGGCGTGGTTTCCGGCATGGAAGGCGTGGGAGTAGTTCATCAGTGGCGCGCCGATGCTGTGAGGATGGTCGCCGCGAAGGCGGTGAAGATGGCGGCGAAGCTCCAGTTGAGCGCGCGCTCCACCCATTTCGTGCGTT
>CAIMLX010000109.1 GCA_903842455.1 uncultured Hyphomicrobiales bacterium | reverse complement strand
CCGATACGACAAGACAGCCGCCTCGTTCCTCGGATTCCTGGCACTCGCTGCCGCAAAGCTATGGATGCCAACTTATGTCAACAGGGCCTAGTTTGGGCACGAACGGCACGGCATCAACAAGCACGCCCACCTTGTCGGTCACCAGGACGACTGGGCCCTGCCGTCGAATGACGCTCGCGCCGTGTGAAACCGCCATGGAGCGCGCTTCGCGCACGTCTGCAAGCTCCACCCCCCCGACGTCCGTGAAGGTGTCCTTGCCGTCGGCTAAATGGATATAGAAGCGAGGCATGCCGCGGGCTCGGTGCTCCAAGAATGGGTCAAGACCCACACACGGGAGCAGGACTGCGACGACAAGGGAGGAGTGTTGGGTCGCATTGCGTGGGTCTTGCTGACCTGATCCCCAAGTTCCCTCCGGCTTTGGGGAGAGTCCTTGGGTTGATGTTTGGCCTTATGCGGCCTGCTTTTCCAGTGCCAGTTGCGTGGCGAACTCGGTGGGCGTGAGATTGCCCAGCGAGGAGTGTGGTCGGTGCGTGTTGTAGTCCTCCTTCCATGCGGTGATCCGGTCCCGAGCCTCCGCCAGTGACGAGAACAGCGTCTCGTTGAGACATTCATCTCGGAAGCTGCCGTTGAAGCTCTCGATGAAGCCGTTCTGCATGGGCTTGCCGGGAGCGATGTATTGCCAGTCGATCTGGCGGTCCTGGGTCCAGCGCAGGATCGCCATACTGGTGAACTCGGTGCCATTGGCGCTGACCACCGTCAGGGGCCGGCCGCGGCGAGCGATGATGGTGTCGAGCTCGCGAACCACATGCCGACCTGAGAGCGATGTTTCGATGACCAGAGCCAGGCACTCCCGCGTGTGATCATCGACGACGGCCAACACCCTGAAGCGGCGACTATCGGTCAAGGCATCGGAGACGAAGTCGAGGCTCCAGCGCTGGTTCGGCTGGTCCGGCACGATCATCGGGCGCCTCGTGCCCAAGGCCCAAAACGGACATAGGCGCACGCATGCATCTGTCCCGAAACGAACCGAAACAGGGGTCGGCCGGGGTCAGAGGCCCTTTTCGGTTTTGTGGAGTTGCCACAGCCTGAGCATGATGTAGGCCGGTAGCGTGATCTGGTCGCCCTTGCCGGAGTTCTCGGCCCACGAAGAGCCGTATTTGTCGTCCCAGGTCTTCATGGTGAACATGGCTGGCAGACCGTTACCGTTCCAGCGCCGCCCCAGGGTCGACAGGAGTGCGATTAGCTTCGAGTTGGGAGCCAGCAGATCCAATTCCTTGCTGTAGGGCCCCCATCCACCATCCACCAGTTCTTGGCCGCGCTTTTCGAGCCATTTAAGCCGGTCTGCATCGCTCATGGCGTCGACGCTGCTCCAGTCTTCTAGGATGTATATCCCGTCGAGTGCGCGGACCATTGCGTCAGTGCCGCCGAAGAAGGCCGAAATGTCCTTGAGGTCGTCGTCAAGAGCGGCGTCCTTGGCCGCGTTTGCCAAGCACTTCGCGACGATCCATCCCGCTTCCAGATAAGTTGCCGGTCCGCCGGCGGCGCCGAGAGCAAGGCACAGCGCCCCTTTTATCTGAGTGCTATAGTCGCGATACCAGCGGCTCAGCGTGCCGCACGACTCGTAGTCGATCTCGGCAAAGGTACTGTAGAGGTACGCCTTGATGAGGCGGTCGTGCGCTTCGGTCGACAGCGCTCCCCCGGCTGCCGCCAGCACGATGCGGGCACCGGAGCCACCCCGGTCGGCGGGGAACCACGGATAGAGGGTTTCGGCACCGAACTGTGCGATGTCGAAGGGGCCGTGTGGGCGACGCAGCTCAGCGCTGTCGGGGTTGATCGAGCAGGTGGGCTCCGCCGGCTTGGGCGGGTCCGCGGCGGCGACGATCACGTCGATCACCTGGCGGCCGTCGGCCAAGGGATAGGCGGCCGAGCAGCTTGGCATCCGGTCCATGACGTAGCCGCCGAAGTCCACGCCGCCCAGCGGGCCGATGCGGCGACAGGGCCCGCCCTCGGGGCCCAGGTAGTAGTGGTAGCCATACTCGGCCGGGCACATGCACTCGTAAAACTCGGGCGCTGGAGAAATGCCCAGATGAGTGATGAGTTGGTCTATCTTCTGACCGTCGAGGTTGGAGAGCGACTGGATCAGTGTTTCAACCTTCGCATCGTCTGGCGTCTGCGCCAGCGCCGCGGGAACAAAGACGCACACCAGGAGAACCAGAGACAGAAGCGCGGTCCGGAATGGGCTCAATTGAGAAGGCTCCCGAGATCCTTGAGGTACTGGGCGGGGTCGAAGGCGTCATCGTCGACAAAGAACCAGCGCCGGTCGGTGGTGAGGCCGGGAGGAGTGACGAGCCCACGGGTGATCTGCCGGATGGCAAGGCTCGTCGGCTCGCCCTCCTGCGGGGCATGGGCGAGGATAGTGGCGTAGAGGCGGGCGCCAACATCGGTCGACATCCGCGCGCACAGCGACGGTCCGTCGGGGACCCGCATGCAGGCGAACTGGTGGGAGATATCGAACTGAAAACGTCCGTCCCAATGCGCATCGAACCACGCAATCGGGAAGCTGCGCACGCGATCATTGTAGGGGCCGTCGTTGATCTGCATCTGGTATGTGCCCAGATCGTCCCGCCGCGAGAGCGTGAACCAGGCATTGTGGCTGGGCCACATCTCAACCAGCTTCTCGCCGGAGAGCGCCAGAACGAACGTCCTCGTACGGACCTGATCGAGGAACAGGGTGAGCCGCATGGCCGTCTCGTAGGCGCGCTGGTCGAGCACCATCAGTGGCTTGGCCGAGATAAAGCCGGTCTTTCCCCAGGAATTGCCAGCGGGCACATCGACGACCAACCCATCGTCGGTATAGCGAGCAAAGGAATCGAAGTTGCCGCCGGCGGTCGCGGCAGGCTCGAAAAGAGAGTTCGGCGTTCCGTCGAACAGGACCTTCGTTGGCAGCGGATCGACTCCCGACGCCGGGCCCAGTTTCTCCGGCACCGTGGGGTAGGAGCGGGTAACGGCAATTGAGTTGAGCCCCATCTTAGCCGGCAGGTTCACCTCCGCCGCGTGGGAGAAGGCATAGACGCGAAAGCCGATGCCGCTACGCAGCTCCGGCCAATCGCGCTCGGTCACGACCTCGCCGTCGAGGGCGATGGCGACCTTGCCCGGTGCAAGGATGAAGGTCACCTCGCTCGGTGCGGTCGCCGCAGCCGTACCCTTCCAGAAGTCGTCGGTACCGTGTGGATCGACATGCATTTCGACACGTGCAGACGCGCCGTCGGGACTACGAATCCAGTAGAAGCGGACTCCCGGATAACCAGGATCATTGCCGACGACACCGCCCCATCCGGGCTGCGAGAGAGCGAGACCGAAGCCGGTGGTGCGTTGGGGATCGAGAGTGAAGGTGACGCGCGTCTCGGCGTCGTCGCGGAAATCATCCATCCAGACCAGCGGGTCGCTGCTGAGCAGGCCCACCTTGGCCCAACCGCTGTTCGCGGGGGCATCGACGACGAACTCTCCGTCCTCGTATTGCGCCGAGGTCTCGTAAATCCCGCCATGGGCCTGATGGGAGATGAAGAGCGGCGTCTCGACCCCTGCAAAGAGTGTCTCCTCAAGCGGCGAGCGCCAGCTGTCGAGCGTCATTTCGGGCGGCTGTTCGTCGATCTGGACAGCCGCCTCGTCGGAGGGCTCGACCACGTCTGGCGGGGGGACGGTGTCGATGGTGGGCGGAGCTTCGTTGTTGGGCTGGCCGCCACCGGCACTGAACGATCTGGCCATCCGCGCCACGACCGGGTCGAACACCGACTTCTGCGTCTTGGGATAGGTGATCTCGAACGTGTTGACTAGGCTGCCATCGTCCGAGAGTAGCGTCCTTCGGTAGAACACGTCGTTGAGGCGGTAGCCGGAGAGGACATACCAATCCGGGCCCATCCGCTTGTAGGTAACGTTGTCGTCGTCGGCGGCCGCGATGTCGTCGTCGCGCAGCTCCTCGATGGTCTTGTCGAAGACATTCGGTGAGGCAAAGACGATGAAACGCGTTCTGCTGCTGCGCGCCAGGAAGGTGCGCCCGTCATCGTTCTCCGGCGGCGGCTGTATTGCGAAGGCGTCGGCGGGATACTCGATCGAGGTGCCGTAGCGATCGTTGGTGTAGGCGATCCAGTGGCCGATCTCGGGGACTGCCGACTCTTCGGCGATCGGAGGTGCATCATCGGGGGGTGGCGGGGAGGTGAGGTCAATATCGGTATCCTCGGCGTCCCCACCCGCGGGGAATCCTGGCAAGATGTAGTCGCCATGGGCCCAGCCCCTGGTTCCATCATCGAGCTCGATGAGGCGCCAGGCGCCGTCACGATCGAGCACCGTCACAATCGTGTCGGGTCCAAGCCGACGCAGCGCGCGATACTTGGTACCGGGGCCGGTCCGCAACGAAAGATAGTTGTCCCCACCCGGGTCAAGGCCACCGACATAGTCGGCTCGCACGGCCATCGAGCTACAGAGCAGCAGCAGGATGGTGAGTGCGGCCCGCAGGATACCTGCACCGAGAGACGCTGCGCGAAGACGTTGCATGGGACAAACACTGGGGCGCGCACGAGCGTACGAGATTGATCCACGTCAAGAGCGGCCCAGGATTGGCACCAGTTGGACTTGATCGGGCTCAAGGCGCCTGCCCGAGCGGTGCTAAATCATCGCTAGAGACGAAAAGAGGGGAGCAGGCATAACATGCTGACCGATCCGCGAGTGGGGCTGTGGGGTGCGTTGGCGGCCGCCGCGCTCTCTGGGATATGGCTGCTGATCCAGTGGCCGTACGGCGATACCGTGTTCGCTACAATCAGTTACGCGGCGTATGCTGCGGACCTTTTTGCCATCTTCATCCTGCTGGGTGCAGGCGCGGCCGCACTGCTGTTCTGGCGCTATACGCAGGTGAAGGTTGACCTGCTGGCCGGCCGCAACGTGGTTAGCCGCTGGGTGGTGGACCCGGCAGTGTTCCGCAAATTCGCTGATGTCGTCGATGCGAGCGATGCCGCCGACAAGCGCGGGGCACTGCTGTTGGTGCTAGGCTTCATTGTGGTGATTTTCGGCGCCTTCGCGGTGTTCGATCCGGAAGCTGCCTCCTTCATGGTGGGAATGGCTGCCGTCGTCGCCACGCTGATCGTCGTCGCCTACCTGTGGGGCGGCCGGGTGCGCCGAGTGCAGCTCACGCCGCGTTCCGGCACGGTGATTGTGGGACGCGACGGGCTGCTCGTCAACGACGTGCTCCATGTGTGGCGCACGCCGCTGAGCCGGTTAACGGACGTCCGCCTGGAGTCTGGCATTCTGACGGTGACGTACGGCTTTCTGTCGCGAATGGGTTGGCAGAGCGTTGACGTACCCCTGCCGGTGCCGCCCGACGCTGTCGGGGCCGCACAGCAGGTAGCGGAAGCCTTGTAGTAGCGCATACTAGTGCCGCGCAAGCATTGGGTCTACGCTATAGGCGCCCAGCGGACGTGTTGAATAGGGCTTCTATTGACCCAATACCAACTCCCGACAACCGGAGATGGACAACGCGACATTGGGCCAAGCGAGGCGCTGAGGTGAGTATTTCCAAAATCTCAAAGAGCGGTTGTTTATGAGGCATATCAGGCAGACTTACGGATTGAAGACACTGTGGGTTTCCGCCTCGGTACCCAGCAATTCTAAGCCATTCGTGGAGGTGGGCCATGAGCGCCGGCATGCACAGCCATGCCTACGTCGGCTGGCCGGATGCGAGTTGTTGGTCTCCGGCATGCTCCCATTGCCTGATAACGCCACCGATACCCAAACTTTAAGGATTCTGGGCCGGCGCCGAGGCAGTTGCGCTCTTGCCACTAGAACAGCTTCACGCCCGCCCATATTCGGGAGCGTGGCTAGGCGGCTCCTTTTCGACCTCATGCTAACATGTTACGGTTGCTCGTCGTGGCGGGAGGCTGCGGCTCGTGCCTGAAAGGCACATGGGAGGATAATCATGAATAAAGCGCTCGTACTGAGTGTGCTGACGGTTGCGCTCTTCTCCACTACAGCTCTAGCCGAAACGTCGGGTAAGCGTATCGCGCTGTCCAACAACTATGCCGGCAATTCCTGGCGCCAGGCGATGCTGACCAGTTGGGACACCGTAACGAAGCCTGCAGTGGAAGCCGGAACGGTAGCTGCAGCCGATGCCTTCACTACTGCCGAGAACCAGGCTACCGAACAGGCCGCTCAGATCCAAAATCTGATCCTGCAGGGTTACGATGCGATCGTCGTAAACGCCGCCTCGCCGACGGCACTGAATGGAGCCGTGAAGGAGGCCTGTGACGCAGGCATTATCGTGGTTTCGTTCGACGGGATCGTCACAGAACCTTGCGCCTGGCGTATTGCGGTTGATTTCAAGCAGATGGGCCGCAACCAACTCGACTTTCTCGCTGCCAAGCTGCCTGGGGGTGGAAACCTGCTTGAAATCCGCGGCCTAGCCGGAGTGTCGGTGGACGATGAAATCCATGCCGGTATCGAGGACGGGCTTGCGAAGCATCCGAGCTTCAAGGTTGTCGGATCGGTCAACGGCGATTGGGCTCAGGATGTGGCGCAGAAGGCCGTAGCCGGGATTTTGCCCAGCTTGCCGGACGATATCGTCGCGGTGGTGACTCAGGGCGGCGATGGCTATGGCGCGGCCCAGGCCTTCGCTGCAGCGGGCCGCACGGTCCCTACCATCATCATGGGCAATCGCGAGGATGAACTGAAGTGGTGGAAGGAGCAGAAGAACGCTAATGGCTACGAGACCTACTCTGTCTCTATCGCCCCCGGCGTCTCAACCCTGGCTTTCTGGGTGGCCCAGCAGATTCTCGACGGTGCAGACGTCCCCAAGGAACTCGTGGTGCCGCTCGTGGAAGTGACACAGGCCAATCTCGAGGACCAACTGGCCGTTACCGGTGCCGGTAGCGTGACAAACGTGGAGTACACGCTCGAGGACACCCAGGCGACCATCGCGGCAGCGAAGTAGAGCCGAATGGAGGCCACTGCACCTCTTGCAGATGTGTTGGCAGTGAACGGCGCCGAAAAGAGTTTCGGCGCCGTTCGCGCGCTCGCTGGTGTGGATTTTTTCGTCCGACCGGGCGAGTGCGTCGGTCTGGTCGGCCACAATGGCGCGGGAAAGTCCACGCTTGTGAATATAATTACCGGCGGAGCGCGGCCCGATGCAGGCAAAGTGCTGGTCGATGGGCGTGATGAGACAGCCAGTTATGGGATAGCGACGGCGCGCGCGAATGGATTGCGATGCGTATTCCAGGAACTCTCACTTTGCCCCAACCTCACGGTCACCGAGAATGCGCGCATCACCCACCGGTCTATCTCGGGCTTCGGATGGCGCGTGCGGGCTGAAGCACTAATTCGGCAAAAGCTGGATGAGGTTTTTCCCGGTCATGGCATCGATAGCCGGGCCATGATCGCGACCCTTTCCATCGCAGAGCGGCAGATGGTCGAGATTGCTACGGCCTTCTCGGAAAGCGACCGCAAGGTGCGCCTGGTAGTTCTGGACGAGCCGACGTCATCGCTTGACGCAAGCCTCGCGAGACAACTGCTGGCCTATGTCCGCAAGTTTGTCGCGAGCGGCGGTTCAGTGGTCATCATTTCACACATACTCGGCGAAATTTTATCCACCGCCGACCGCGTTGTGGTGATGAAGGATGGCAGGGTCGTGGCCGATCGGTCGGCCGCTGATTTCACCGTCGATAGTCTCGTTGCGGCAATGGGCAGCGTCGTCAGGGCCCGGGATGCAGCACTCGCGGCGCATGATTACACTGGTGTGCGGCCTGTACTGAAGCGGTCATCCCAGGGCGCCATCGATTTTGTCGCTTATCCAGGCGAGATCGTTGGCCTCGCGGGGTTGGGCGGGCACGGGCAGACCGACATGCTCGTCAGTCTCTATCTGGCGGAGGGAGGCGACTGGATCTCTCGGAAGGACGGAAAAGTAGCCTTCGTGGCCGGGGATCGTCACGTCGACGGCAATCTCCCTCTCTGGAGCATTCTCAAGAATCTGACGCTGACGGTGCTACCAGACCTGACCCGCATGGGACTGGTACACACAGGCGAGGAGGCGAATGTCGCGAAGAAATGGCGTGACCGCATCGAGGTGCGCACTCAGAATCTTGATAACCCCATCCTTTCCCTTTCCGGTGGCAACCAGCAAAAAGTGCTGTTCGCACGGGCACTGGCAACACGAGCTCCCGTAGTGCTGATGGACGACCCAATGCGAGGCGTAGATATCGGCACTAAGCAGGAGGTCTACGCGATCCTGCGTAGCGAAGCCGCAAAGGGCCGTACCTTCGTATGGTACTCAACCGAAATGGAAGAAGTCTGCCAATGCGACCGGGTCTATGTGTTTCGTGAGGGCACGATCGTCGCAGAACTAAGGGGAGCGGACACTACCGAGGAGAACATCCTCTCGGCATCCTTCTCGGAGCGGGCAGCATGAGTTTTCTCACCGCTGAGCGGCTTCGCCTGCTGGTGCCGGTTCTTTCGCTGGCCCTGCTGCTTGGGGCCGTTTTCTATCTTCAGCCGCGCACGATGAGCTATACGGGCCTGAACCTTCTGTTCAACCTGGCGGTGCCGATCACGCTCGCGACTATCGCGCAAATGCTGATCATGATGGTCAATGATCTCGACCTCTCGATGGGTACGTTCGTGAGCTTCGTCGCATGCGTCACGGCAACTTTCCTGCAATCGGACCCGATCATCGGCTTCCTGATCCTTGCGGGCTGCATCGCCGCGTACGCCGCGTTGGGCGTGATCATACATCTACGCAACCTGCCTTCCATTGTGGTGACGCTTGGAATGAGCTTCGTCTGGGGTGGGCTCGCGGTGTTGCTCCTTCCAACGCCAGGGGGAACGGCGCCGGACTGGATTCGCTGGCTGATGACGTCCAAGCCGCCGCTGGTGCCGATGGCTATTGTGGCTAGTGTGCTGATCGCCGTGGTGGCGCACTTCGTGGTCATGCGCTCGGCTATTGGCGTGGTGCTGCGAGGGGTCGGCGGAAATGAGCGATCCGTCCAGCGCGCCGGCTGGTCGGTGGTGCGGGCGCGGGCCCTTGCATACGCTTTGGCCGGACTGTTCGCGGTGCTTGCGGGCATGACGCTGGTGGGGCTGACGACATCCGCCGATGCGAACATCGCGCTACGATACACGCTGTTGTCCATCGCTGGGGTCATCTTGGGCGGCGGGGAATTCGTGGGTGGACGAGTCTCTCCCATTGGAGCAGTCGTCGGTGCTCTTACTCTAACGCTCGCGGCAGCGTTCCTGAGTTTCTTGCGCATCTCACCCGACTGGCAGATTGGCGCACAAGGCGCCATTCTGATCGTTGTCCTAGCTCTCAGGCTCGCGCTCAACCGCCGCGAAGCGCGGGGAACACGGAAATGAGGGCGATCCTTGCGAAGCCCTGGGTATGGTCGTTCTTCGCTGCCGGTGGCGTGTGGCTGGTGACAATCATGTTCACCGGCGGAGCCTCGACACTGGGCCTCTCGCAGGCGGCGCTGACCTTTGCTGCGTTCTCGATCATTGTCGGACTCGGGCAGATGTTCGTCATCACGCTCGGGCCAGGAAACGTGGATCTTTCTATCCCGGCGACGATGACCCTCGCCGGGACTGCAGCACTCAAGGTGATGGACACCAGCGACGGCATGGTGCTCGCCGGTATCGCGGTGGCGCTGGCCGTTGGCATCACCATTGGCGTGTTCAACTATGCTCTGATTAAGTTGCTGCGCATTCCGCCGATCATCGCGACCCTGTCATCGAGCTTCATCGTTCAGTCTGCGGCCATCTGGTACAACCGCGGCATCCGCATCAAGCCGCCCGACGTGCTGTCGCAATTCGCGACCGCTTCGACATTCGGGGTTCCGAATGTGGCGATCGTGGCGCTGGTCATATCCGCGCTCGCATGGGTGATCCTCGAAAAAGGCATCTACGGCCGCTGGGTCTCCGCCATCGGTCAGAACATGCGAGCGGCGCGGCTTGCCGGTGTGCCCGTGGATGGCACGCGGTTTGCCACCTACGTTCTGTGCGCTGTGCTGGCAGCACTTGCTGGCTTCTTGCTAAGCTGCTTCTCGGGCGGAGCGGCCCTGAACATGGGGGCAGAGTATCTGTTGACGTCAATCGCCGTTGTGGTGATCGGCGGGACTGCCGTGGCAGGTGGCTTTGCCAACGTGCCCGGCATCTGGGGGGCGTCGCTTTTCCTCTTCCTCGTTGTATCCATGCTCAACACCTACGGCGCCAGCGCCGGCGTGCGTATGCTCTTCACCGGCGTCATCATCATCGGAGTAGTTGTCGCAGCAAGCCGAAAGCCTGCTGCCTAACTGCAAGTAGGCCAGGCGCAGCACTCCGGGTTCGCAGTAGAGTTCGTTGACCGCCGCCAGCTAGAACCAACCATCACTCGAACGAAGTGGGCCGTCGGTGAGAAGAACGATCGGAGGATATGGAGTGGCGCGCTGACAATGGCGTCCTCAGGACTAGTCACGGAGTGCGGCACCCTGAGACAGGGAAGACGCCGTTGACCTAGTTAGTAGGACTGCAACCCTCGCCGTAGGCCAAGACGTATCTGCTTCTCGATTTCGAGAGTTGCGAAGAAGACCGCCCCGATGCCGATGATCAACATGCCATCGGCTAGCGCCACAGGTTCGGTCCCGAGGACGGCCTGGAGCGGCGGCAGGTAGGTCACTGCGAACTGTGCTG
>CAIMLX010000108.1 GCA_903842455.1 uncultured Hyphomicrobiales bacterium | reverse complement strand
GAGGAACCTCCAGGCCGAGCTTGAAGACATCCTCGAGAAGGCGGAATCCAAGTTCAACCGCGCGATCATCGATCTTGATAATCCCGAACTCGACTTCGACGACCGAGAGGATCTTGAGATCATCCTCGCCGCCACCCGGCCAGCGCAGGTGAAGGCCATATTCTTCCGCAAGGCCGGACCCGCCGGCATGAATTGCGCCGTCCAGGGCTCGGCAGCCGACGTGCTGCTCCGTGCCCTCTGGCGGCTCGACGTTGCTCTTTCCGGTCTCGACGCCTGCGTCATTTGCCATGTGCACGACGAGATCGTTGTCGAGGCGAGCGACGAGCACGCCGAACAGGCCGCGGCAATCCTCGAACGCGAGGCGAAGGCCGCCTACCGCGAAATGTTCCCGACCACCAGCGACGAGGAAATGATCGGCCTCATCGACGCCGAGATTGTTGACGCCTGGGCTATCGCTAAGGACTTCGAATGATGCTTAAGAAACTGCCTTTCCGCGAAGTGATGACGATGGACTCGGAGGACATCTGCGCCGGCTTGCCGCCGATGACGGCCAAGCGTCTCCAGCGTCTGACGCCGCGCCACCGGCGCAACGGTGGCGGCATGCTTACGACCATGCCGACTGCGGAAATGCTATTGCCGCTCGCCACGCTGGCTGAGATCAACGGAAACAAGGCCGGCACCGAACAGCGTTATATTGCCGAGGCGCAGCCCCGCCTCGATGAGGCCATGCAGCCCTATCTTGCCGACGCCACGGGCGCCATTCACTGCGCCCCACGCGCCAACGACCGGAACCTGACGCGCCTATGGCTTCGCGTGCTGCAGGCCTCAACACCGAGCACCTTCGTCGTGCGCGTCGCGCAAAGGAATCCCACGCAGCTGGAGATCCTGCGCGTTTACGCCCCCGGCGAAACCGTCAGCATTGCCGAGCCGGTGTACGGTGACCGAGAATATCTGAGCTTCCCGCATCACGTCGCGGCTTCCCTTCTCACCGAACTGGCGGACCATGCCGAGGATCCCGGTGAATGGCTGCCGGCTGAGGTGCTTCAGCACTACGACCTTCCGCCCTTCATTGAGGCCGTAAAGCGCTGCCACTCGCCGATCGAGCCCGGCGATTGCCTGCCGGCCAGCCGATACCGACTCCGCCTGGCCATCGACGAACTGGTGGCTGCGAACCTGCGCTGGCGCCTGGCAGTCCGCGAGATCCGCCAGTCGAAGCCGGTCGAAGTCACGCCCGACATTGCTGCCCGCTGCCTGGCGGCCACCGGGTTCTCCGCCTTCACCGAAGACCAGACCATCGCCATCGGCGCCATCCGTGACACCTTGGCCAGCCCCAACGCCGCCGGCCTGCAGGTGACGGGCGACGTCGGCACCGGCAAGACGGCGCTCGCCCTCATCGCCCTTGTGGCGGCCGTGGAGTCCGGCCGCCAGGCGGCGCTCATGGCGCCGACCACGGCCCTCGTCGACCAGCACGCGCGCACCGTAGGCGGCTGGCTGGACAAGCTCGGCATCAGCTGGGTGCAGCTGGGCGGCGGGCAGTCCTCGACCGGCAACGAGAAGGCCCGGATCAAGCTGCAGATCGGCGCGGCCCGCGTTGTCATAGGTACCCATGCCGTCGTGACATCGGACACCGAGTTTGCCGACCTCGGCGTGGCGGTGATCGACGAGACCCACCGCTTCGGCGTCGATACCCGCGCCGCCCTGGTGGCTGCCGCCGACTATACGCTCCAGATGAGCGCCACGCCGATCCCGCGTTCCATGGCGCAGGTCATGGACGGCACGATGAAAAAGGCTCACCTGACGCAGAAGCCGGGTGGCGCGCCGGCGCGCGCTACGCAGGTCTACGGCAACGACGCCGACGTCCTCGCCCTCATCGACCGGGAGATTGCCGCCGGCCGTAATGTGTTCTGGGTGGCGCCCGCTATCGATGAGAACAGCGAAATGGCCTCGATCGCGGCCACCGTGGAGAAGCTGAAGGGTCGCTATGGCGACCATGTCATGGAACTGCACGGCAGGCTGACGGCTGCCGACATCTCCAAGACGCTGCGGGCCTTCAACAAGGCGACGGGCGCCATCATGGTGGCGACCACGGTGATCGAGGTAGGAGTCGATGTCCCGCATGCATCCGTCATCGTCATCGAAGGTGCTGACAGGTTCGGTCTCGCGCAGATGCACCAGCTGCGCGGCCGCGTCGGACGCGGCAAGGGTGTGCAGGGCTACTGCTGCCTGCTGACGGACGCCGCCGCCGGCTCGCCCGCCATGGCGCGACTGAAGAAGATGGAGCAATCGCAGGATGGCTTCGAGCTCGCCGCCTTCGACATGGCGCAGCGCGGTTCCGGCGACCAGTTGGGTGTGGCACAGTCCGGTCATCGGAACTTCTCAACGGTAGACGCCGAGGCCCATGCAGGCCTCGGCGATCTGGCGGCTGGTATAGTTGATTGGATGGAGACCACGTTGGGCGTCGACGACGGCCGCGTGAAGGATCTACTCAGCGGCTTCGGCGATCTGGCGGCTGACCGGATTCGCCTGCACGCGTGATCCGTTTCCTGCTCCGCGCCGTTGGCTAGTCTTCAAACCGCAGCTCAACGCGTCGAAGTTCTTCAGCGTCTTCGAGAAGTGCCAAAACTAAAACGTTAATGTCCGGCTGGATGTTGAATGGGCCTGACGGATCGTAACAG
>CAIMLX010000107.1 GCA_903842455.1 uncultured Hyphomicrobiales bacterium | reverse complement strand
GGCACGCCGACCTGACGGGCGAGCAGGATGTGCTCACGGGTCTGGGGCATCGGGCCGTCAGCGGCCGAAACGACCAGGATCGCGCCATCCATCTGGGCGGCGCCGGTGATCATGTTCTTCACATAGTCAGCGTGGCCGGGGCAATCGACGTGCGCGTAGTGACGGTTGGCCGTCTCGTACTCGACGTGCGCGGTGTTGATGGTGATACCGCGGGCCTTCTCTTCCGGAGCGGCGTCGATCTGGTCGTAGGCCTTGAAGGTCGCGCCGCCGGTCTCGGCCAGGACCTTGGTGATCGCTGCGGTCAGCGAGGTCTTGCCATGGTCGACGTGACCGATCGTGCCGATGTTGCAATGCGGCTTATTGCGGGAAAACTTTTCCTTGGCCATCGTATTCTCCGTTGGGCGCCAGCTTAGCGCGCCGGCAGTAGGAACTCAGTGTCTGGTTGCTTTGGCGATCCGGGAGCAACTCCCGGACCCGCCTCGTCTATTTCGATCAGGCGTACTTCGCCTGGACTTCCTTGGCCACCGCGTTCGGGACCTGCTCGTAATGATCGAAGGTCATCGTGTACTGGGCACGACCCTGCGACATGGAGCGGAGCGAGTTGACGTAGCCGAACATGTTGGCAAGCGGCACCATCGCATCGATCACCTGGGCAATGCCCCGGGACTCGGTGCCGCGGATCTGGCCGCGGCGGGAGTTAAGATCGCCGATGACGTCGCCCACATAGTCTTCCGGAGTGAGAACTTCAACCCGCATGACCGGCTCGAGGATCTGCGGAGCCGCCTTCTCGATGGCTTCGCGGAAACCCGCACGGCCAGCGATTTCGAAGGCGAGGACCGAGGAGTCCACGTCGTGGTAGGCACCGTCGGTCAGCGCGAACTTCACGTCCACGATCGGGAAGCCGATGATCGGACCCGAACCCATGACCGAAGCCACGCCCTTCTGCACGCCCGGAACGTATTCCTTCGGGACGTTGCCGCCGATGACTTCCGAGACGAACTCGAAGCCCTTGCCCGGCTCGTTGGGCTCGATGCGGAACTTGATGCGCGCGAACTGGCCCGAACCACCCGACTGCTTCTTGTGGGTGTAGTCGTGCTCGACCGAGCGGGTGATCGCCTCGCGGTAAGCCACCTGGGGCGCACCGACATTGGCTTCCACGTTGAACTCGCGACGCATGCGATCGACGATGATGTCGAGGTGCAGTTCGCCCATGCCGGCAATCAGCGTCTCGCCAGACTCTTCGTCGGTCTTGACGCGGAAGCTCGGATCCTCGGCAGCCAGGCGAGCGAGGGCGAGGCCCATCTTCTCCTGGTCGGCCTTGGTCTTGGGCTCCACCTTGATCTCGATGACCGGCTCGGGGAACTCCATGCGCTCCAGGATCACCCGGTTGCTCGGGTCCGACAGCGTGTCGCCCGTGGTGGTGTCCTTGAGGCCGACGATCGCCACGATGTCGCCAGCGTAAGCCTCGTTGATCTGCTCACGGCTGTTGGCGTGCATCTGGAACATGCGGCCGACGCGTTCCTTCTTCTCCTTGACGGTGTTCTCAAGCGAGGCACCGGCTTCGAGATGGCCCGAGTAGATACGGCAGAACGTCAGCTGGCCCATATGCGGGTCATTGGCGACCTTGAAGGCCAGCATCGACAGCGGCTCGTTGTCGGTCGCGTGACGCTCGATCTCGCCGCCGGTCTTGACGTCGATGCCCTTGATGGCGGCGATGTCGGTCGGGGCCGGGAGATAGTCGATGACGCCGTCGAGCAGGGGCTGCACGCCCTTGTTCTTGAACGCCGAACCACAGAACACCGGGTAGAAGGTGGCGTTCAGCGTACCGATACGGATCAGGCGACGGATGGTGTCGTTGTCCGGCATCTCGCCGTTGAGATAGGCCTCGGTGGCCGCGTCATCAACTTCGACGACGGTGTCGATCAGGCGCGCACGATACTCGGCGGCGCGTTCCTTGAGATCGTCCGGGATTTCGACGACGTCCCACTGGGCGCCCAGCTCTTCGTTGCGCCAGACCAGTGCGTTCATCTCGATGATGTCGACGACGCCCTTGAAGTCGTTCTCGGCGCCGATCGGCAGCTGGACGACAGCGGTCTTGATGCCCAGACGCTTATGCAGCGTGTCGACACAGAAGTAGAAGTCGGCGCCGATCTTGTCCATCTTGTTGACGAAGATGATGCGCGGGACATTGTACTTGTCGGCCTGACGCCAGACGGTTTCCGTCTGCGGCTCGACGCCCTGGTTGCCGTCGAGCAGCGCAACGGCGCCGTCGAGGACGCGCAGCGAACGCTCGACTTCGATGGTGAAGTCCACGTGGCCGGGGGTGTCGATGATGTTGAAGCGGTACTGGGTGCCGTCACGGCCCTTCCAGAACGTCGTCGTTGCCGCCGACGTAATGGTGATCCCGCGTTCCTGCTCCTGCGCCATCCAGTCCATGGTGGCAGCGCCATCATGCACTTCGCCGATCTTGTGGCTCTTACCGGTGTAGTAGAGCACGCGTTCGGTCGTGGTGGTCTTGCCAGCATCGATGTGAGCCATGATGCCGAAGTTGCGGTAATGATTGATCGCGTATTCGCGGGCCATTTTGCGACGAGCCTTCCGTTACCAGCGATAGTGCGAGAAGGCACGGTTGGCGTCGGCCATACGGTGCGTGTCTTCGCGTTTCTTCACGGCCTGGCCGCGACCATTGACGGCATCCATGAGTTCGCCGGCAAGGCGTTCCTTCATGGTGTGCTCGCCGCGCTTGCGGGCCGACTCGATCAGCCAGCGAATGGCCAGAGCCTGCTGACGCTCGGTACGAACCTCGACCGGAACCTGGTAGGTCGCACCACCGACACGGCGGGAACGGACTTCCACGGCCGGGCGGATGTTGTCGAGCGAACCGTGGAACACGGTGATCGGATCCTGCTTCAGCTTGGTCTGGACGATGTCGAAGGCACCGTAGACGATCGTCTCGGCGACGGACTTCTTGCCGTCTTCCATGAGCGAGTTCATGAACTTGGTGACGACGAGATCACCAAACTTCGGATCGGGATTGACTTCGCGCTTCTCAGCGGCGTGACGACGGGACATCTATATGCTCCTTACTTCGGCCGCTTCGCGCCGTACTTCGAACGGCGCTGCTTGCGATCCTTCACCGACTGGGTGTCGAGAACGCCGCGCAGCACGTGGTAGCGCACACCCGGAAGGTCACGCACACGACCGCCACGGATCAGCACAACCGAGTGCTCCTGGAGGTTGTGGCCTTCGCCAGGAATGTAGGAAATCACTTCACGCGACGTGGTCAGACGGACCTTGGCGACCTTGCGGAGCGCCGAGTTCGGCTTCTTCGGGGTAGTGGTGTAGACGCGGGAGCACACGCCGCGCTTCTGCGGGTTTGCTTCCATCGCCGGTACTTTGTTCCGCTTGGGCTTGGAAACCCGAGGCTTGCGGATCAACTGATTAATGGTTGGCATTCACGCTCTTTCCATCGGTCCGAATACATTGCGAAAGACAAAGACAAACCAAAGGGGCGCCTGACCCATCCCATGCGGGACAGCAGCGCCTCCATTGCAGCGGACCACCGGCAAACCGGTGTTCATGCGCACAAAGATTTATCGTCGTCTCATGCCTTTGGCAGTGTGTTTGAGCGCCCTGGATGCCCGCACAAGGTGGCAGATACCCGGATGGTGCTCACGACCGACCGCTAAGGTTGCGCCTCTATATGGGTGATGAGTCTGCGCGTCAAGGATTCTTTGGATGGACAAACCCAGCAACCCTGCCGGATTTCCGGGGGGTTTCGCATTCGGGTGCGGTGCGCAGCGGTAGACAACTCTACCCTGCCCTCGCCGCATGGCTCAGGCTACTGCGGCGACGGTTTTTCCCCGCTCAAGTTTGAGACGGAGAGGACGGAGGGAGTTCCCCCGTCATTGCCCGGAGGGCGCAAACGTGTAGAATCGTCGCGGTTCGGCACGTCAAGGAGACGCAGAAGTGAAGCAGATCGGGCTTTCGGCTGTGCTCGTCCTCGGAGTTTGTGCTCCAGTATACGCGCAGACCATCGACGGCGGCGCCATCGACGACATCGTGGCGATCGCCAGCGCCTATGGCGAAGTCAGTCTCGAGGTGCAGCCCAACGGCCAGCCGCGGATCGCTGGCGAAGTGGACGGCCTGCCCTATCAGGTGTTCTTCCTCAACTGCGACACCGGCAACTGCGAGGACATAAACTTCTATGCGGGGTTCGCCGGCGTCAAGCCGACCCTGGATTCGGTGAACGCGTGGAATCGCACCAAGCGGTTCGGCCGGGCCTATGTCGACGCCGACCTCGATGCGGTGATCGAGTACGACATCAACCTCGAGCACGGAGTCTCGCGCGAGAACCTCAGTGCGGCGTTCGGGGTATGGTCGCTGGTGCTGGGCGAGTTCGCCGGCTATGTCGGATACGGCGCCGACGCCCCGTAAGCCCCCCTACTCCACCACCATGACTGCAAAGCCGTCCCAGCCCTTGGCTCCCACGGTCTGCAGGGCCGTGGCCGACAGTCGCGGGTGCGGTGCCAGACCGGCTGAGGCGCACCTCCAGTCGAGCGGGTCGACGATGCAATCGTCCACCCTGCCCCACGGCCGCTTCGCTCATCCCGGCACTCCCCGGTGTCTTGCAGGACTGTTCCAGGCACGACCGCGCAGCGCGTCCATCAGGCGGGGCGTAGGCAAAAAGAAAGGGCCCCGGGGGACCCTTTCGAACTTCTGCGATGCGTCGTGGCTTACTCGGCCGGCTCGGTCGGGACCGGGGTCGGCGCCGCGATGGCGATGGCTTCCGCCTGGCGGCGGCGCTCCTCGAGGATGAGCTCGTCGCGGCGGGCCGCGATGGCCTTGGCCTTGGAGGTACCGGCACCGGTGCCCGCCGGGATGAGGCGGCCGACGATGACGTTCTCCTTGAGGCCTTCGAGCAGGTCGGCCTTGCCGGAAACCGCCGCCTCGGTGAGGACGCGGGTGGTTTCCTGGAAGGACGCGGCCGACACGAACGAGCGGGTCTGCAGCGACGCCTTGGTGATGCCGAGCAGCACCGGGTTGGCCGTGGCAGGCTTCTTGCCATCGGCGACCAGCTGGTCGTTGAGCTCGTCGAAGTCCAGCTTGTCGAGCTGCTCGTCCTTGAGCATGCCCGAGTCACCCGGGTTCACGATTTCGACCTTCTGCAGCATCTGGCGAACGATCACCTCGATGTGCTTGTCGTTGATGAGCACGCCCTGGAGCCGGTAGACTTCCTGGATCTCGTTGACGAGGTAGCGAGCAAGCTCCTCCACGCCCTTGATGGCCAGGATGTCGTGCGGTGCCGGGTTGCCGTCGAGGATGTACTCACCCTTCTCGATGGTATCGCCTTCCTGCAGGTGGAACGGCTTGCCCTTCGGGATCAGGTACTCGACGGGCTCGCCACCCTCCTCGGACGACTCGATGATGATGCGGCGCTTGTTCTTGTAGTCGCGGCCGAATTTGATCGTGCCGGTGATTTCGGCAATGATCGCGTGATCCTTCGGACGACGGGCTTCGAACAGCTCGGCCACCCGCGGCAGACCGCCGGTGATGTCCTTGGTCTTGGCGCTCTCGAGCGGGATACGCGCGAGGACGTCGCCAGGAGCAACCTTTTCACCGGGCTCGACCGCGATAACGGCATCCACCGAGAGCAGGTAGCGGGCTTCGCCACCCCGATCGAGCTTGACGACGGTGTCGCCACGCTTGACCGCCAGAGCCGGCTTCAGTGCGTCGTTACGGGCGCTACCGCGCCAGTCCATGACGACGCGCTTGGTGAAACCGGTGGTCTCGTCGGTGTTTTCCGCCACGGACGCACCATCCACGAGGTCCTCGAAAGCCACTTCGCCTTCGACTTCCGCGAGGATCGGACGGGTGTAGGGGTCCCATTCGGCGATACGCTGGCCGCGCTTCACTTCGGCACCGTCGTCGACGCGGAGCTTGGCGCCGTAGGTGACGCGGTGGGTCGTGCGTTCCTTGCCGTCCTGGTC
>CAIMLX010000106.1 GCA_903842455.1 uncultured Hyphomicrobiales bacterium | reverse complement strand
CGGTCGAGACGACGATCATCGGCTTGGGCTCGGCCGACACCATTTCATCGAGCGGGGTGATCGCGCTGTCGAACACGCGCACCCCGGCGAGGGTGGCCCCCTCGGTTTCAAGGGCGCGGGTCGCCGACATCCGGAGCGCGAGGGCGATGATGCTCATGGGGCGGGGGCTCCGGCGGTAAAGTGGATCACGATGTCCCGGTGGTCGCCCGGCGCCACGTTGGATACCGTCACGCGCATGCCGCCCTTCTCGGTGAGCTCGATGAGGTCGCCGGGGCGGATGGCGTATTCGAGGGCGGCGTAGGCGGCTCGGTCCATCCAGCACTCGGACGGCGCGAGCGAGAGCTCCACCCCCCTGCGGCCGGTTCCGGCGAAGTCGAGTTTCCCTGTGTTGGGGGCGCGGCTGATGATCGCCCGGGTGTCGAGCGGCGGGCGGGCCGGGTCGGGAGCCCCGGCCCCATAGTTTCCTCCCACCCGCTGGGGGAGCACCCGGATTGCCTCGCCGAACACTTGATCCATGGCCGTCTGTAGTGAGCCGTCGATGTCGTCGAACAGAGACATTCCGGGGGGTTCCTTGTTGCGATGGCGCAAGCGCGCTCGTCCCGCGTGACCGCAGGGGTGGGCAGACTTGGCGATGTGGTGGTGGGGGTGGGCTTAGCGGAGGATGATGCCGACTGCAGCCAGCTGGGTCCGCTTGGCCAGCTTCTCGGTGTCGGTGTCGACAGTCGCCTCGTAGACGACGGCGCCGATCCGCCACTCAGCGTCGCGCTCGATGATCGCGATCTCCCGATCCGCCGCGGTGGCGTCGCAGCCGTAGACCGCGATGGCGACCGCAGTTTCGGCGCCCTCAACGCCGACCGTCTCGGCGGCCGGGCTCGGAGCGAACTTGCCGCCAGCGGTGATTTTGCCGAGGATCGCGCCGGGCTCGATCACGCCCGAGCCGGACTTGATCGTAGCCCTGCCGCGCGAGCGGTGGAAGTTGGCTTCCGACAGGAGGCCCTCGCCAGGGTGGCGGCCTTCAGTGAGCGTGGTCATGTGGGGACGTCCTTGTCATGCGCCTCAGGTCCGTTTGCCGGGGATCAACACGCGAGGACGGGTGCAGTAGTGCAAGGCATTCATCTGGAACTCCAGATTGACGCCCTTGCCGTTCTGCATCTCCCACTGCTTGCCGTAGAGGCGTTGCCCCGGCGTGTTGACGGTCTCGATGTAATCGGCAGGACCATAGACGGTGCGGAACAGCCCCGGCACGCCCATGGGAAACAGGTGGCACCTGTTGGTATCCACCCCGACATTGTCGCCGCCGCGGTAGTTCGCCCAGGTGATGCCGCCAAACTCGAAGCTGCCATAAATGCCGGAGGTTCCTGCATTCACATAGGCATTCCGGAGGGTCGAGGCGTCGGCATACCCCTTGTAGGTCTCGCGGACCTCCTTGTGGGCGATGAGATCATCGAAGAAGGCGTCGCCACAAAGAGCCATGACACCGACATACGGGATGCCATCGAGAATGCCGGCCATCTGGCGGATGACGCTGGCGCACTTCTTGCGGAAAACACCCTCGGCCGGAGTGGCATTATCGAGGTCGAAATCAATCTCGGCGGCCTGTGCTTCCCCGAACTCGGAGAAGTAGTCGAAGAGCACCGAGCCGTCGGCATCGAGAAGGCGTCCGGTCTTGAGGATGTTGATGCGGTGATATTCCTCGGTGAGGGCGAAGAACTGCGATGCCTCGGCGGCGCGATCGGCGATCTTGCCCTGCAGCCTTTCGACAGCGATTTCCTCGCCGAAGGCACGAACCTGCTGCACCTCATCGGCGTAGATCGCATCATCGACCTGGAAATGCGGCACCTTCAGCATGCGCATGGAACGCTGGTTTCGCCCGAAGGTCTGGCCGGGACCGCCGCGCGGACTGGCCTGAACCAGGATCCGGTTCTGCGCCTTGTCCTTTTCGATGGCGATGTCGAGGGTATCGATGCTGGTGGTCTGGAAGAGCCCCATTTGGCCGATGCGGGATGGCACATAGGAAATATCGCGCAGAGCGTCCGTGAGGCGCATGACGCTAAAGGCGTCCTGGGTGAAGATGTTCATGATCGACATGGGATCGGGTCTCCGGGTTAGCGCACGATGATGCCGAGGCTCTTCAGCGCGTCATGCGCTGCGGCTTTCTCGGCGGGCTGGTCGCGGTCGGCGTGGTAGACGAGGCAATGGCCATTGACCTCTGCATCGCGGACAATGGCTGCGATCCCAATGTCGGCGGCCGATGCGTCAGCGCCATAGATGTTGATGGCTGCGGGCACCTGACTGCCGTCGCTGGCGCCAATTGCGCTCACGACGTACTTGTCGGTGGCAGTGACCTTGCCGAGCACGCTGCCGGGAGAAAGGAGCCCGACGCCGCCAGCGAT